>CP032507.1:1726666-2038333 GCA_008375315.1 Ectothiorhodospiraceae bacterium BW-2 | reverse complement strand
CAATCGGGATGGGCGTGAAAATCGGGTACGATAACCACTCCGCCACTTAAATTGCCGGTCTCAGCGTGGTGGTAGAGCGCTAGAAAGGGCTCACCCTCGACCGTTAACGGCATAATATCCGACTCAGGTAGCTGCTGGCGCAGCGACTCATCCCAGTAGCGGCTACCGTCGAGCGCGACACCCTCCAGCATCAGCGAGATCAGCAGCCCCCCCACCCCGATGATTCCACTCCAGACTGACACTTTTTGCACGATGTTAACCCTAGTACCGCAGCCGGTTTGCCAAAAAAATCCCTCACCCACCCAATCGGCCCGTTGAGCGACAAACTGTAACGGTAATTTTTGATATAGCGATTATCGCCCATCAATGCTATACTGGCCACATTGAGTCAGCAGCCCCCCTTGGCAAGCGACTCTATTTACCACTCTATCCAGCCCGACTTTTGGAGTTTTTAACGATGAAGAAGATTACCTCTATCTTGCTTGGTAGCGCCATGGTATTGGCCAGCCACTCTCTGATGGCCGCCGATGGCAAAGCCACCTATGATAAATTTTGCGTCAACTGCCACATGACAGGGGCTGCCAACTCGCCTAAACTGGGTGACACCGCCGCTTGGGCTCCTCGGATTGCCAAAGGGATGGACGCGCTCATGCAGAGCGCTCTGAACGGGATTCCCGGTACCGCCATGCTTCCGAAGGGAACCTGCATGACCTGCACCGAAGACGATCTTAGAGCGGCTGTGGAGTATATGATCTCCCAGAGCCAGTAACGGCTGCTGCAACGACCTTTCCCCTTGATAAGAGAATGTAACCACCGGAATTGATGATGAAAAAAGAGATACTCGCAGCCCTTGTGCTGGTCGGTTTGAGCTCTTCTGCTCTCGCTGCCGGCAACGCCGCTGCCGGCAAAACCAAATCGGCCACTTGTACTGCCTGTCACAACGCCGATGGTAACAGCACGCTGGCCCAATACCCCAAACTAGCGGGTCAGCACGCTAGCTATATCGCCAATCAACTCGCCGCTTTCAAAAGTGGCGAACGCAAAGATCCGATTATGGCTGGAATGGCCGCTCCGCTAAGTGAGCAAGATATGGCCGATTTAGGGGCCTATTTTGCCACCCAAACCACCGCCATCGGCTCGGCCACGCCTGAAAAAGCGATACTCGGGAAACAGCTCTACTACGCCGGCGACAAGGATAAAAATGTCCCCGCCTGTATGTCGTGTCACGGCCCGAACGGTGTGGGTAACCCTGCGGCGCTCTTCCCTTCGCTATCGGGGCAGCATATCGACTACACCGTCAAGGCGCTACAAGATTTTCGCTCCGGTCTCCGAGTTCATCCGATGATGAACCCGATTGCCGACAAGATGAACGATACTGAAATCGGTGCCGTCGCTGACTTCATCAGCGGCCTGCACTAGATCTATCTACCCCCCCTTTCTCATCACACAACCCTACCTAGATTAAGGGGAGATTCGAGTTAATCTCCCCTTTTTTTTATCTCGCCGATTCCTCCCCCTCTGACAGCAGATGACATTCCTCCGTTAGCAAGGTATCCTCACCCCTCACGATTGAGGAGGAGCCTAACCTTATGCTAACTGACGCCACTGAATCGAAACGGCGCGATTTTCGCGTCACTGATGCGGCCGCCGTTTTTGAACAGTTTGTCGCTAAAGAGCGACAGAGACGCCAAAACAGTGATGATCCGATTACTGACCTAGAGATGTTTAACCGTGCGACTGAGCTAGTCTTACGCTACCTAAAGAACAGACAGGCGGAGATAAAATCGTGATTATTGAGTCGCTGCAATCTGACAATATCCTCAAGTATCGCCAGCTTCGACTGAATCAACTCCCCGCGACGGGGACGATTGCCATCTTCGGCGTCAATGAGTCGGGCAAAACCGCTATTGTTGAGACCATCGCCTTAGCCCTCTTTGGCCGTACCTTTCAAATTGATGCCTCACAACTCGATAAGGTGATCCTCTGGGGGGAGAGCGATGGTCGGGTTGAGCTAGCTTTCTGTGGCAATGAGGGTAACCGCTACCGCATTGAGCGCAGCTTCGATATTGATCGTCGAGTCTCGGCGCGGCTACTACAAAGCGATAGCGGTGAGATATTGGCCCAAGGCCCCCGCTCGGTGCAGGAGCAGATAGAGCGCCTCATCGGCTTTAACTACAGTGAGTTTGTCGATTCGATCTATCTAGCCCAGCGCGATGCCGCCAACCACCACCCTAGCCACCACACTGCCGGTGCTATTGCGGGGGTCGAGCAGATGCAGCAGCTCATTGCCACCTTGACCGAGCAGATAGAGGCCAATCGGCACCACCATCGCACCCTCAGCCAGCAGCTAACCGAGATCAAACAGCAGTTACAAGAGCACCACTTTGCCATAGAGCTGCAAAGTAGCCCCTCCCCTCTGGAACGAGAGGCGATGGTTGAGCAGCTAGCCCGGCGGCACCAACACTTACAGCAGCAGCTCGAAGGTTTAAGACAGGTGAGCGGCGAATTTGACGCGCTGCCCCAATCGGCTCAACCCCTCTCCCACTGGCTACAGCAACTCACACGGCTCACAGATCACTATCAGCAGCTTAGCTTTGCACTCCAAGAGCCGCATCCGTGGCTGCTCCCCCTACAGCAGCGGCTTAGCGACATGACGCAGCGCTTCGGTCAGCTACAACAGCTACAGCAGCGCTGTAGTCGCTATATTACCCAACTCCAGATATCGCTTGGCGAGATCGAAAGCGGTGATGAGCAGGAGGAGCCCCCGCTACCGCAACAGCGACAACAGGGGCAGCGGCAGCTAACAAAATATCAGCGCCAGCGCCGGCGCCACTTCCGTCTAAGCGGGCTGTTCGGACTACTTGGGCTTATCCCTGCCACCCTATTTGCCATGATCCACGCCGGTATTGAGACCACTCTCCCTGCACCGCTTCTCTCCCCTCTCTTGCAACCCTATCTACTCCCGATCAGTGCGATACTGCTACTGCTCGCGCTACTGCTACTCATAGTCGCCCATCGCACAAAACCCCTCATTGGCCGACAACAGCAACACAATCTCGCGCTAGAGCAACAGATCGCGATCTACCAGCAGCAGCTACGCCAGCTACAGCGGCTAGAGCAGCGACCGATATTCACTCTAGCTGAACGCATTGAGGAGAGTGAAGCTGAGACCCTGTTAGAGGCGCTACAGCAGCTAAAAGCGACCCCAGCGGCCGAGCTGCTCCATCCGGCCGGTTGTCAGCTATTAGCCACTGAGCTACACGACTCTAGTGGGCAGCTACAGCAGCAGTTAGAGAGTGAAGTGGCTCGCCTCGCGCTGGGGGTCGAATGTTATCGAACCAAAGAGACCATTTTAAACAGACAGAGTGAGCTACGGCTGCAAAATGCCACCCGAGAGGTGGCGATTGAGCTACTTCACGGCGCCAGCCGCCAAGCGATGGTGCTGTTTAATCAGGATATGAAACGCTTTATCAGCCGCGTGATGCCACAGCTAACCGACAACCGCTACCACTTTCTGCAGCTCAGTGAATCACTAGAGGTGACTATCTTCTCGCAACAAAAGCATGACTTTGTTCGCTGGGAGGAGATCTCCGCCGGCACCCAGCAGCAGGTACTGCTCTCACTACGACTAGCGCTAGTGGCGGCTCTGGCCGAGGGCAGTGGCGAACAAAATCGCCAGTGTGTTATTCTCGATGAACCGTTTGCCTTCTACGATAGCAAGCGACTACGAGGGGCGATCGATACTCTGCCCCATATTAGCCCCAAACTGAGCCAGTTCTGGATTATTGGTCAGGAGTTTGCCGATATGAGCCCGTTTGCACTCACCATTCACACGCAGCGTGAAGTCGATCAGTTGACGATCAGCGGCCACAGTAGGGTCGTAGCGTGAGCTTATCCAGTGTAGCTGAGCTAAAACAGCGGGCTCGCAGTGCGGTTCGGGATCTGCTCGGAGAGGGCGGTAGCGATATGTGGGGGCTACTCCTACCGTGGCGACAGCCGGAGCTGATTAAGCCGCAACGGGCCTACCTGATTATCTCCCGAGTACGCTTAATTGCGCTCATGTTTGCCGTATTAACCCCACTATGGATTATGGTCGATCTACAGCTACTCCCCCGTTCGGTCGGACTCCAGCTCGCCGCCGCACGAATCATCACCTCACTCGCCTTTGCCGGCCTGTTCTTGACGTTTCGCCGCTCCGACCGCCTGCTGCACGCCTATATCGGCACCATACTCCTCTTTTTAATCCCCACTCTATTCTACTTCTACGCCCACACGATTTTACTTAATCTTGAGACTACACAGACAGGCCTAGCGATGACCCTCATTGCAGGCTACACCTATCTACCCTTTGTGTTGGTCGCCGGATTGGCCATTTTCCCCCTCTCAGCGCTAGAGGGGATGATATTTGTACTACCTGCTATGGCGATTATGGCCTACACCGGCCTAAGTAACGCGGCGGCGAATGAGTGGGATACCCAACTCGGAATGTTGTGGCTAATGGCGATGATCGCCGGAGTTGCGATCATCTCCGGCATGAGTCAGCTCCACTATCTTATCGAAATTATCCTTAAATCGGCGCACGATCCACTCACAAAGGCCTTTAATCGCGCCAGCGGCTCGGAGCTTCTGGAGAAGTATTTCCATCTAGCGCAGCGCAACCAGAGCCCCTTAACGCTGATGTTTTTTGATCTCGACCACTTTAAGTCAATTAACGACCGTTACGGCCACGATGCCGGCGATCTAGTCCTAGTTCAGTTCGTAACCAATCTTAACCAATGGTTTCGCAAAGAGGATATTATTATTCGCTGGGGAGGGGAGGAGTTTCTGGTCGCCCTCCCCCATATCGACGGCGTCGCACGCCACAATCGGTTGGCGTTTATCGAACGACTATTCCAGACCAGCTTGGGGAGGCGCCCCGATGGCTCACCAGTCACCGCCTCTATCGGCGTCGCTAGCCTGCATAGCGATAACGCTAACAGTTGGAGCGATCTTATCGAACTGGCCGATCAGAGAATGTATCTGGCCAAACAGGCGGGCAGAGACCGACTCTGCTTTGGAGAGGGCGAGTGGCTGATCAGGACGGAGTTAAGGGAGGTTGACGGCGACGACGACGCCCCGCCACAGGCGAGGAGTCTCTTAGCGGCGGCTTCGGAGTCAGCAGTAGCTGACTCTGAATCGCCGTGACCGGCAGTGAACGCCCTAGATAGCTCTCAATATCGATAAGATTATAGGCGTACTCCTCACAGGCGAAGCTAACCGCCACCCCTGAAGCGCCCGCGCGGGCGGTACGACCGATACGATGGACATAATCTTCAGGGTCTTGCGGCAGATCGAAGTTAAAGACATGGCTGACATCGGCGATATGCAACCCCCGCGCGGCCACATCGGTCGCCACCAAGAGCGAAAACTCCCCCCGCTCAAACTGCTGTAGCAGCCGTTGGCGCTTTTTTTGCGGCACATCACCGCTCAAAATAGCTGTTTTGTAGCCGTTCGCCTCCAGATAGCCCCAGAGCCGCTCTCCGACCCGCTTGGTATTGACAAACAGTATCGCCCGCGGCGGCTGCCACTGTTGCAGGAGCCCTAGCAGCAGGGAGATTTTTTCATCACTAGCCGGATAGAAGAGCTGCTGCTCAACATTGTCGGCAGTGAGCTCTGCCGACTCTATCTCTACCCGTTGCGGGTTGTTCATATGTTCGTAGGCCAATTCAGTTACCCGCAGCGATAGAGTGGCCGAGAAGAGCATAGTCAGCCGCTGCGTCGGAGGCGGCATTTGCCGCAGCAGATAGCGGATATCTTTAATAAAACCCAAATCGAACATCCTATCGGCCTCATCTAGCACCATCACCTGAAGCTGGTTGAGGGAGAAGAACCGCTGCTTATAGTAGTCGATAAGTCGCCCCGGCGTGCCGATTAAGATATCGGCACCGGCTTCCAATGAGCGCCGCTGCTGCTCATAACCGGTACCGCCATAGATAAGCGCTAGCCTCAGGCCGCTATAGCGACCTATCGCCTCGGCATCTTTGTGAATCTGGATCGCCAGCTCGCGGGTAGGGGCCAAAATCAGCCCCCGCACGGCCACTGCCCCTGGTGCCAAAGGGCGCTGCAGTAGCTGCTGAAACATCGCGACTAAAAAGGCGGCACTTTTGCCGGTGCCGGTCTGCGCCTGACCGGCGACATCATAACCGGCGAGCGTTAATGGCAGCGTCTTTGCCTGAATCGGCGTGCAGAGACTAAAGCCGAGTTGATCGAGTCCCCGTTGCAGTTGTGGCGCTAACGACAGGGAGGAGAAGAGGAGTTCTGAGGAGGGCGTTGTGTTCATTTGGCAAGAATACCAAAAAAGGTGAGTAAATGGGTTGCAATATCGCCCCATTTGGGCTCAAATTAGCCCCATGGGGCGACTTCCCCGCAAGTTTTTTTAACAACATTAGGCAATAGGGGCAATTTTTGCCATAATTGCCGGCCCTGATTTAACTTAAGGAGAGAGCCATTGAGCGACAAAATCGTCTATGCAACCGATGATAGCTTTGAGCAGGAAGTAATAAAAAGCGACAAAGCCGTACTGGTTGACTACTGGGCAGACTGGTGTGGTCCTTGCAAAATGATCGCCCCTATTTTGGACGAAATTGCTGCC
The DNA here is from genome assembly GCA_008375315.1 of Ectothiorhodospiraceae bacterium BW-2. Taxonomy (NCBI): domain Bacteria; kingdom Pseudomonadati; phylum Pseudomonadota; class Gammaproteobacteria; order Chromatiales; family Ectothiorhodospiraceae; species Ectothiorhodospiraceae bacterium BW-2. The sequence goes on along the minus strand of CP032507.1, from coordinate 2,031,702 downwards.
GAGTACGCTGACCGGATCAAAATTGTTAAACTTAACATTGATGAGAACCCCAACACCCCCCCCAAATATGGGATTCGCGGCATTCCCACCCTGATGATCTTCAAAAGCGGTAGTGTCGAGGCGACCAAGGTGGGGGCCGTCTCCAAATCGCAGCTCGCGGCGTTTATCGATAGTAATCTCTAACTGCCACAGCTTCAGCTCCCCCGCAGCGACTACTGCGGGGGATAAATTCACGCCATTACCTCAAAGGGGTGGATTTTTACAGCTTATGGTGCTATTTTAGCGCCCTTCCCCACTCTTGATTCAGAATAGCACGCCCAATCTATGCCTAGTATGCCTAAGGAGCTATTGAGCTGCGCTATCAGGAATGCTTGAGCCTAACAAATGTCCTTACCTAATATTTACTTTTTCTAATACTCGAATAAAACCTATGAACCTCTCTGAATTGAAGCAGAAATCGGCTGCTGAACTTCTCGATATTGCCAGTGAAATGGGACTGGAAAATGTCCACCGTATTCGTAAGGAGCAGGTGGTCTTTGCCCTATTAAAAGCGATCGCCAAAAACGGTGAGGAGATCTTCGCTGATGGTGTATTGGAGATCCTCTCCGACGGTTTCGGCTTTTTACGCTCCGCCGATAGCTCCTTTCTGGCTGGCCCCGATGATGTCTATGTCTCCCCTAGCCAGATTCGCCGCTTCAATCTCCGCACCGGAGATACTGTCTCGGGCAAGGTTCGCTCCCCTAAAGATAATGAGCGCTACTTCGCCCTGGTTAAAATCGACCAAATCAACTATGAACCCCCCGAAAATGCCAAACGCAAAGTCCATTTTGAGAACTTAACCCCTCTACACGCCAATCAGCGCATCAGCCTAGAGCAGGGCAATGGCAGCACCGAAGATATCACCGCCCGGGTCATTGATTTGGTCTCACCCATCGGCTTAGGCCAGCGAGGACTTATCGTCTCCCCCCCGAAAGCGGGTAAAACCATGGTCATTCAAAATATTGCCCACTCTATCGCCAATAACCACCCCGATGTCTATCTGATGGTACTGCTCATCGATGAGCGACCCGAAGAGGTAACCGAAATGAGTCGGCAGGTGCGCGGAGATGTGATCTCCAGTACCTTTGATGAGCCGGCGGCTCGCCATGTCCAAGTCGCCGAGATGGTGATAGAGAAAGCCAAACGGCTCGTTGAACACAAACGCGATGTCGTGATTCTGCTCGATTCGATTACCCGTCTTGGCCGCGCCTACAACACCGTCGTCCCCGCTTCGGGCAAAGTGCTCACCGGCGGAGTCGATGCGAACGGATTACAACGCCCGAAACGCTTCTTTGGTGCCGCGCGCAATATCGAAGAGGGGGGCTCCCTCACCATTATCGCAACCGCACTCATCGATACCGGCTCCCGTATGGACGATGTTATCTATGAAGAGTTTAAGGGCACCGGTAACATGGAGCTCCACCTTGATCGCCGAATTGCCGAAAAGCGGATCTACCCCGCTATCCATATCAACCGCTCAGGCACCCGTCGCGAAGAGCTGCTGACCTCGGCCGATGAACTACAGAAAATGTGGATTTTGCGCAAACTGCTCCACCCGATGGATGAGTTAGCGGCCATGGAGTTTCTGCACGATAAGATGAAGGTTAGCAAAAGCAACAGCGAATTTTTCGACTCTATGAAGCGTTAAGATGGGGGGCTCGCGCCCCCCCTCAATAACACTACAGACGACTGATACGATTCCAAGCATCAAGCGCCGCTATTTTGTATGCCTCCGCTAAGGTCGGATAGTTAAACACCGAGTCGAGAAAGTAGTGGATCCCTCCCCCCAAAGAGAGCACCGCCTGACCGATATGGATCAGCTCGGTTGCCCCCTCGCCCAAAATATGCACTCCCAGCAGACGCTGATCCTCCAGCGAAAAGAGCATCTTCAGCATCCCCTCCTCGATCCCCATGATCTGCCCTCGGGCCGTCTCTCGTAAGCGGGCGATACCGACATCATAGGCCACCCCGCGCTCCATTAGCTGCTGTTCGGTCTCGCCGACCATACTCATCTCCGGCACAGCGTAGATACCGAACGGAAAGTTCTCCAACTTACCGACTAACGGCTTGCCAAAGGCGTGGCAGGCGATACGCCGCCCCTGCTCCATAGAGGTCGAAGCGAGACTAGGAAAGCCGATCACATCCCCAGCGGCATAGATATGGGGAACCTCGGTCTGATAGTCATCATTGACCGCAATTTGGTGCCGTTTATTGACCCGAATACCGGCCTTATCGAGCTGTAGCGAATTGGTCGTACCGCTACGACCGGCGGCAAACAGCACCACTTCAGAGACAATTTTTTTACCGCTCTCCGTCTCAGTCACCACCTGCCCGGCAGCGCTATCGACCCTCATGGTCGCCACCGTTTCGCCTAACCGAACACTCACCCCGCGCTGGCGCAGCGAGTGGATGAACTCATCGGTTATCTCCCGATCTAAAAACCCCAATAGCTCCTGACGGCCATCGAGCAGCGTCACCTCCACATCCATGGCGCTAAAGATCGCCGCATACTCCACCCCAATCACCCCAGCACCAACCACAGTCAAGCTTCGTGGCCGCTGCTGTAGCTGTAAAATGTCGTCGCTATCGAGTACCCGCTCGCCATCAAACGGAATCGACTCCGGCCGATAGGGGTGGGTGCCAGTGGCGATAACCATAGAGTCGCCCTTTAGCTGGAGCGACTTCCCCGTCGCCTGCTCAACTCGAACAAGGTGCGGATCGATAAAGCTAGCCACCCCCTGCACGGTCTCAATGCCATTACGGTGTAGCTGGTGGTTAATCACCTCTACCTCCCGTTCAATGGTCTTTTTTAACCGTAGCTGTAGATCCTGCATGGTCAGATCGCTCTTTAGGCGGTAGTCATCGCCATAGAGCCCCCGCTGACTCCAGCCGCTTAGATAGAGCACCGCCTCTTTGAGAGTTTTGCTCGGAATGGTGCCGGTATGGAGGCAGACCCCCCCCATACTCTCCATGCGATCGATAATTGCCACCCGCTTTCCCAGCTTTGCCGCCTGCACCGCCGCCTTCTGTCCTGCCGGCCCGCTACCGATAACGATTAAGTCGTAGTGAGTCATAAATTCCCCCGTGATTGTGATCAGAGTCAAAATATTACCACCTCCCACTAAAGGGAGGCCACCTAGTTACCGATATAGTCACTATGGCAGTCAATGACAGCACGATATCAAGCGCACTATTGCGCCGTGTTAAAATAGAGCTATCTTTTTAAATCAATAATATACTGGAAAGAGTTAACAAAATGGTTGAGTGGTATAGAAGCCCAAATTTATACTACAGCGGTCTGTTTTCACCAAGGTTCTGCAAAGCAGGGGTATAGATGATGAATGATAGAATCACCTTTCAGCGCGAAAAGAGCACTATTAAGCGTGCGGAGGCCTATGCCACAGAGCTACTACAGCTCTCTACCGCCGAAGAGCAGCACAACTACCTTAATCGTGAGGTGCCGCTAATGATGCGCTCCCGTGTGAGAGAGATAGCCGAACTGCTACAGTTTAGTAATGCAGTTAAGGCCCGGTTAGGGCTACGACAGAGTCGAAAGGGCTACTACTAAAATAGCGCGACTTGTTTACCGACTCGCACTGCCATCTCGATTTTACCGCCTTTAATGCGGATAGAGAGGCGGTGCGACAGCGGGCTATTGAAGCCAATATCGATACCTTTATCATTCCAGCGGTCAAAGCCAAGCGCTGGCCTAGGCTGTTGCAGCTCTGCCACACCACCCCGAACTGCTATCCGGCACTAGGGCTCCACCCCCTCTTTCTCGCTCACCACCATAGCACCGATATCCCTCAACTAGAGCAGCAGCTCGCTAGCCATCGCTCTATTCTTGCGATCGGCGAGGTAGGGCTCGATCTCTACTCCCCCGCTAGCGATCTCAACAGGCAGCGACAGCTACTACAGCAACAGATCGCCATCGCTACCCAAGCGCAGCTACCCCTCATTCTGCACAGCCGTAACGCTAACGATCAGCTCTATAGCCTACTAAGGCGACAGAAGTTTACCTTCGGCGGCACGGTGCACGCCTTTAGCGGCAGTCTGCAACAGGCTGAAAAGTTCATCGAGCTCGGTTTTTTGCTCGGATTTGGCGGCACCATCACCTTTGAGCGTGCACAACGACTACGCCGCATCGCCGCCACCCTAGCGCTCGATCACCTCGTACTAGAGAGCGATGCACCCGATATGGCGCCTGCCCGCTACCATCAACAGCGCAACGAGCCGGCCTATCTTATCGAAGCGGCAAAAGTTATCGCCACCCTAAGAGAGCTCTCGCTAGAGGAGTTAGCCCAAATAACCACTAGCAATCTAAAACGCCACTTTGCCCTCAAGTAGCTTTAGTTTTTCGACTCCTCCTCAAATTCTGCGCTGCCTCTCTACTTCGCGCTCAGCCACACGGAAGATTAGATTGCCCATACCGGGGCCGATGGCGGCTTGGGCGAGGTCAACCGGGGCGATGGACCTCACCCCCGGCCCCTCTCCATGAATGGAGAGGGGGGTGATAGCTTCGTCCCCTCCTCAGCCCCCGCCGGCGGCTTACCAATCTTCACCACAAACCGATAAAACTCCCCCTCTCCATTCATGGAGAGGGGTCGGGGGGTGAGGTTGGGAGAGCTGCGGCGGGATCAAACATTGATCCTCCATCTTTTAGTTGAAAATTAATCCCATTTGTGTAAAATGGCATTTGTAATTTTAACTATCCGTAACTCATTGACTAAATGGAGCTACCACTGTGACACTATCCCGCCTCTCTTTAAGCCTGACACTAACCACCACCCTGATACTGCAAGCTAGCTGTAGTGCAACCGCCCCCCATCAAGCCGAGAGTCGCGCTGCCGCTGCCCCGCCTCAACCTGAGGCTATTGTCAACCACTATGCCGATATCGCCCACGCCGTTTACAGCGACTCGCTCACCACCGCCACGGCGCTACAACAGGCGGTCAACCGTCTGCTTGCCAACCCTACTGAAACGACTCTCGAACAGGCCAAAGTGGCCTGGATTACGGCTCGCCACCCCTATCAACAGTCGGAGGTCTTCCGCTTTGGCAATCCGATTGTCGATGAGTGGGAGGGTAAGGTGAACGCTTGGCCGCTAGATGAGGGGCTGATCGACTATGTCGCTATCGACCACTACGGCGAAGAGTCGGCGGAGAACCCCTACTATCGCGCCAATATTATCGCTAACCCGCAGCTAACAGTGGCCGGCAAAGCGATTGATGCCACCGTGCTCAATAGCCAATTTATCGCCACAGAGCTCCACGAATTAGAACAGATAGAGACCAATGTCGCCACCGGCTACCACGCCATCGAGTTTCTGCTCTGGGGACAAGATCTCAACGGCAGCGGCCCCGGAGCGGGTAACCGCCCCGCCACCGATTTTAGCCACACTCAATGCACTCATGGCAACTGCGACCGCCGCGGTGGCTACTTAAAAGCCGTGACTGACCAGCTAGTGGACGATCTGCGCTGGATGACAGTGCAGTGGCAACAAAAGGGTGCGGCCCGCACCGCGCTGCTCACCAATCCTAATCAAGGTATCGCGGCGATGATTACCGGCATGGGTAGTCTAAGCTTTGGTGAATTAGCAGGAGAGCGGATGAAACTAGGGGTACTGTTACACGATCCTGAGGAGGAGCACGACTGCTTCAGCGATAACACCCACTGGTCACACTATAATAACGGGCTTGGGATCCAAAATGTCTATTTAGGTCGCTACCAGCGGCTAGATGGTTCGGTACTCGAAGGGCCAAGTCTGTCAAGCTGGGTCTATAGCCAAGATAGAGCCATCGATAACGCTATGCGGATAAAATTAAGCCAAACGGTCAACCAACTCTATCAACTCGTAGAGAGCGCTGAAAAGAGGGGAATCGCCTATGATCAACTACTCGCTGCCGGTAATCGGGCCGGAAACCAGCTTATTTTAGATGGCGTTACGGCACTCATCGAACAGACGCGACAGTTAGAGCGGGTCGTCGCGGTGTTAGGTCTAGAGCAGATCGCCTTTGAAGGCTCTGACAGTCTTAAATAGGAGCCATTGATGAAAAAAACCCTCTTCACCCTAACCACCCTAATGCTATCGCAGCCTCTAGTCGCCAGTGACCATGACCATGACCATGACCATGAGTTGCCCCCCCAAACTCGCCATCAACACGGCACGGCCCAACTCAATCTAGCCCATCAGGAGGGGCGGCTATGGCTAGAGTTTATTTCGCCGGCGCTGGATATTGTCGGCTTTGAACACCAGCCCCGCACCGAGGCGCAGCGGCAGAGGGTGGCGACTGCGATAGAGCAGTTACAACAAGGGGAGGTGCTGTTTCACTTTACCCCCCAAAAATCGTGTCAGCTTACCGAAGTTGAACATGAACATGAGCATGAGCATGAAGAGACCCATAGCGAATTTCAGATCCACTACCACTTTCAGTGCCACCAAGCGCCAACATCGCTTAGGGTCGATCTGTTTCAACACTTCCCATCGCTCACAGAGATTGAGCTGCAAGCGATTAGCGCCAGCGACCAAACGGCAGCCCGTTTAACGCCTGCCTCGGCAACTATCCCCCTCTCATCACCCCATCGCCACTAACGGATGAGTGCCGCCCCCCTGTTACAGATCGATCAGCTCAAGTTCGGCTGGCAACCGAACCTGCCGCTTATCGATATCGAGACCCTACGCCTCGATGCAGGAGAGCGGCTCTTCCTCTACGGCTCTAGTGGTAGCGGCAAAACTACCCTACTCTCGCTGTTAGGGGGGGTAACTCTGCCCCACTCCGGCACCATTACCCTGCTCAATACCACGCTCACCGCACTAAGTCGCGCTAAGCGCGACAGAGTACGCGCCGACCATATCGGCTTTATTTTTCAGCAATTTAACCTTATCCCCTACCTCTCTGTGATCGAAAATATCCTACTACCACTAACATTCTCCCCGCTCAGGCGTCAGCGTCTGCAACAGAGCCCACAGCAGGAGGCAGAGAGACTGTTGCATGAGCTCGATATCGCCCCAACACTCTGGTCTCGCGCCGTTGTCGATCTAAGTGTCGGCCAGCAGCAGAGGGTTGCGACCGCTCGCGCCTTAATTGGCCATCCGGAGCTCATTATCGCCGATGAACCGACCTCGGCTCTCGACAGCGATAGGCGGCACGCCTTTATTGAGCTGCTGCTACAGGAGTGCCAACAGCAGTCAACTTCACTCATTTTTGTCAGCCACGATGCCACCTTACAGAACCATTTTCACCGCATTGTGCCGTTAGCTGAGATCAATCGATGTCACTCATAACCCTAGCCGTTAAAAGTCTCTATAACCGCCGCACCACCCTGCTATTAACGCTGCTATCGATTAGTTTAAGCGTACTGCTCTTTTTAGGGGTGGAGAAGCTACGCCTAGAGGCCAAAAACAGCTTTACCCAGACCCTCTCCGGTACCGATCTCATCGTCGGGGCGCGAGGCAGTGCCATACAACTACTACTCTATACAGTATTTCGTCTCGGTGACGCTACCCATAATCTCTCATGGCAGAGTTACCAAGAGCTCGCAGCTCACCCCAAAGTTGCCTGGAGCATCCCGATTGCGCTAGGGGACTCCCACCGCGGATTTCGGGTGCTAGGCACAACTAATAGCTACTTTAAACACTACCGCTACGGCAGAAAAGAGCCCCTCTCCTTCGCCCAAGGGGGGGAGTTTAACGGTGTCTATGAGGCCGTTTTAGGGGCTAGTGTAGCCGCCACACTAGGGTATCGGATCGATGATGAGCTTATTATCGCCCACGGTAGCGGCGCAACCCACCTGCCACAACATAGCGATAAGCCGTTTCGTATTATCGCGATTCTGGCTCCGACCGCCACCCCCGTCGATAACACCATCCATATCCCCCTCGCCGGTATGGAGGCTATCCATATCGACTGGCAAGGGGGAGTACGCACCCCCGGTTTTCAGCTAGGGGCCGAGCAGGCACTACAGCACGACTTAACCCCAAAGACAATGACCGCCGCCCTACTAGGGCTCAAATCCCCACTAGCCACCTTTCAGATGCAGCGTCTGATTAACCAATACCCTAAAGAGCCGTTAATGGCTATTATTCCCGGAGTCACGCTGCAACAGCTATGGGAGCTGGTGGGAATATTTGAGCAGGTATTGCGGCTGATTTCGCTACTGGTGGTTGCTATTAGCCTGCTCGGGTTGGTCTCGGTACTATTAACCTCGCTCAATGAACGGCGGCGAGAGATGGCTATCTTACGAGCTTTAGGGGCACGCCCCTACCACATTTTAGGGCTAATTATGGGCGAGGCACTGCTGCTCACCCTGACGGCAATCACTATCGCTTTTGGGCTGCTATATACCCTGCTGCTGCTACTCACCCCCCTACTTGAGCAGCAGTTTGGCCTCATTCTGCCTCTTGGCTGGCCGGGGGGGAATGAGTGGTCGATTTTGCTGCTACTACTACTCTTTACGCTTATCGCCTCGCTACTACCGGCTTGGCGAGCCTATCGCTACTCACTTAGCGATGGGATGAGAATCCGCCTCTAACTAACCGACATAGGGAGCTTAGCTTGTGCGCTACCGATTTTTCTGGCATATAAGTGCGCCTATTTTACTGGCACTGCCACTTTGGCTCAGTGCAGCGACCCCGCGACCTTTGGTGTGGGACGATCTACTGCCCGATAGCTGGCGTCCCGATCCCGAACTGGTACGCCTCTATCAGGAGGGGGAGATCGGTGAGGACGACCCGCGCATCATCGCCTTTAGAGAGCTACTACAAGATCCTAACCCTCCTGTCAATACGACCCTTGATGGCCAATATATCACCCTAAGCGGCTATGTTGTCCCGTTAGAGAGCCATAGCAGCGGCAAGGTAGAGAGCTTCTTACTGGTCCCCTTTATCGGGGCCTGCATCCATGTCCCGCCGCCACCGGCTAACCAGCAGCTCTATCTCACCCTCCCCCCTGACCGAGCTCAAAAACTCAACCTGTTCGACTGGGTCGAGGTAGAGGGGGTATTGACTACCGAATCGATAGAGAGCGAATTTTCCAGCGTTGGATATCAGATGCAACCTAGACGAGTCACGCGCGATGAGAGCAGCAATTAAACACTCAACGCCACAGCGACTATTTATAGCGACTATCGCTATGGTGCCTCACACCCTTCAGGCCGATAGCGACCCGCTCGCCTACGCCCTAGGGGAGGCACTATTTGAACGAATTTGGGTCTCAGCTCCCGCATCGACTCAGGCAGCCGACGGCTTAGGCCCCCTCTACAATAGCCGCGCCTGTAGTCAGTGCCACCCCGCTGGGGGCGATCTTGCCAACGGTTTAGTCGTCCAACTCGACACCGATCCCATCTATGGTGCCCAGCTACAGACCCAAGCGATTGCCACTCATCTCGCCGAAGGGCAACTGAAAAGAGAGTTCCAACCCAACCCGGTCACGCTAGCGGATGGAACGACCCTCTCACTGCAACAGCCCCACTACCAGCTTGAGAGTCTCGGCTATGGCCCTCTAGCTGCCCCACAACGCTACTCTGTCCGTATCGCTCCGCCTTTATGGACAATAGGTGCGATAGCCCGCATCGATCCTAGCGCCGTAGCGGCGCAGGCTGATGCGACAGATCAGAACGGCGATGGTATCTCCGGTCGGTTACAGCAGCTAGGAGGGGAGCTAGGGCGGTTCGGTTGGCGGGCGACCGAACCTACGCTAGAGGCTCAAATCGAACGAGCGCTACGGGACGATATGGGGCTCTCAACCCGCCGCTATCCCAAAGGATTCGCTGACTGCACCGCAGCGCAGAGCGCCTGCCGTGCCGCCCCTGACGGTAACTCTTTGCAGTATGAGGGGGTCGAAGTCCAGCCGCTGATGGTTAACGCCATCGCCGACTACCTACAGCGTCTCACTCCACCTCGAACGACAACTCAGCCTGCCACATCTGAGATAGTCACCCAAGGGGAGCAGCTCTTTGCGCAAAGCGGCTGCCACCACTGCCATACCCCCCAACTCCCAGATCGCCACGGCAGAGCCGTCACCCTCTATAGCGATCTACTCCTGCACGACATGGGTCAAGCGCTCGCCGATAACCTGCCACAACAGCAGGCTAGCGGCCATGAGTGGCGCACACCGCCCCTTATCGCCGTCGCTCACCGCTCTGCCCTGTTGCACGATGGTCGTGCAAAATCACTCACCGAAGCCATTTTATGGCACGGAGGAGAGGCAACCGCAGCTAAACAGCGCTTTATCAACCTCTCCGCCTCTCAACGCCAACAACTTCTTACCCTTTTGGAGCAGTTATGAACCGACACCTACCCCTCTGGCTAACACTACTTCTGTTAACACTCCCCCCCTCCCTATCGGCAGCCTTGGAGGGGCTGCTCAGTGTGGTCGATAGGCAGATTATCCCCGCCTATCAGCAGCTACAGCACCAAAGCGCAGCGCTGCAACAGCAGGGCGAGCAGTGTCAGCCCGAACAGCCACCTACCGCACTTAAACAGCACTTTCAGACCACCATGGCGGCCTGGCAACAGATCCAATATCTCCGCCTCGGCCCGGCCGAATTCAATCTACGCCACTACCGTATCCACTTCTGGCCCGATAAACGGGGTAGCGGCTCCCGACAGCTATTACAGTTTCTCGCCGCAGCCGACCTTGAGCCGCTACAGCCGGCACAATTTGCCCACCAAAGCGCCGCCCTACAAGGGTTAACGGCATTAGAGCAGCTACTGTTCGCTAACGCACCGCCTGATAGTTATCGCTGCCAATTGATTGCCGCCATCACCACCGAACTGCACCACAACGCTACCGCCCTCTATCAAGGCTGGACGCAACCGCTCGAAAACGCCCCCCCATTTCGCCACTATATCGCCACAGCAAGCGAGGGTAACGCCTTTTTTGAGAGCCGCAGTGAGGTCGAATCGCAGCTACTCAACCAACTCCATACCCAGCTACAGTTCATGATCGACCATAAGCTAACCAAGCCGCTCGGCACCGAACCGGCCAAGGCCAATGGCCGCTTAGCTGAGTCGTGGCGCAGCCAACGCTCGCTCGATAATCTGGCCCAAAATCTCCTCTCACTACGACAGGTCATCGAGCTGCTGCTGTTGCCACAGCTAGAGGGGAGACCACTCAAAACGGCGCTACAACAGCAGCTTCACCAAGCCCAAACGACCCTCAACAGCATCGATATCCCCTTAACACGAGCGGTCTCCGATCCAGAGCAGCGCCCTCGGCTAGAGGTACTGCGACAACAGCTACAACAGCTACAGCAACTCATCGCGACTGAAGTGACCGCACAGCTCGGCATCAGCCTAGGGTTTAATTCGCTCGATGGAGATTAAGCCATGCAACGGCGAACGCTATTAAAAACCCTCGCCACACTCCCTCTCTGGCCTACGCCGGCCAGTCAGGCAGCCGCGCCGGCAGCACCAAAGCTCTATAGCTGCGTTAACCACGCTAACCACCCCTATCTGTCGGCAGTGACCGAGCGGGGCGAGCCGCTATTTCAACAGCCACTGCCCGGACGGGGGCATGCGGTGCTGCTCCATCCTTACCAGCCTTTAGTCGCGGTAGTCGCCCGACGGCCACAGTCGTGGTTAGCGCTGTTTGAGAGCCACAGCGGCACCCCGCTAGCCACAATTCAAGCGCCTAAAGGGTACCACTTCTATGGCCATGGGCTATTTACCGCCACAGGCGAGCTACTCCTCACGGCAAATGAGTTTGACCATCCCGAAGGGCGGGGGGTCATTATCCGCTACGATAACCAGCTCAACCCCCTTAGCGAGTGGCCAAGCGGCGGTATCGGCCCCCATGAGCTGAAACCACTCCCCGATAGCACCACCCTTGCGGTGGCAAACGGCGGTATTCAGACCCACCCCGACTATGGCCGCACCAAGCTCAATTTGGCCACTATGCGCCCTAATGTCGCCCTTATTGACCTTAGCGATGGCCGATTACTGCACCGCTTTGAGCCGCCTGAACATTGGCACCAGTTAAGTATGCGCCACCTCGATGTCACCGGCGATACGATAGTGGTAGCGATGCAGTACCAAGGAGCCGCGAATCAGAACCCGCCCCTCTTAGGCGTGATCGAGACACTACAGCAGCGAATCGATTTTTTGAGTGCCCCAGCTAAGATAGAGCCGCAGCTACGAAACTACATCGGCTCCATTCGCTGTAGCCACGATGGCCAACTCATCGCCCTCTCCGCCCCCAGAGGCAATCGCATCGTGCTCTGGTCACTCGCTGAACGGCGCTATCTCACCTCACTTACCGTTAATGATGGCTGTGGCATCACCGCCATCGATAGCCGCGACTTTCTCTTTAGCAGCGGCGATGGCGAACTACTCTATTACCAGAGTCAACCGCAACAGCTCACCCCCCTCATAAGCGCCGCAGAGTCTCAGCGGCGCTGGGATAACCACCTCACCCTGTCAGGAGTTTAACCCTCATGATTCCCCCCTTCACACTACCGCTACTACTACTACTCTCCTCTACCACGACCACGACCACGCTAGCCACAGAGAGAGAGCCGCTGCAACTATGGGAGCTAGGACAGCTACTCTACTTCGACACCAATCTCTCGTTCAACCGCACTCAATCGTGCGCCACCTGCCACGCACCGGCCAACGGTCTCGCCGATGGGCGTGACAATGCCGGTTGGAAGGGGGCCGCCTCACTCGGCGATGATGGTCGCTCACTCGGTGATCGCTCAGCGCCTACCGCTAGCTACGCCCGCTTTGCCCCCATGTTTCATCAACGGAGTGACGGCAGCTATGTCGGCGGCCAGTTTTGGGATGGACGGGCGGCCGATCTGACCGAACAGGCCGAAGGTCCCCCCTTAAATCCGATTGAGATGGGCCTACCCAATAAAGCGACCGCGATAGCACGGCTGCAAGAGAACCCCCACTATATCACCGCCTTTAAAGCCCACTTTGGCGACGAGATATTTAACGATATCGATTTAGCCTACCACGCCATGGCGACAGCCATTGCCGATTTTGAGCAGCAGAGCCCCCTCTTCGCTCCCTTTGACTCTAAATACGATCGCTACCTGCGTGGTGAGTACCAGCTAACACCAGAGGAGGATCTAGGCATGACCCTCTTCTTCTCCCAGCAGTTTACCAACTGTAACCTCTGCCACCAGCTCCAACCCCGCCCGGGAGCAGCGCAAGAGCTCTTCACTAACTACGAATACCACAATATCGGCGTGCCCGAAAACCGACCACTGCGTCTAGCTAACGGCGTGACCACGCTTGATCAGGGTCTTCTCAACCATCCGCTTATCGACGATCCGGCTCAAGCGGGAAAATTTAAAGTCCCTACGCTGCGCAATGTCGCCGTCACCGCCCCCTACATGCACAACGGCATCTTTAAAGAGCTACGCACTGTGGTGCTGTTTTACAATAAATATAATAGCCGCAGCCCTGAGCGGCAGCTTAACCCCGAAACCGGCCAGCCGTGGCAGGCACCAGAGATAGAGGCCAACCTCGCCCTCACCGAACTAGAGCATGGGCCGGCACTCAAGGATAGAGAGATCGATGCTCTAGTCGCCTTTATGCGACTATTGACCGATAGCCTCTATGAGACCGACAGTGGTCAACAGTAATAAACGAGCGACACAGTATCTACTTGCCTATGCGGGGATCAAACAGCCACCGCCATGCCACTATCAGTGCCACCACGGTCACCACCGTGGCCATCTGATAGATCATCATCGCCCCGTAACCGCTCCATAATAGACCGGCATAGTAGCTACCGACCGCCCCACCCGCCCCATAACTTAAGCTACTAAAGAGCGCCTGTCCCCGCCCCTGTAGCTTACCGGTAAAGTGGTGGTGAAATAGCGCTATCATCACCGCATGAAAGAGACCGAAACTAGCCGCGTGTAACATCTGCGCTAACAAAATCACCGCTAATGAGTCGGCCAGCCAAGCGGTTAGCTGCCAGCGCACGATAGTTAGCAGCAGCGAAGTTAATAACAGCGTCCGTAACCCGAAGCGGCCAATCAGCCGATGCATCACCCAAAAGATCACCACCTCCATCACCACACCTAATGACCAGAGCTGACCGATAAAGCCACGGCTCAACCCATGCTGCTCCATATAGAGGGTAAAGAAGGCGTAGTAGGGGGCGTGGCCAACCTGCATCAGAAAACCGACCCCAATAAGAGACATCACCTCCGGTCGGGAGAGCACCTGCCAGATCGGCGGCGAGTCGCTATCGCTTATCGGACGACACTCTCGTACTAGCAGACTGCTAATAAAGATACCGCTATAGATCCCCACCAGCAGCCACAGTAGCAGCTCAATGCCCGCCCACTCCAGCAACGGCCCAAAGGTCGAGGCGGCCAGAATAAAGCCGACCGAGCCCCAGAGTCGAATGCGGCTATAGAGATGGTGATCGTGATGCAGATAGTTCAGCGTCACCACCTCAAACTGCGGGTGGGTCGCGTGCCAAAAGAAGCTAAACAGCAGCATCACCCCCGCCACCCCCCAAAAACTCTCCACCCAAAAGATACCGCTAAAGGTCAGCAGCGACAGCAACGAACCGAGCTGCACCACCCGAATCCGCTCGCCAGTATGGTCGGCAATCCAGCCCCAAATATTAGGGGAGACAATTTTAGTGCCCATTAACAGCGCCATTAACTGGCCAATTTCGACGATAGTAAACTCAAGCGACTGTAGATAGAGCCCCCAGTAGGGGACTAGCGTCCCCAAACAGCCAAAATAGAAGAAGTAGAAGGCCGATAGTCGCCAGTAGGGTAGTTTAGCTGCCATATTAAATCTATGAATGTCTGGCCAGTCGTCGAATCAAGCTCCACCCCACCCCGACCAGTACCCACATCGGTACCATGGCGCTTAGCAGCGGCGGTAGCTGATAGACCAGCCCCAAATTTTGCGACACGGCATTAATAAGATAGAACGCCACCCCTAACAGCACCCCCTGCACCACCCGTAGGCCGGTAGAGGCGCTGCGAACCGACCCCATCACAAACGGCACCGCTAGCAGAATCATCATTAGCGATGAGAGCGGCGCGAACACTCGGCTCCAGAAGGAGAGCTCATAGGGCAGCGCCTCTAACTGATGCTGTCGCTGGTAGGCGATATAGTCGATAAGCTCCAACAGCGGCATGTGTTCCGGACGCACCGCCACCAGCCCCATCATCTGCGGTGTTAGCGACGATGGCCATAGCCACTGTGGGTGGTACCGTCGTTGTAGCGAAAAATCGGCGCCAAACTCGATCTGCTCGACCTGCTGCAGACGCCAGCTCTGCCCGGTAAAGAGCCCCCGCTGCGCCCGAATATAGCGACTGAGCTGCTGCTGCGAATTAAACTCAAAAATGTCAATACCATAAATCGACCCATCCGCCAGCAGCCGTTTGACATTAACAAACGCCTGCTGCTGCCGAAACCAGTACCCCTGCGCTTGGGTGTGGTGCAGAGTCTGCCCTAACTCGACCGACCGCGCCTGTCGCGCTAGCTGCTCCCAGCGCGGTGCCCCGAGCTCCCCCACCAACGCGACCGCCACCAGCAGCAGCAGAGTACTCTTAATTAGCGCCAACATTAGCTGGCTCAAGGTAAAACCGCCAGCACGCATCGCCGTCAACTCACTACTCGCTGCCAGCGTCCCTAGCGCCAGCAGCGTTCCTACCAGCATCACGACCGGAAAGAGCTGATAGAGCTGTGCCGGCAACACCATTAGCGTAAACCGCACCGCTGAGGCGAGGGTATAGTGGTGTTGGCCAATCACCTCAACCTCATCCAAAAAGTTGATCAGCCCAATTAGCGCCACCACCACCCCCAACACTAATGTCGTATGGTTTAACACCTGGCGGCCAATATAGCGTTCTAGTTGATTAAAACCGACCACGCACGCTACTCCACGACCCGAGGCAGCCGCTGCAATTGCCACAGCCCTATAAGTGCCAAGGCGGCAAATAGCAGATGGATGAGCCAAAATAGTTCAGCGCCCCCGCCCTCTTTTTCGATCAGAGAGCGGGCGGTCAACAGCGCGTTATAATAGACAAAGTAGAGCAGCAGTCCGTAAAAAAAGCGTCCAAAGCGCCCCTGCCTCGGTTCGGAGCGCCCCAGTGGAATCGCCAACAGCACCAGCACTAACGCCATCACCCCTCCCGACAGACGCCAATACAACTCCATTACCGAGACGATATCCGCCTGCTGAAGTAGCTGCAGCGTCGGTATCGCATTATCCCGTCGCGTCGAGCTAACCACCGGTCGGTGTGGTAACCGCAGCCAATACTCGCTAAAGGTCACCCTCTGCCAAGCTAATGAGGCCTCACTGCCGCGATAGATCTCCCCTTGGCTAAAGTTCAGCGCCATCGAGTTATCCACTCTATCGCGCTGCTGCTCGACCCGCTCGGCAGTTAATATCTCCACCCCCCCCTCAGGTTGGCGACTAAATAGCATCACCTTCGCCAGCGCCTCGCCCTGTGCCGGCTCCAGCGCCTCGGTCACATAGAGGGTCTGTTCACTACCTAGCGACTGAAAGCGCCCCGCCACCACCCCATCGACCCCCGTTTCGGCCCGAGCCTGATCGAGTAGCTGAAAGCGCTGCTCATCGGCCCACGGGGCGAACCACAACTCAATCAACCACAGCAGCAGTGCGACCAATAGCGCCAATCCCATGCCACTTCGCAGCAACAGACCATAGCCGCCGCCACAGGCAAACAGGGCGTAGAGCTCATAGTCGGCCGAGAGTCGCCCTAGCGCTAACAACACCGCCAAAAAGAGCGCCAACGGCAGAATCACCGCCAACGGGCCGATCAGCTTTAGAGCAAACAGCGCCAGCAGCAGCTCGGCGGGATACTCCCCCCCGGCCGCCCCAGTCAACACCTTCACCAGCGTGGCCGATAGCAGAATGAGCAGCATCACCGCGGTCACCGCCACCGTGGTCAGCAACAGCTCTTTGAACAGATAGCGTCCAGCAATCATCCCTTAAATATCCGTTTGCAAAACGGCTATGGTATCATCGTTACTGTTTATCACCCACTACCGCGAGGAGAGAGATGCAGATTTCCACTATTACCGGCCCCTTAGAGAGCCTCACCACCGACTGTCTAGTTATCACCCTCCCCTGCCACAACAAGCTATCGGCGGAGGCTGCCGCTATCGACAAGGCGATGGAGGGGCAGCTTAGCGACTATATCCGTACCGGTGAGTTGGCCGCCAAGTTAGGCTCAACCCTGCTGCTACACCACCCGAAAGGGTTAAAAGCCAAACGGCTACTCATCGTCAGTGGTGGCGATCTGCGGACTCTTACCGCCGCTAGCTATATCGATATTGTCACCGCTGCCGCCACAGCCCTCAAGGCGCTACCGTTAAAACAGATCACCTCCACGCTCCACCAGAGTCCAATCGAGCAGCGCAGCGCCAAATGGGCCGCCCAAACCGAAGTGCAGCTACTGCTAAACAGCCACTACCAATTTACCCGCTGCAAAAGTGACCCTGATCACCCCCCCAAAATAGCCGATAGCTATCAGCTCCACCTCCCCAAGCCCAAACAGCAGCCCGTGATACAACGACGGATTGAGCGGGGTAAGGCGATTGCCGCCGGCATGGCTCTCACCCGAGAGCTCGCCGATCTGCCGGGAAATATCTGTACCCCAACCTATCTAGCCGAACAGGCCCAGAGGCTAGCCGAGAGCTACTCCCCCATAACCTGCACCATTCTCGATGAGGCCAAGATGGAGGAGCTCGGCATGGGGGCGCTGCTCTCGGTCTCTCGCGGTTCACGCCAACCGGCCAAACTGATTGTGATGGAGTATCGCGGCGGTGAATCAGAAGAGGCACCAGTGGTGCTAGTCGGTAAGGGGGTGACCTTCGATGCCGGCGGGATATCGCTCAAGCCGGGTGCCAATATGGATGAGATGAAGTACGATATGTGTGGTGGCGCCACGGTCTTTGGCGTTATGAAAGCCGTTGCCGAGATGGGGCTAGCCCTCAATCTGGTCGGTGTCGTGCCGAGCTGCGAAAATCTACCCGATGGTCAGGCCAATAAACCGGGCGATATCGTCACCTCCCTCTCGGGGCAGACCATCGAAATATTGAATACCGACGCTGAAGGGCGATTAATCCTCTGTGATGCGCTCAGCTACAGTGAACGGTTCAAACCGGCGGCGATTATCGATATCGCCACCCTCACCGGTGCCTGCATTGTCGCCCTCGGCAGCCACGCCTCCGCTCTCATGGGGAATGATGAGCGCTTGATTGAAGAGCTGCGACAGGCGGGCGATAAGGCGCATGATCGCCTCTGGCCACTGCCGCTGTGGGAGGAGTACGATAAGCAGCTCAAAAGCCCCTTTGCCGATATGGCCAATATCGGCGGCCCGAAAGCGGGCACCATTACCGCCGGCTGCTTTTTAGCCCGCTTCACCAAAAAGATGCGCTGGGCACACCTCGATATCGCCGGTACCTCCTGGCTAAGTGGCGATAACAAAGGGGCGACCGGTCGGCCAGTACCGCTGCTAGTCAACTATCTACTACAGCGGTGATAGTCGGGACTCCCCCCATGACTCAGGTCAACTTCTATATCCAGCAGCGGCTGTCTCAGCAGCTACTGGCGTGTAAAATTGTGGCCAAGGGGTGGCAGCAGGGGAGTCTGCTCTATCTCCACACCGAGGATAGCCTCGCCGCCGCAAAAATCGATGATCTGCTCTGGTGCTTTGACGATGTCAGTTTCCTCCCCCACCAACGCCTCAATGAACGAAGTGACGCCGAGGGGATTAGAATCTATATCGGCTACGGAGATCAGCTACTGCAGCGACCGCAGCTTATCGACAATAACACCCCCTCGGCGATGGTCAATTTGGCCGATACCCCAACCCCGCCGGCCTGCTTCAGCCGCTTCGATAAAGTGGCCGAGGTAGTCCCTTTAGATGAGAACGGCAAACAGCTAGCAAGAGCACGGTATCGCTACTATCAGGAGCGAGGCTATCCGATGCAAACCCATAACCTGTGAAGAGATCGCGATGGACAAACAGACTGCCCGCAACCAAATTTTGACCGACTTGAGCGATGTGCTCGGTATGCTTAACGACCCACTACCGGCGTTAAAACCGGAAGCGATTGCACCAGCGCCAGACAGCCCCCCCAAACCGCCCTTGAAAGCAGCGACAAAACGGGAGAGGCGTGACCAACAGCCCCCAACGCCAGCGACTACGGCGACAACAACAGAGCCCTCGCTCCCGACACTTACCGAAACGCTCATTCAGGCCGCCCCTCAGCCCGACGATCCGGCCAAAGGGCTCATCGAAGCGAATAGTCGGCTCGATAGAGAGGAGATCGAAGCGCTGGTCGAACTGCTCATTGAGCGGCGCACGACGCAGCTACAACGGCAGCTACAGCAGATTATTATGGACGAGCTAAAGCAGATTATCCCCCATCTACAGCAGCAGAGCGGTGCCTAAACCAAAGGCTGCTAGCTAGCGCCTTTATAACCAACAGTTATCGGCCGATAACGAACCGCTATGGCCACGCACCCCAAGATGGTTCAAACTAAAACTGCCGCAACCATCGCCACTCTGTCCCCCTTTAGGCGTTGCCGTCAGGGTATAGCTATTATCGGCCGTCGTGGTAATCGTCAGATCGTAGAACTTGGTCGCGCCACTCTTAGGTGCCTCGGTAAAAGGGAGCACAGGCGCACTCCCGTCACTCTGACGATAGCGGTGGTTCTCGGTATAGTAGCGCTCCATAAACTGCGCTAACTCCATTAAACTCGCGACCGCATCGGCACGCCGTGCCTGTTGAATATAACCCACATAAGAGGGGTAGGCGATAGAGGCCAAAATAGCGACAATCGCCACCGCAATCATCAGCTCCATGAGCGAAAAACCGCTCTGAACTCTCCGACTCTCAACCATCACACCACGCCCCTTTCATTAAAAAACCCACCTATCGCAACTGCTGCCAAGATTGACGGCCGGTAAGCGTTGCATCTGAGGGGCGGGTAAATTCACAGTTGCCCTCGCCATCACAGATAAGCTCATAGTCATCACTCAGCGGATCGGCCACCCGAATAGTAATCGGCAGCTCTCCCCCACCAAAATCGATAGAAGAGGGGGCTATCTTCTCAGGCTCACCATCGACAATCAACTCAATCGTATCGTTATCATCAAACTTCTGATCTTCATTGAGATCAAATACCGGTGCCTCGGCTCTGCCGCCGGTTAATAGATTAACATCGATCAGAAAGCCGCGCTGACCGGTACCGCAGGGATCGCTATCGGGAACTAATGAGGTAAAGCGAACCCGTCGCTCCTCTCTGCCTAAGGTACGCGGCCCGTTAATCACCCGCTCCCCCAGATCGGCAACGCCACCCATATCGAGATACCACCCCTTATGTATCGCTGGATTAAAAGCGAGATCGGAGAGTATGCGTAAAATTCGTTCACTACCATCGACAGCGGTTACCGTAGTGCGGTGGAGAATCGACTGCTGTAGCAGTTGATCCCGCGCTAACTCACTCTCTTGACTAAAGTCGATATGGTCTAAAATACCGTAAATCGATTGGGTCTGGTGGTCACTACCATCGCTCGCTCTAAAGTAGCTGCCGCTGCCAAAGGCGATTACCGCCTCATCACTATTCACTTGGGCACCATAGGGGGCGGAGGTGATCGGCTGCGGGCTGCCCCCGCTATCGGTGGCGGTAAAGAGGATTTTACGCCGACTCGACTGCGTCCAGTGGCTGGTGTTGGTTGAAGAGAGATCGAAACTCCATAAGCGGCCAAAGAGATCACCGGCATAGACGCGGGCAGCGCGAAGATTATTGACCGCCCAGTCGGTCACAAACGGGGTCGCTAAGCCGTTATTAAGCTGATTATCAGTCCCAATGCGCTTAATTAAGTTACCGCTGGCAAGATCGATCACAAACAGCGACGCCTTACCGCTATCGCTATTGTAACCGTTGCCAACGATAGCCGCCCAAGTACCGCTACTGGTTCGCACCACCGCCGGTGCGCCGGAGTTATAGCCGAGTTCGGCGTGGCTAAACTCCCACATCACATCATTAGCGGAGAAGTTGGCCGGATCGGTCACATCGAGTGCAAACAGCGTCCGCCCGCCCGCTCCCATGCCACCGACCAGAATCGTTTTAGCGCTCCCACCGAGGCTAACATCGACCACCGTTAGCGTGCCATCCATAAAATAGCTGTGGGCGTAGTTAGGATCGGTTAGTCGGCTTAGGGGGGCGTGGTTGCGTCCTGCTTCCGGCAGTAGCAGCGGAGTGGGAATATAGCCAAACAGCTCCTCACCGCTACTAGCATCAAAAGCGTGTACCATGCCATCATTGGCTCCGACATAGAGGATATCGTGTCGATACTGCGGATCGGAGTGGACAATATCGCCCAGCAGCCGTAGCTGACCCGAATCGCTACGGCTGCGAAGTGAGCCGTGCTCGACCCCGCGCAACCACGCAACCCGGGCGGCGCCTAAGCCATCGTTACTGTTGTCACTATGGTGGTTAAGCACCTGCTGCTGCGCAGCCGTCAGTTGATCAAACTGCAAAGAAACCGCCGCCCCGCCACCGATACCGGCCACAAGGTTACGAAAATGAGCCCCCTTAAGGCGTAGCTGCTCCTCAGCATCCCAGCAGCCGTCATCACACGACTCACTACTTAACGACCCGTTAGCATAGATGCGCCGCGCCTTAAGCGTCCCCGACCAGTCGCCGCTACGAAAACCGGCGGTATAGAGCAGGGTATCGCTCTGCAATACAGCAGAGCTAGCCGCAGCAGAGGTCGCCCCCGAATCGAGCCGGGCGGCAATTTCGTTCAAAATCTCCCGAAAGCGCTCCCCCAGCTCCTGCGGCACCTCGGCATCGACCATCATGCCGCGACTATTGATTGTCGCATGCCAGAGATCATCGACATGAACCGGATTACGGGTCGAGAAGTGGGTCGGCCAGTTCGGCGGATTAGCGAACGGATCGGCGGTAGCGAGCAGATCGACCTTAAAGATCGTGCCCACGGTTCCCATCGTTAGCGCAAACAGATTGACATGGAGATTGCTATTACAGTCGAGCGCCGGATCGGGATCGGCGCCGCTACAGGCCGACGGCGTCGGCACCCGACCGGTCGGCAGATCGGGGCGGGGGTTATCGAGATAGAGTGCCGCGCCGATATCGGCTAGGGTATTTGACTGGCTATCGGCAAAGGGGGAGCCCATCGCACCATCTCGATTGCCCACGCCAGAACCGGTCCAGACATTGGCGTAACCATCGGTAAAGAGCAGGCCGAAGTTCATTTGACACTGCTGCTGAATCGGCGCATTGGCATCGGTACGGCTAAACTGTGCCCGCATCGCATTGACCGCTTCACGGTTTGGTGTCCCGCCTTTACCGATAAAGTTACGATAAATTTGGTAGAAGAAGGCCTCCCGCTCCGCTCCGATAGCCAGATCCCGAATCAATAGATCAGAGGCCGGATTGGGGCGGCTATTGATAGTATAAGCGCCGACCCGAAAACCATCGATATCGGCAAAAGCGGCACCAATCGCCCCCCGCGCCGCCGCGTGGCGTTTACGGTAGTAGGTAAACCAGTTGGCAAAATTCTGTATCGCCCGCTGATAGTGGTCGGCAGAGATAAAGTTCTCAGCTCGAATCTCATAACGAATCATCGCCGCGCCATCGGGAGTTGCCCCATCCCGTAGCGCCTCAGCGCCGATGACCCCCTCGACCACGCTGCGCTCGGGCAGATAGCCAAAATCGGCCGGCAGCGATTGATCTTCAGTCAGATAGAAGGTGGCCGGGTAGTAGGAGACCGCCAGTTGCCGATCACCCGGCTCAATGCCGCCCATAGCGGTAACACTCTTCCAATTGCCGTCACTCCAGTCACGATAGCGAACTCCAAACGGTAGTCTCATCGTCGGGTAGAAGCGAAAACGGTGGTTGCTCTCATTGCTCTCGATATTGACCGTCAGATTAAGCGTCTCGCTCCCACGGGTCGGATCGGTCTTAGCGGCCGTCGGATCGGAATCACCAAAGGTATAGCCCCCCAAGCTTGGCCACGGTGTATAGAGACTAAAGGGGTTAAAGTAGGAGTTATTATATTGGTGCGAGCGCACATAGCCATACGCCCCTATCGGCGGCACCGCAAAGTGGTCGTTACTGCTATCCCCATACGCCCGACGACCACTGGTCAATCCGGTACCATTAGGAAAGAGGTAGATAAACTTCTTCCAGGTCGAGCTGGCGCTGCCAGCACGGTTAAAGTTCACCCCGCCGCCGGCCACCCAATTATCGTTCATATCCCGCCCGCTAAAGGAGTCATCCCCCGTATGCCACCAAGCGGCACCATCGTTAGAGCGCAATAAAATTTCGGCATCCATTGAGCCCGAATTATCGACCGCTAAAATCAGCGCCGGCACTACCGGCGGATTCACATTGAGCGGGGCGGAGGATAGCTCCACCGCGCCCAATAGCGGCTGGCTCAGGGTGAGTAGTAGCCCGACTAAAATAGAGAGTGTTAACCGTATCATCGCGA
The DNA here is from genome assembly GCA_008375315.1 of Ectothiorhodospiraceae bacterium BW-2. Classification (NCBI taxonomy): domain Bacteria; kingdom Pseudomonadati; phylum Pseudomonadota; class Gammaproteobacteria; order Chromatiales; family Ectothiorhodospiraceae; species Ectothiorhodospiraceae bacterium BW-2. Next base: position 2,008,179 of record CP032507.1, on the reverse strand, counting down.
ATCGCGCCTCCAGACGCAGAGCCAAACTGAACCTCAAGGATTTGGGCAGCTCACCCAGCCCCCCATCGGAGGATCGTAAGTGGAACGCAAAATTACCACACTAGTCGCTGTACCGCCGCTTGCCCGGGCGGTCACCGGATAGAGTCGCTGGCAGAGTAGCTGCGCCTGATTCAGATCCATACTTTCGGGGGAGCGGACAAATTGCGGCGGCCCAAGGTGGAACTGCGGATCGGCGAAGAGCCCCGCCTCAGGGTTAAGGGCGACACTCCCCATCGCACCACTACCATCCCACGCCGCAGGGGTCGCGAGTGGCAAATTACCCTCCGCCGTGGCACGATTCGTCGCCGAGCTATCGAGCCACGCCTCCCCCCCTCGCAGCGCCGACTCCGCCGCTTGAAAAGCCATGTGACTATCGCGCAGATGGCCCGCCATCCGCTCTTGCAGCAGACTACTCTGCATTGCCGCCACCCCAAGCAGGGTCATGACAAACAGAAACAGCAGCGCGGTGATCATCACCACCCCCGCCTCTCGATGCAAGCTCATCATCTCTACCTCCCCGCCCCTAGGGCAAACGGTTACGCAGCGCCACCGTGGTGGTTACCACTTGGTAGAGCCGTCTGTCGGGTGCCGTCCAGGTCGCCCCATTATAGAAGAGGCTCATCGGCGCATCGGCCACCCCAGCCTCAATCGAGCCGAGCAAGAGCGAGAGTCGTAGCGCCAACACCCGATCCCAGTTAGTCACCGCATCGGCGGTCTGATAGCTGTCGATACGACCATTGGCAATCAGTGAACTATCGACACCATAACTCACCTGTAGATCAAACACCCCCTCTATCAGCTCATCGGCGCTACCATTTTGATTAAGCCGATAGAGTGTCGGGGTCGCTGCCGCGCCACTTCCAGCGGCAATAAAGTAGCTACGGGAGAAGGTACGAAAGATCTCGGCACCGGTAAAGTCACGCCCTAACGCTTTAGTCCAGTTCCCCGGTGAACCGGCACCGGTATTGTGGGGGATCTGCCCTGAAGTGCCCGGATGACCGGCTGAGACCTGAAAAATCGCCCCCTGATCACAAGTTGCAACTAACAGAGTCTCACCGCTGACAATATTGCTACCGGCGGTAATCAGCAGCGAGGCCGAGCCCGGGGGGGAGCCGCCCGGATGGGCGGTCACCACCACACCGGTCGCTTCACTGCCGCGAAAGGTGACAATATCGTGCCCTAGTAGCGGGTTATGACCACTAATAGCCGTTGGCAGCGCCGGCACCCAAGCGCTGCTATTGGCCTCATAACCGAGCAGGGTATTGTTAAAGTCAAACAGATACCCCGGATCTGCCGGCGGGGCGGGGTTGAGGGTATTGCGTAGCTGCCCCGACATCAATACCCCACTACCACGAGGACTCTCCGGCACCAGATCAGACTGACACCCTAAAAAGTCGCTACTACGAAGCTCGCGGTTGAGAATGAAGGTGGCAAACCGGGCCGACTCCTGTAGATGAGCCAACGCCTCCTGCGAGCGGTAGATCTGTTTACTGCTGACAAAGAGCTGTCCGAGCCCCCCCAACAGAAACAGGCCGGCCACCAAGGCCACCATCACCTCGACCAGCGTCATCCCCTTCGCGTTCTGTCCTGTTGTCATAGCTGCATATCTAGATCAAACTGCTGTAGCGACTCGCGACCGCGCGAGTCGTCCCACTGAATGGTTACCGTCACTTGACTACCACTGCGCTCCACCGCGCCATCCCCTAGCGGGAGGGTCGCCGCTAGTGCCATCTTCCACTCCAGCAGATCAACTTCAGCGACACTGCCGCCAGTTGGCACCACCCCTAGCGCAATATCGTACTGACCATTGAGCGCCTGCTGCCGATTCGCGCGCATTCGGTCGATAATGTCATAACTGAAATAGCTCGCCTGGGAGCGGAGCGAGGCGCTATGGTTAGCACGCAGACTCTCCGCCTGTAGCGAGGCGAGCCCCAACAGTCCAGTGGCCAAAATCAGCGCAGTAATAAGTACCTCAATGAGACCAAAACCGGCTTGCTGTCGTATCATGTGCCACACGCCTCCTCATCTACAGTAACTCGTCCCATCGGATGAAGAGTGATGCGGCGCTGCTGCTCCCCCTCACAAGGGGTAAACGAGAGCACCAGCTCAATCGGGCTAGCGTGGGCGGCCGCGCCGAGTGGCAGATAGCTAACCGCTGTCGTGGTAGCGCTAATGGTCGCCTCGCCCGTCGGGGTCTGCCAGAGTCGCAAAATCTCCTCCGAGCCGTTATGGGTGCCGTTGCCATCCTCATCGACAAACACCATCCAGCCATCGTTCCAGCTACCGCCGCAGCTACTGCCGTTACTGCTGCTACAGACAGCGCTACTCTGCCCCCGCACCACCGCCTCACTCCTAGCGAGGCTAAAGGCGGAGCTCAAAGAGCTCGCCACTGAAGTAGCACGGTTATCGGCAATGAGCGACACCATACTAGGGGTGGCAACAGTGGTCAAAATCATCAAGACCACCACCGTCACCATCAGCTCAACTAAAGTAAATCCACCCACTGCGACACGCATTACTGCTACCTGCTGTTAACTGCTCACAGTCTCAGGTTAGGTAGCGGGCTCGGTTTTGTCAACGAAAAATAGCGATCTCTATCTTATTTTGTGACAGACGGCGCATATTTGCCACCTAACGGCGCGACTTTTAGCTGAAACGCCATCAATCAAAAACAGAGGCTTCATCTATAACTACATAATTTTAAACAGATAATTAACATAGATGCCATTGAAATAAGACATACGGCGGCTAGTATGGCCTACCATTTAGCTCTTTAATATTGCTACAATCTGTGGCGAAATTTAGCTATTGTCGCGTTATTTTTTCAATTTTATGGCACAAACAACAGAGCACGAACAAGCCGATTTAGCTTGTCTATTTAGGTCGTATGGGGGAGGAGGATTGATGAAGAGTCTCTTTGCTAACCGCTGTTTGATAATCAAACGCTATCTACCTACCACTATCATCGCTCCATTAGTCATGGCGCTCTCGACAGATCTACTTGCCTATAACTTACCTAACGATACCATACCTAACTGTTCACAATCATCATCTAACTACGATTGCAACGGCAATCTTGTCTTCAATAACAATTTAGAGTTCAACCTCTCGGCTGATACAGAGATAACTATAGCGGGTGATTTTAAGGCAAACAACAATTTCGAAGTTATTGCGAATGGCCATACAGTTAACTTAGTCGTTGGGGGCAGTATTGATATAAATAACAACCTAAGCTATACCGGCAATATGACTGCCGGTGGAAATATTACGATTAATAATAATGGCATCGTCAAGGGTAATCTAACCGCAGGAGGAGAGCTATCACTAGGCACGACTAGCGTCACCGGAAGCTGTCAACCCGCCCACGCCAACTGCAGCGCCAACTCGGAACCGCCGCCGACAGGGGAGTACCGCTACAGCGCCTGCAGATGGGAGGAGATTCTGGAAGATTACACCTTCACCACTGGCTGGAGTGATTACGGCAGCGGAACGCTATCCCCCTCGATGGAACAGAAAAAGTATGGGTCACACTCACTCAAAAAAGATAGCAATAATGATCCAAATGGTGGCTGGAGAGCTTTAGGCAGAGAGGTTGACAGAAACTATGTGTTTGAGGGGTGGCTATATAGCCCCTCGGTTAGAAACGGAGGGAAACAAGATCGCCTATCGGTTACCGATAGTAACTACAATGGCTATGGATTCAGGGTAACGGGTAGCAAAATTGGTATTGAAAAAAGGGCAGCGGGCGCGGCAACCGATATTAGCCCGGCAGTTGACTGGAGCAGAACAGACGATGAGTGGTACCGCTTTCGTTTTAAAGCTAACGATGACAACACCTTTAGCCTAACTATCTTTAACGCCGCAGGTAGTGAACTAGCTACCGTGACTAGCCGTGCCGATAGCGACTATAGTGGCAATTTTGATCGTATCGTTATCCATGGTGGCTACCCTTACTATACTGATGGATTAAGTGTGCGACTATGTTCCGATTTAATCCCCGTCATCGACTATCGCTTTGATCAGTGCGAATGGAACGATGCGGCAGGTGAGGTTACCGATAGCAGCGGCAACGACTATCATGCAACCCCCATGAATGGCGCTACCACGATAGAAGAGGGCAAAATCCACTACGCCGCACAACTCAACGGCACCAATCAATACCTCACTCAAGCGCAACTAGATGACTACTTAAAGGGCACCGCCTCGCTCAGTTTTTGGTTAAAAACCACACAACCAGGCAACAACACTCGCTGGAGTGCGCCAGTGGTTACCGGCGTTGAACAGAGTGGTGGTTCGGATGATATCTTTTGGGGCTGGCTCGATGCAGATGGCAAGATAGGGGTTGCGGTAGGAAACGCCAATGGAGTCAAATCAACGCAGGCGGTCAATGATAATCAGTGGCACCATGTCGTGCTCACCAGAGAGGCAACAACGGGTGAGCTCAAAGTCTATGTCGATGGCTCGCTCAATCAAGCGCTCACATCGACCACAGGAGATATCGGTAACTCATTCAATCGGCTTGGCAGTTTGGTCAATACTAATGACAGAAATTACACCTACTATGCGGGGTATCTGGATGAGGTAAAGATATTTGACCAGGTTCTCAATGACGCCGAGGTCTTATCTATCTATACCCATGAAAATAGCGACAAAAACTGGGATGGTAGCACTAGAGCCCCCCTCGAATGCACCCCGGAACTTATCTGTGTCGAGGATGCCTTTACCGGAACCGATAACAGCCCCCCGAGCGCGAACTGGAGCGTCACCCATGGCAGCGGTAGCTTCGGTAACCCACGCATACTCAATAACCGCCTGCGACTGACCGATAATAGTAGCAATGTTGCCACCGCCGCAACACTACAGCGCCATATCCCCTCGGCCGATAACTTGGTCATTATCGAGTTTGACTACTACGCCTATGGGGGCAGTGGCGCAGACGGTATCGCCTTTGTCCTCTCCGATGCTAGCGTCACCCCCGCCCCCGGCGGTTATGGTGGCTCGCTCGGCTACGCCCAACGCTCAGGAGTTGATGGTTTTAGCGGAGGCTGGTTAGGGATCGGGCTTGATACCTTTGGTAATTTCTCAGCTAACAGCGAAGGTCGTTGTGGCGGCAAAAATGACTCCTCAAACCGAGTCCCCAATGCGCTAGCCATTCGAGGGTCAGGCAGTGGCGACACCGGCTACTGCTATATTACCGGCACCGACACACTCACCCCAACCATCCGCAATAGCAGCGGCCATCGCTACCGCCTAACACTCGATAGCCGAGAGGCGGGAGAGTCGTGGTTAACACTAGAGCGACGCACCGACAATAGCGATCCTAATGCCCCCTTTACCCCCCTAATTGCCGCTATCGATATTCTTAATCTGCCGAACCAGACTCAGGCCGCCGTGCCCGAAAATCTTCTGCTCACCCTCACCGGCTCAACGGGAGGCTCTAATGATAGTCATGAAGTCGATGATCTCACGATTTGCGCCAAAGATATCAATCCGGTGACCGGCGTTAACCACTACCGTATCGAACACCAAGGGAGCGCCCTAACCTGTATCGCCGCAGAGATAACCTTTAAGGCGTGCGCCAATGAGACCTGCGATAGCCTCTACACCGACTCAGTTTCGTTGACACTCAATCCGGCTAACTCAGCCACTCAGTCGTGGTTAGAGGGAGATACCCCGACCTTCATCGGTGAGACAACACTCTCCCTTCAGCGCCCGACCGAAGGGAGAGTGACGCTCGGGATGGACAACAGCTCACCGGCGGCAACCGGCGTTACCCGCTGTTTTGACCAAGGGGTCGAAGGGAGTTGTGAAATAGATTTTGTCAACGCCATGCTGCTGTTTGAGCCCAATATCGCAACCCAAACCGGAGGCAAATCCAGCAGCGAGCCCCCCCATGCCCAGACACCACTCTATCTGCGTGCCGTCGAGACCGATGAGACCACAGCGGCCTGCGTCGCGGCGATAAGTAGCGAAAGCCGTTCGGTTAATGTCGGTTATAGCTGCATCGATCCGGCAAGCTGCGCTGCCGGTGCCGAGCTAGAGTTGGTCAATTTGGCCGATTTTGCCAGTGGAACCCCCACCACGGTCGCTGCCGCAGGCGGCCCCATTACGCTGACATTCGATGCCAATGGCTACGCCCCTTTTTCGTTTCAATATAATAATGTCGGTCAAATTCGACTCCACACTGACCCCCTTAGCCTCAACGGTGCGACCCTAGCCGGCGCTAACTCAAACCCTTTTGTGGTGAAGCCAGATGCTCTCTCGTTAGCAAATAGCTCCTCCAGCGCGACACCGTTCAAAGCCGGTGTCGGCGGGGAGGTCACCCTCACGGCCCTCTTAGCCGATGGCACAACCCCCGCCTCCCAGTTTGGTAAGGAGAGCTCCCCCGCCTCATTAGCACTCACCTACTCTCGCGATGAAACCGCTTACCCCTATCCCGGGCAGGCCACTATCGAGGGCGAAACGCTACCTACGACCCTCTCCCGCACCTCCGCTGACTATCAACAAGGTGCCACTTCACTCACAACGATTTGGAGTGAGGCGGGTCAGTTTACCCTATCCGCCACGCTCTCGGACTATTTGGGCAGCGGATCAATAGGCCCGGTCACCGATGAGCTCTATTTTGCCCCCTTTAGCTACACCATTACCAAAGTCGATGGCAGTGCGGATGAGGGGATTATCGATAATAGCCAGCTCAGTTTCACCTATGTCGGTGAGAGTGTTACCTTTCTCGCCCCCCCCACCTTTCGCGTCACCGCTATCAATCACGGCGGTGCGACCACCCAAAATGTTGCTTCAACTTGGAGCAGCAGCTTTAACCCGGCCACCATAGCGGCGACTAGCGCGAGTGGAACGGAGTCAAATGGCACATCTTGGCAACTGACTAACCCCTCCTCCAGCGCAACCGATTTTGTCGATGGGGTCGCGACGGTGACCCTAGATGGCCAGATCACCCATACTAAAACCGCCACCCCCGTCCCCCCGTTTACCGCAGCGATTGCACCGCGCTTTACCATTAGTCTGACCGATACGATCTTTAATGAGCTTCACACCCAAGCGCTCACCTTTAACCCCGTTGGCAACCATCTTCGCTACGGTCGCGCCACCCTCGCCGACAGCTACGGTAACGAGACCGATACTCAGTCAATACTATTTAATGTCGAGTATGTCGATAGTGACGGTAACTGGATCATCAACCTAGATGACAGTGGCACCCTCCTCTCTGCCGCTAGTGATCTCACCTGCACTATCCCGTCCCCTTTAAGCTGCGCCACCGATGGTTCGAGTGCCGATATCAGCGTAAGCGGCACTTCGCTCACTCCAGGCAACTCATTCACCCTCACGCCAGATAGCAGTGGCGTAACAGGTAGGGTAACTCTGCGCCTGCTCAACCCGTCATGGCTCCGTTTCGACTGGAATGGTGATGGCGATTTAGACGATAGTGACGATTACGATGCCGCCAGCGCCACCTTCGGGATCTATCGCAGCGATGATCGCATCTACTATTGGCGGGAAGCGTATTGAGAGCGCTAGATGAGTCTTGGTAATAAAACAGAACACTCATATCATCAGGAGAATGTGATGATTAAAGCTAATAAAAACACAGCCTCAAAAGATGGCTGTTTACTCTATTACATTAAGAGCCTGCCCATGTTGTGGCTGCTATTACTCTCCCCATTTTCTCAGCAAATACTTGCAGCAAACTGCGACAACATAAATACCCTATTAAACTATGGTGTGATTGGCATCGATTCGTTTGAGTATGGTGGACAAGGGGGTAGCGCCAGCACGATTAATGGCGTTGCTATTAGCGGTGACCAAGGGCTAGACTCCCCCACACCAGAAGGCGTTATGCAAGATGTAGCCGTAACATTCAGCCCTCTTGAACCAGACTCATTTCCCACATTCTCTAGTAATAGCGATATTTCTATAAAAAACACCCTCACCATCTCCCCCGACACATACAATAAAATAGATATACAAATAAACAATAATCAATATGTTCGATTTAACTCTGGAACATACCACATTAAAGAACTCATCATTAGCAGTAACGACACTATCTATCTAGGCCCCGGAGACTATTACATAGAAAAACTAACCATTGGTAACAGTGTTGATTTAATTATCGACCCTTCCGGTTCGGTTAACTTCTATATAAAATCAAAAATCGATGCTGGCAACCAAGTACACTTTAACTCAACAGGCTCAACCAAAAATTTTATTATTTATCTTTACAGTAGCGCAGATGTCAAGATTGGCAATGGTGAAAACGGCTCGTCAGATATCGATTTTAATGGCATTATATATACGCCGCATAGCGACACAACAATTGAATTTAACAATAACAACGATATTACTGGTGCCATTTTAAGCAAGGGCACGGTCAAAGTAGGTAGCAACACTAGCTTCACCTACACCGATAGTGTAAAAGCAGAAGTTCAGAGCGCCTTTAATTGCGATAATGTCACACCGAGCTCGTGCGGAGCTATTTTTCCTAGCGGGCTTCAGAACCATTCTAGTAGTGGAGCTATCACCTTCAACTGGAATGGTCAAATCGAGGGTCAAGATACCCCTATCATCAGCACAACAAATAGCATAACCTATAACCAGTATGGGCAAAACACCTGCGAGTCTGACGATTGTCAACCGAGCGGCTCTGCCTCACCCTCGCTACCTGCTCCCGCATTTAAATATAGCAATCAGAGCGTTAGCAAAACTTTTGGATGGTCGGCTCCCGCACCACCACACAGCTATGTATTAGGAAGTCAAGGAAGCAATCATTATGACGCTATTCACTCTAATGTTACAGGAAATAATCAGGTGACTATTTCCGACAACGGAGCTTACAGCGAATACTATATAAAACACCTAAAATTAAATTACAAAAACAAATTGCAACTTCGCGCAGGCGCCACCTACTGGATTGAGACATTAGAGCTCAGCAGTAGCGAACAACATATAGAGGTAATCGGTACGGGCACAGCGTACCTCTATATTTTAAATGATGTAACAATACCCTATCGAATTAAAATCAATGCTCAAGGTTACAATGTTCCTGATCCTAGTGAGAAACTGGCTATCTATGCCTATGGAGATTGGAATAACAGCTCTTCTCACCAAACAGTTTCTGCTATCCTCTATGTGACGGGAAACTTTAACTCCAACTCTGGTTCTCATGCCCACTACTATGGTGCGCTCAGCGCCGGAGGTAACATTGTGATCGGCAGCGACACAACGATTCACTACAACGCAGCGTCACTAACAACCGCGACGCTACAAGATTTTTGTGATACGACAATGGAGATGATATCTGACTCATTTGAACAACACCCAGGTAACAGCTCAATTACCGGCTACGATGGCGGGAACGGTTGGGGTAGTGCATGGGATGGAAACAGCTCAACACAACAGGTGATCGATAGCCAAGCCAACCCATTGCAATATAGTACAGCAGGAGAGTGTGTTGAGGGTGGATCACGCGCCCTAAAACTTTTTGGCAACCATAATCAGTCGGCCCTTCGTACATTGAATCAGCCTCGTGAACAACAAGATATCTATGTCAGTATCTTGGTTCGCTTTAGCGGCAGTCAGGAAAATAATAAATTCATGGCACTATGGTTTAATAGCTCTAGTTACACCACACACCCTAATATTGGAATAAAAATGAACCGAGGTAACGGCTCTGGCCCTGAAGATTTTTTTGTCAGAACCACAAGCAGCAATGATAGCTATGCCACTGATATTCAGTCCGACTCTACCTATTTTATTGTTGGTAAACTCTCCAAACAGAGCGATTCACCTAGCGCTAACTATAGCCACTACCAGCTATGGGTGAACCCCTCTACTTTAGAGAGTGAACCGCCTCCTACCACCACTACCGGGATAGCCAATAGTGCGATTAGTAGCCTTAATAGTATTGGCTTTAGAACGGTTAACTTACAACCAGATGATAGCATTACAATAGATCATATCCGCATCGGTCATAGCTGGCAGGAGGTAGCGGAAGCTGTCAAGCAATTTGAGACCAGTTGTTAAAAAAATAAAGCTCTAAATCTAGCCGGTGATTGCCACTGCCCTCACCGGCAAATTTCGCCTATGTTGAGTCATGACGCAACAAGGAGCGAACATGACCCTCATGGCCCTTTGCCGCAAGAGCCAAGCCCTTCAGCAAGGGGGAGCTGCAAGGCGAACTGCAACCCCTAATCTAGGAACCTCCCTCCTGCACCGCGTTACCCACAGCCCGCCCCCCTACGATAATAAGGGGGTCTCCGGGGGGCGGGCTATGGATAACGCTCTGTCATTCAGCCACCACAACCGGCTAAAGCCATCGACGATAGACCCACTAGCGGCACCGTCACTCATCTCTCCTTCGCTCTATTCAGGGTTGGATAGTTGACCTCCAGCGACCCCACCCCCTCCTCCGGTAGAGCGGGGTTAATCCATACCTCAGTAGGGGGTTGCTTAACCTTGGGCTCACCATGAATAAAGCGTTTCGGATGCTGCTGATAGGCCTGCTTCAGCGCCTGTTCACGCTGCTCGCTAACCTCCTTGTAACGACCGGTAAATACCTGCTCTGGAGTGAACCACGCAATCCCTCGATGGTGGTGGTGGAAACAGTACCAGTCAACATAGTCACTAAACCATATTCTGGCATGGTCAACTCCTGTAAATCGTTGAGGATAATCGGGTTGTTGCTTGAGTGTTTTAAATTGACTCTCGCTAAACGGATTGTCGTTACTGACTCGTGGACGGCTGTGGGAGCAGGTGATCCCCAGTTCGGCCATCAAGTCGAGATAGCCTCTGGCGGTCATCGGCACACCTCTATCCTGATGCAGTGTTAAGCCACTGAGCGCGACCCGATAGCGAGCCGCTGCGTCACTGATTAACAGCTTGGAGAGCTCACTATTCTCCTTCCTTGAGACCATCCAAGCCACAATAAAACGGCTGTAGAGATCCATCACCACATAGAGATTCAAGAAGTTACCCTGCTCTGTGGTGGGAAGCTTAGTGATATCCCATGTCCAAACCTCATTCGGGCGGGTCGCCCGTAATCGGGGGATAGCGTGTGATTTGGCCGGTTTTTGAGCTCGCCGCTCTCCCGTCTGTTGATTAGCACGAAGGATCCGATACATCGTACTGATTGAACAGTAATATTTCCCTTCATCCAGCAGGCTAGCATAGATCTCTGCCGGAGGTTGGTCATAGAATCGTTCGCTGTTCAAAAGCCCCAGAACGGCTTGCCTCTCTGCCTCACTCAGCGCATTGGCTGCGACGGGTCTTGGAAGGCTCGCTCGGGGGGAGACAACCGGAGCCTGTCGGCGGTAGTAGCCTGCACGCGAGAGCGCTAGGCTATCGCAAGCGGCTCTTATGCTCACCGAACTGGGGCACTCTTTTTCAACTAATCTCATAAGCTTATCTCTGTGTTCATCTGCTCCAATAAGCTGAAGGCTTTTTTTTGGAGCGCAATCACCCCTTCGGTCTGCTGTAACCGTTGGCTAAGACGCTGAATTTCCTTCTTTAAACGCTCTATCTCCTTATCTCGCTTGTCTAGGCTCGGTTTGCGACCACTCTGTTTCCCTTTCAGGCCAGCCTGCCCCTGTGCTTGCAGTTGTCGGCGCCATTTGGTCAGATGGGAGCTGTAGATCTGCTCTTTGCGCAGCAGCTCGCCTAGCTGACCCGGCTCCTTGCACTGCTCTGCTTCTGCTAGGATCCGAAGCTTCTCTTCCTCACTAAATTTGCGGTAGGAGCGCTTCTCTTCATCGGGGTCGGTAACCTCGTTGGAGGGTAAAACGGTAGTATCTTTGGGCATCGTGTATCTCCTCTGTTGCCCCCCTGATTCTACATTCATTTCTCATCAGGGGTGGTCTCAGGGTATCTTGACACTCAGGGGTAGTAAACTATCTGGACGAACCCTGCCCTTCCATCATATCCCGTCCCGATCACTATCGCATTACCCATAACAACACGGTGTTAACCTGTGAATCGACCCAAATAACAGTAACCGCTTATGATGAGAGTGGCAATGTTTTTAGTGTCATGGAAGATACTCCCATCACGATTTCAACTATACCAGCAATAGATAGCATCAGCCCCAACCCAGTCACGCTCTCTCTCGGTGCATCAGCGACGACGGTAACACTCACCCAAACAGAGCCAATTAGTCCTGTTAATATCAATCTTAGCGATAGCCACTCTATTGCCGAATCACCTAGTTACGATCCTCACATAACTTTTGTCGATGCTCTACTCAAGTTTGACAATATCGCAACCCAAACCGGAGGCAAACCCAGCAGCGAGCCCCCCCATGCCCAGACACCACTCTATCTGCGTGCCGTCGAGACCGATGAGACCACAGGTGCCTGCGTCGCGGCGATAAGTAGCGAAAGCCGTTCGGTTAATGTCGGTTATAGCTGCATCGATCCGGCAAGCTGCGCTGCCGGTGCCGAGCTAGAGTTGGTCAATTTGGCCGATTTTGCCAGTGGAACCCCCACCACGGTCGCTGCCGCAGGCGGCCCCATTACGCTGACATTCGATGCCAATGGCTACGCCCCTTTTTCGTTTCAATATAATAATGTCGGTCAAATTCGACTCCACACTGACCCCCTTAGCCTCAACGGTGCGACCTTGACCGGCGCTAACTCAAACCCTTTTGTGGTGAAGCCAGATGCTCTCTCGTTAGCAAATAGCTCCTCCAGCGCGACACCGTTCAAAGCCGGTGTCGGCGGGGAGGTCACCCTCACGGCCCTCTTAGCCGATGGCACAACCCCCGCCTCCCAGTTTGGTAAGGAGAGCTCCCCCGCCTCATTAGCACTCACCTACTCTCGCGATGAAACCGCTTACCCCTATCCCGGGCAGGCCACTATCGAGGGCGAAACGCTACCTACGACCCTCTCCCGCACCTCCGCTGACTATCAACAAGGTGCCACTTCACTCACAACGATTTGGAGTGAGGCGGGTCAGTTTACCCTATCCGCCACGCTCTCGGACTATTTGGGCAGCGGATCAATAGGCCCGGTCACCGATGAGCTCTATTTTGCCCCCTTTAGCTACACCATTACCAAAGTCGATGGCAGTGCGGATGAGGGGATTATCGATAATAGCCAGCTCAGTTTCACCTATGTCGGTGAGAGTGTTACCTTTCTCGCCCCCCCCACCTTTCGCGTCACCGCTATCAATCACGGCGGTGCGACCACCCAAAATGTTGCTTCAACTTGGAGCAGCAGCTTTAACCCAGCCACCATAGCGGCGACTAGCGCGAGTGGAACGGAGTCAAATGGCACATCTTGGCAACTGACTAACCCCTCCTCCAGCGCAACCGATTTTGTCGATGGGGTCGCGACGGTGACCCTAGATGGCCAGATCACCCATACTAAAACCGCCACCCCCGTCCCCCCGTTTACCGCAGCGATTGCACCGCGCTTTACCATTAGTCTGACCGATACGATCTTTAATGAGCTTCACACCCAAGCGCTCACCTTTAACCCCGTTGGCAACCATCTTCGCTACGGTCGCGCCACCCTCGCCGACAGCTACGGTAACGAGACCGATACTCAGTCAATACTATTTAATGTCGAGTATGTCGATAGTGACGGTAACTGGATCATCAACCCAGATGACAGTGGCACCCTCCTCTCTGCCGCTAGTGATCTCACCTGCACTATCCCGTCCCCTTTAAGCTGCGCCACCGATGGTTCGAGTGCCGATATCAGCGTAAGCGGCACTCTGCTCACCCCAGGCAACTCATTCACCCTCACGCCAGATAGCAGTGGCGTAACAGGTAGGGTAACTCTGCGCCTGCTCAACCCGTCATGGCTCCGTTTCGACTGGAATGGTGATGGCGATTTAGACGATAGTGACGATTACGATGCCGCCAGCGCCACCTTCGGTATCTATCGCGGCGATGATCGCATCTACTACCGGATGGAGGCGTATTGAGGAATAGATGGGGTCAAAACCGAATTAAATTTCCATGTCCAGAAAACGAGTAGGGGCACCCCCCTGTGGGTGCCCTATTGCGGTTGGACGGATTCAGGGCAGGCACTTCTGGCCATGTAATCAATCTAAACCTGTGGATAACTCTGTCTAAAAAAATCGCGCGAGCCCCGCACGCGGGGCACTCTGTAACGGCTCCATCGGCACTCATCACCTAATCCGTCCCACTGAGTTTAAAGGGTAAAAGGGTAAGGGGGACAAAGGGTTAGTCCTGGAGAATCAGACGGAAGCCGAAGTTGAACCCGCGGGCGCCGGAGCTGTCCCAGTAGCGGTAGGCCGAACGGAGGTTGTCCGGTCTGTAGTACCAGGAACCACCGCGCAGAACGCGCCGGCCACACTCACCGCTCTCCCAGGCACTGCCATTGTCCGGTGCACCGTTATAACTCCCATTCCAGCAATCTTGCACCCACTCCCAGACATTGCCGCTCATGTCATATAACCCAAAGGCGTTGGGTTTGAAACTGCCTACCGGTGCCGTGCTTTTGTCATCCCATTGGCTGCCACAGCCGTCACAGTTGGCGTTGTTGCGGCCGATGTTATCTCCCCACCAGTATTTAGTCGTCGTTCCCCCTCGCGCCGCATACTCCCACTCAGCTTCGCTCGGCAGACGGTAGCGTTGACCCGTCTTTTGGTTCAGTTTTTTGATGTACAGTTGAATATCGTCCCAACTCACCCTCTCTACCGGACAGTTGCCACCGCAGCTACTGAAATAACTCGGATTACTCCCCATCACTGCCTGCCATTGGCTTTGGGTGATTTCGTATTTGCCTATCTTGAAACTATTAACACAGACGCGGTGCACCGGTTTTTCGTCACTGTCACCACTGTTGCTGCCCATTTGAAAACAGCCACCGGGGACGCGCACCATCTCGCCGCTCATGTGGCCTTCCCTCTCTAGCCTTTCCCGTTCTTCCCGCTGTTCCCGCTTTAACTGCCGTTGACGCTGCTGCTCTTTATAAAGCGGATCATCAGGGTACTCTTCCAGTTTCAAATACGGAATTTTCGATGCCTCACCCGCTCCCGCTGCCCAACGCACGGTGCCCAGCTCCTGCTGGCCTCTGCGCTCAACTTCTTCAGCTTGCCGCTGCTGTCCCGCCCGTTGTTCAGGGGTCGGTTTGGTGGCGCTATTGCAGGCGGTGAGTGTGACAAGTAACAGAATAAATAATAATTTCATAATTTAATACCTTGCCACTATCGCCTCTCTGCCTTTCACTTCCGGCGTCTGTTCAGTGTTGTGCAGCAGTAGTGCCGCCCGGTTCACCTCGCGCCTAAGGTAATGATCGAGTTCGCTTTGGCTGATTTGACGGTCGTTATTCCTATCGGCTTTACCGGAAAGCCCTTGCAACAGGTGGTAGGTGAGCAGACTGTGGCCCTTCTCTTTATCCATCCACGCTATCTGTTTGCCACTGCTGGCGGTGATGAGGGTGATTTTTTGCGGGACTTGTTCCACATCGGGCGGAGTAAAGACTGGCTTGCCTTCGAGCAGCGCTTTTCCGCCTTTATCGGTGCCGGTGTAGCAGGCATCTAGCATCACAGTGATGTGGTCAGCATCGAGACTAGCTAGTTGGGTCAGCAGTTGTGTGCGTGAGTAACCGGTATCTTTGGCGATTTGCGGGCTGGAGTCGGAGGGGAGCAGCATAGCATCGTTGTCAGCCGTCATACCGTGGCCGGAGAAGTAGAGTAGCACTTTGCTAGCCCCGGTCGCTTTCATACGGCTAGGTAAGATGGTGTTAAGGGTACCGGCCATTTGACCACGGGTGGGGTTCTCCTGAAATATAATCTGGCTTTGGGGCAGGCCGAGGGTGGTTTCGGCGTACTGCTTGACAGCTTTGGCATCGTTCAGAGCATAGGGGACGATAGGAATCCCTTTGCCATACTCCCGACTGCCAAAAATGACGGCAATAGTATCGTGTTGCGGGGTGCGTGCCCGGGGGAATTGCCAGTTAGTTTTCATGTTTAGCCCTTCATACTGGCCGGTTTCCCCTCCCATTTGGGCCAGTTGCGCCGCAATGCGTTGGTTTTCTACCTCCAGTTGTTTACGCTGCTGCGCCAGCTGTTGTTGATAGAGCGCCTCTTTACGCTGTCGCTCTAACTCTGCCCGCTGCTGCTGCAGTTTAGCCAGTTGCGGATCATGCTCCATTTTGAGCGCATCGCTAAAGTAGCCCGCCTCGGAGCCGCTTTGCAGAGTTTCAATGGCGTTAGTATCAACTAGGGCGACACGGCTTTGAATCGGGGCGGCCTCCTCCAGAGTTACCCGTACCGCAGCCATTTGAGTCGTACCACTAGCGGGAAGACCGGCATAGGTCTGGTTTTGGTAGGGGAAGTCGATAGCTTTGAGGGTAAGGGTGTCGTTGGTGATGTCAAAATTGACTATCGGTTGTAGCTCTCCATCGGTGACTGCCTGTTTGAACTGAGGGGCGACTTTGAGGGGAACGCTAATCGTGACCGGCTGCCGCCAGCTACCGTAGCTGCTTTGCAGCGTGGCTTTAAAGGTTTGGTTGTCGGCATCGTATTGCGGGTCGGTTAAGATGGGTTCGCCCATGATGTCATAAATCGCCTGCCTCAGTATCGCTTTACGCTGTGCCGGTAATTCACGCTCGCGCTGCTGCTGCGCCTCTCTAACGGTGTCGTTGTGCCGTTCTACCGCACGGTTATAGGCACCCACTTCGTTCTCATACTGCTGTTGTAGTCGCTGGCGGGTCGCTTCACGCTCATCTTGAGCCCGTTGTACCCGCTGCTGAAACTGCGGCGTGGTCTCAAACTCCCCTTTGACTAGCTCCGGTAGGGGTGGCATCGTCTCTAGTTCCGGTGGCTGGCGGTTAAATACCGGCTGCGGATAGTTGTCAAACCAGTGCTGCAGCAGGGTCTGTGCCCGCTTCGCTATCGCGGCAAAAGGCTGTTCACTCTGCTGTTGTAACTGTTTGAGGGGTACAAAACGGGGGTGCTGGCGTAGCGCCTGTTGCAGCGCCTGCTCTGCTTGTGGTGTGTCGCCTCGGTTGAGTTGTTCGATGATGGCGTTGGTGGCAGCGACAGCACTATCACGGCAGCTATTAGCTTGCGTCTGCCACTGGCGGATGGGGCTATCTGGGTCGCCCTGCAAGGTACAGTCAGCATAAACGGGCAACGCTAACGGCAGAGTTATCAGTGACAGGTGGCGGATGAGTTTTTTCATAGTACGCTCGTCATGGTGAGGGTTAACGGGTAGTTCTATTTCATGATAGCACTTTCCACCCAAAATGGCAGTTGGCGCAGCGTAAGACGATGACTGTCGGTTTGCTGTAGCAGTTGGTCAAACTGTTGTGCCGACAGGCTTTGACTGGCACTGCTCAGGGCGCTGTTGCCAATGTTACCGCCTGTTGTGGTGAGTAGCTCTTTACGGCTAGAGGCAAGAATCAGCAGACTCTCCAGCGATTCACTCTGCCCCGGAAGCGGTGCGCTGGCAATCACCGGCGAGAGCCACATCTGTTTGGGGGTTATCTCTATCACGCTTTGCTGACTGCTAGCCGTTGGCCAGAGGCGGTTAAAGCGCAGCTCACCCTGCTCATTATTGTATTGCGCATAGACGCTGATATAGATCGTTTCGGCAGTCGTTATCTGTAGGCAGAACTTCTCATCACTACGCAGTTTGAACAGGGGGGTCGGTTGGTTTACCTGTTGCTGCCGGCACTGTTTGGCGTTAGCGGGTAAACGATTCAGTTGTGCTGTCATCGCAGGGCCTAGGCTGCCGTAGCGCATCACCTCCCCCTGACAGCGGGCAGAGATGGTGAGCTGTCCGCTACTGTTTTGTCCGTTTTGGTAGTCACACTGGCCATTGACCACCCGGGCATTCAGATGACGGGTGCGCTGAAAGCTGACCAGTTGACCGTTGACGATCAAGACCTCTTTGTTCACTTTGACACCGGCACCCTGAGCAATAATGTCGGCGTAGGCATCTTCCCGAGCGCGGATTTTGGCCGCCTCGGGGGTGATGTTGGCAACAAGCACGGTTGCCTCTGCCCGATATTGAACAGTTTGCCCCAGAAGTAAGGGAGAAAGGAGTAGTAGGGAAATGAGAAGTGCTATTGGCAACGGGTTCACCTGCTGGCGGTCGGGTTGGGGGCACTGTCGTGGATGTGAGCCATGGTCTGAAGTATAGGGGATTTTATCCGGCCAACCAAGGCGAATCGATGGACTCGTATTGATCAAAAAAGCCCCGCAGTGCGGGGCTCTAAGCTTTTAAAGGGGCTAGGTTAAGCGGGATTACATCATCCCCATGCCACCCATGTCTCCCATACCACCGCCACCTGGAGCAGGCGACTCATCCTTTGGCAGCTCGGCTACCATCGCTTCGGTGGTAATCATTAGACCGGCAACGGACGCTGCATTTTGTAGCGCTGAGCGGGTCACTTTAGTTGGGTCAAGAATACCCATTTCGATCATGTCACCATACTCACCGTTAGCAGCGTTATAACCGTAGTTACCTTCGCCATCACGAACATTGTTTAGAACCACAGAGGGCTCATCACCGGCATTGGCCACGATTTGGCGCAGCGGCTCCTCCATGGAACGCAGCATGATCTTAACGCCCATATCCTGATCATGGTTATCGCCAGCAACCTTGCTCACAGCAGCCATCGCACGAACTAGAGCGACACCACCGCCGGGAACAACGCCCTCTTCAACGGCAGCACGAGTGGCGTGTAGCGCATCCTCTACACGAGCCTTCTTCTCTTTCATCTCGACTTCGGTCGCGGCACCGACTTTAATCACCGCAACGCCACCGGCGAGCTTAGCGACACGCTCTTGCAGCTTCTCTTTATCGTAATCGGAGGTGGACTCTTCGATTTGGGCACGAATTTGACCTACGCGAGCCTCAATGTCGTCGCTAGAACCGGCACCATCGACAATGGTGGTGGTCTCTTTGGTAATGACGACTTTCTTGGCGGTACCGAGATCTTCGAGTGACGCCTTCTCTAGGGAGAGGCCGACCTCTTCAGAGATGACCTGACCACCGGTCAAAATAGCGATATCTTGCAGCATTGCCTTGCGACGATCCCCAAAACCAGGGGCTTTAACAGCAGCGACTTTCACAATACCGCGCATTGAGTTAACCACTAAAGTGGCAAGGGCTTCACCCTCAACATCTTCGGCGATAATTAGCAGCGGCTTACCCGATTTAGCAACCCCTTCGAGTACCGGCAGCAGCTCACGAATATTGGAGATCTTCTTGTCGTGCAGCAGAATAAAGGGCGACTCTAACTCTGCAGCCATCGTCTGCTGATTGTTGACAAAGTAGGGGGAGAGGTAGCCTCGATCAAACTGCATCCCCTCGACCACATCAAGCTCATTATCGAGACCTGAGCCATCTTCAACGGTAATAACCCCCTCTTTACCGACCTTATCCATCGCCTTAGCGATAATATCGCCGATGGCGTTATCGGAGTTGGCTGAGATAGTACCAACTTGAGCGATCGATCTGTTATCGTTACAGGGTTTTGACATACCGCGCAGCTCTTCTACTGCGGCAATGAGGGCTTTGTCGATACCGCGCTTCAGATCCATAGGATTCATGCCAGCGGTGACCGCCTTCATCCCTTCACGAATAATCGCTTGAGCCAGAACGGTGGCTGTGGTGGTACCATCACCAGCGATATCAGAAGTTTGTGATGAGACCTCCTTCACCATCTGGGCTCCCATGTTCTCGAACTTGTTCTCCAGTTCGATCTCTTTAGCAACCGATACCCCATCTTTAGTGATGGTCGGGGCACCAAAGCTCTTCTCTAGCACCACATTACGACCTTTAGGGCCGAGAGTGACCTTAACCGCATTGGCGAGTGTGTTGACCCCTACCAGCATCTGCTGACGGGCTTCAGTAGAAAATTTGACCTCTTTTGCGCTCATCTTTCAATAATCCTCTTAAATGGTTGGTTCAGTTCTTAGCGTCAATCGTCGTTACTGAGTCGTGAGTTACAACTACTCAATAACTCCCATGACATCCTCTTCGCGCATCATCAGCAGCTCTTCGCCTTCGACCTTCACCGCACTACCGGAGTATTGGCCAAACAGCACCTGATCGCCGACTTTAACATCCATAGGACGAACCTCACCCCCTTCGAGAATTTTGCCTTTACCAACAGCAAGCACCTCACCACGATTCGGTTTTTCTGCTGCTGAACCGGGCAAGACAATTCCCCCTGCGGTCATTGTCTCTTCTTCCATGCGACGGACTAAAATCCGATCATGAAGCGGACGAATATTCATAGATAAGCCTCTCCTTAAACAAAAAGTGATTACGGGTTACAAAATATCGCTAGCAGGTAAGTTTGTTAGCACTCACGCTGCTTGAGTGCTAATAATAGAGCCGCAGTAGGGAGAGTCAAGGGCGACAAAGAAAAATTTTTACGCCCTAATCGTCGTGCTTGTAGTCGCCCTCAATCGTACGCCCTTTCGAGGGGCTGTGAGAGTCCTTTGAGACTGAGGGGTGAGGGCTTAAGGGGTCAGTCGTCGAGGTATTCGCTGAAAAGACTTGAGCATACGGCACCATCACCAATGATAGTAGCTGTCGTAGTAGCGCGGTCCGAATCGGCCTTAACAGTAGCAGCAGGCCGATCGTATCGGAGATAAAGCCGGGAATAATCAATAGCACTCCAGAAACAGCGGCATAGAGGGCATCAAACAGCACCACAGGTTGTGTTATTGCCCCCTCTCTAAGTTGCTGCTTCCATTTCTCAACGCTCCCTCTCCCCTTGACTGACATGATCACAAAGCCCAAAATGAGGGTCGCAAAGATAAGGAGTACCGTATTTAATGCCCCAATCGCCTCGCCTACCACAATAAATAGGTAGATCTCTAGCGCGGGAAATAGCAAAAAGATTAGTAGTTTCATAGTATTAATTAGATAATTTTTCCGAATTTAAAACGACAAAAGGCCAGAGCTCTGGCCTTTTTGTCTCAATGTCAGTCTAACAGGATTTAGATTAGGTGCGATTCCCGCGCAGCTTCTCGCGCAGATTTTTTGAAATCTGAATTTTTGCCGAGGCCTCAGCCAGTTCAGCTTGAGCTTGAGCTAGCTCAATTTGAGGATGTTTGCTCCGCTCTTCGAGCAGCTTGCTCGCTCGCTCCATCGCTGCCCGAGCCTCCGCCTCATCGACATCTCTAGCCCGCAGAGCTGTGTCTGCTAATAGCGTTACGACATGGGGCTGAACTTCAAGAATCCCCCCTGAGACAAAGAAACTCTCAATCCCTCCCCCCTCTTTGTGAACTCTCACCTCTCCTGGCTTGATGCGGGTAAGTAGTTGGGTATGGCGGGGAAAGATCCCCAGCTCACCCATCTCACCTGGGGCGTGCACCTGCTCAACTGTGCCAGAGAATATCTCCTCCTCCACACTCGCAATATGCACATGCATTGTCATGCCCATCGCAGATCTCCTCGAACCGTTATTATCTAGACAGATCCATTAGAGTGATTTGGCCTTTTCGACCGCCTCATCAATAGAGCCGACCATATAGAAGGCCTGCTCTGGTAGATGATCATAGTCACCTTCACAGATAGATTTAAAGCCGGCAATGGTCTCACTCAAAGAGGAGTATTTCCCCGGAGCACCAGTAAAGACTTCGGCCACAAAGAAGGGTTGCGACAAAAAGCGCTGCAGTTTACGCGCTCTAGCCACCGTTAGCTTATCCTCTTCGGAGAGCTCATCCATACCCAAAATGGCGATAATGTCTCGTAGCTCTTTATAGCGCTGCAAAATCGACTGCACCTTTCGGGCCACGCTATAGTGCTCCTCACCCACCACTAGCGGGTCGAGAATACGAGAGGTCGAGTCGAGCGGATCGACCGCCGGATAGATACCTAGCTCGGCAATCTGCCGTGATAGCACCAAGGTGGCATCAAGGTGGGCGAAGGTGGTTGCGGGGGAGGGATCGGTCAAGTCATCAGCCGGCACATAGACCGCTTGAAATGAGGTAATTGAGCCGGTTCGGGTCGAGGTAATCCGCTCCTGTAGTACCCCCATCTCCTCAGCTAGCGTCGGCTGGTACCCTACCGCAGAGGGCATCCGCCCTAATAGAGCCGAGACTTCGGTTCCCGCTAGGGTATAGCGGTAGATGTTATCGATAAACATCAATACATCTCGCCCCTCATCACGAAAATATTCGGCCATGGTCAACCCAGTTAGCGCCACACGCAGGCGGTTACCGGGAGGCTCGTTCATCTGGCCATAGACCAAGGCGACCTTATCGAGTACCCCCCCTTCGCTCATTTCGTGGTAGAAGTCGTTCCCTTCACGAGTCCGCTCTCCCACTCCGGCAAAGACGGAGAAGCCGCTATGCTCAACCGCAATGTTACGAATTAGCTCCATGAGGGTAACGGTCTTACCGACACCGGCTCCCCCAAAGAGCCCAATTTTGCCCCCCTTAGCGATCGGCATGACTAAGTCGATGACTTTAATGCCGGTCTCAAGAATCTCAATCGCCGAGGATTGGTCGGCGTAGCTCGGTGGTGAGCGGTGGATTGGCATCCGTAGCTTCTCACCGATCGGGCCGGCCTCATCGACAGGATTACCGAGGACATCCATAATCCGGCCTAAGGTCTCCTGTCCTACCGGAACCGAAATCGGACTACCGGTATTGACGCTCTCCATCTCCCGACGCAGGCCATCGGTAGAGCCCATGGCGATGGTGCGTACAACCCCATCCCCCATCTGCTGCTGTACCTCAAGGGTTAAGTCAACCTCTGTTACTTTGAGCGCATCATAAATTTTTGGTAACGCATCACGCGGAAACTGCACATCGACCACAGCCCCGATTATTTGCACGATCTTTCCAGAACTCATTAGCAGTTCCCCATCTGTTCACTAAACATAAATTCTACAACGACAGTTAAACCGCAGCCGCACCACTGACAATCTCCGATAACTCTTGGGTAATCGCCGCCTGACGCGCCTTGTTATAGGCTAACTGCAGCTCACTAATCAGATTACCGGCATTATCGGTCGCCGCTTTCATCGCCACCATTCGAGCTGCCATTTCGCAAGCAAGATTCTCGACTACCCCATGATAGATGAGTGACTCGACATAGCGAGTCATCAGATCCCCCAACACATCTTTCGGATCGGGCTCATAGATATAGTCCCAGTGATAACGCAGCTCTTTGCTCTTTTTACCGTCACCTAACGATATCGGCAGCAGCCTATCTAGCTGCGGTGACTGGGTCATGGTATTGACAAAACGGTTATAACAGAGGTGCAGCTCGTCTATCTCACCTCGACTAAACTTATCGAGCATCACTTTGGCAGGGCCGAGTAGCTGCTCCATCTTCGGGGCATCCCCTAGGTGGCTCTGTTCGGCAACCACATGACTGCGCAGCCGACAAAAGAACCCTTTCGCCTTTTGTCCAATCGCGCAGATATCGATCTCAACGCCCTGCTGCTGCCACTGCTGCATGGCCGAAACAACCTGTTTAAACAGATTGATGTTGAGTCCACCACAGAGCCCACGATCAGTCGTTACTACGATGATACCGACACGCTTGACCTCCCTTTGATGCATAAAGGGGTGGCTATATTCGGGATGGGCGTGTGCTAGATGGCTGACCACTCGAACAATATTTTCAGCATAGGGTCGAGTTGCGTTCATTCGATCTTGCGCTTTGCGCATCTTTGATGCCGCCACCATCTCCATTGCACGGGTGATCTTTTGTGTGCCTTGCACACTCTTTATCTGCCCGCGAATCTCTTTACCACTTGCCATGAATCGAACTCCTGCCTACCAAGTGTGCGAGGCCTTAAACTGCTCGATCACCTTGCTAAAGTCGTTCTCTATCGCCTCATCATAGACCGGTTCACTATTCACCCGCTCTAGCAGTTCGGCATGCTCCGACTTCACATAGTTTTGCAGCGCACTCTCAAAATCGACTACCTTAGTCACATCGACATCGTCGAGATAGCCCTGATTAGCGGCAAAGAGTGATAGCGCCATCTGCGCCACACTCATCGGCGCATATTGCGACTGCTTCATTAATTCGGTGACTCGACGACCCCGCTCAATCTGCTTCCGAGTCGATTCATCTAGATCAGAGGCAAACTGGGCAAACGCCGCCAGTTCACGATACTGAGCTAGATCGAGCCGCACGCCACCACCGAGCTTTTTGATGATTTTAGTCTGGGCCGCTCCCCCAACCCGCGATACCGATAGACCCGCATTAATCGCCGGACGAATGCCGGCATTAAACAGATCTGACTCCAGAAATATCTGGCCATCGGTAATTGAGATAACATTGGTCGGAACGAAGGCCGAGACATCACCCGCTTGGGTCTCAATAATCGGCAGCGCAGTTAAAGAGCCGGTCTTACCCTTAACCGCTCCATGAGTCTCCTTCTCAACATAGTCGGCATTGACTCGCGCCGCCCGTTCTAGTAGGCGGGAGTGGAGATAGAAGACATCCCCCGGATAGGCTTCGCGACCGGGGGGGCGGCGCAGCAGTAGCGAGACTTGACGATAGGCCCATGCCTGTTTTGTCAGGTCATCGTAAACAATCAGCGCATCTTCGCCTCGATCACGAAAGTATTCGCCCATAGCACACCCTGCATAGGGGGCGATAAACTGCTCTGCCGCAGAGTTAGCCGCCGTTGCAGCAACCACGATAGTATGATCCATCGCGCCGTGCTCTTCTAACTTGCGTACCACATTGGCTACGGAGGAGGCCTTCTGCCCCACAGCGACATAGATACACTTAACCCCAGTCCCTTTTTGATTGATAATGGTATCAAGAGCCACCGCAGTCTTGCCTGTCTGGCGATCACCGATAATCAGCTCCCGCTGTCCTCGACCGACAGGCACCATTGCGTCAATCGACTTCAACCCGCTCTGCAGTGGCTGATCGACCGACTTGCGCCACAAGACCCCAGGGGCAATCTTCTCAACCGGAGAGCTCTGGCGGGTTCCTAACTCACCCCGACCATCAATCGGGTGTCCGAGCGCGTCCACGACTCGTCCGAGTAGCTCTTCACCGACCGGCACCTCCATAATGCGACCGGTACATCTGACCTTGTCGCCTTCAGAGATAGAGCCATACTCACCTAGAATAACCACACCGACTGAATCGCGTTCAAGGTTCAGTGCCATACCGAAAATATTACCGGGGAACTCCAGCATCTCCCCCTGCATTGCACTAGAGAGACCATGAACTCGGGCAATACCATCGGTCAGACTGACCACGGTGCCTTCAGTTTTTGCTTCAGTATCACCAGAAAACTCGGTAATACGCTGCTTAATCAGATCACTAATTTCTGATGGATTCAGTTGCATAAAATTTTTCCTCTATATGCCTCACCGCAGCAGCGAGTGAGTCATTCGTTGCAGTTTGCCCGCGATCGAACCGTCAATCACCCTATCCCCTGTGCGAATGATGGTACCGCCTAAAAGAGACTCATCGACACGACAGTTTAGGGTCACACTGCTTCCTAGCCGACTCTCTAGCGCCTCAACAATCATTTGACGCACCACTTCGGTTAGTTCAACAGCAGAGATGACCTCAGCCTCAACTTTTCGCTCGGCTATGGCTCTCATCTCCTGATAGATTTTCGCTACCTCACCCAACACTGCCAAGCGACCGTTTTTGGTCATAATCCGCAGCAAATTCAAACTAATGGTAGTTAACGGTTCGGTTGCAATTTTCTCAAACAGCTCAACCTTGTTACCCTGCTCAATTTGAGGATTGAACAGAAAGAGTGCCGCTGTTGTGTCGGCGGCAACCACCGCAACCAGTTCAAGCTCATCACCAACTCGGGAGATCAACTCCTGCTCTTTGGCCAACTCAAAGGCCGCAACAGCATAGGGTCTGGCAATTGTTCTGCTTTCAGCCATCTACATTTGCCTCAGATTTTAGTCGCGACATCCCTTAGAATCTTCTCGTGCGCTGCGGCATCGATCTCTTTTTCGAGAATCTTACCTGCCGCCATCAGTGCTAGTTCGGCAACCTGCCGACGCAACTGCTCACGAGCCCGATTCCGCTCCTGCTCCACCTCACTCTGGGCGGCTGCCTTAATATTCTCCGCCTCCTGCTTTGCTGCAGCTGAGGCCTCATCGACAATCTCATTATGGCGTTTCTGCCCTAATGCGATGATATTGGCCGCCTCCTCTTTCGCATCACGAATAATCTCAGTGGCTCGACGCTCCGCCAACTCGTGTTCGTGGCGACCACGCTCCGCAGCGGCTAGGCCATCGGCAATCGACTGCTTGCGCTCATTTAGCGCCTCAATCAGCGGCGGCCATACATACCTCATGCAGAACCAGACAAAAATGAAGAACGCTACTGCCTGTCCTATCAATGTTGCATTAATATTCATCGTCTTACCTCACCGTATCGGGATTTCGTCTCTGTGAAGCGGTTCTCTCCCGTCAACCCCTTAACCTGCTACGGCGAACAGAACATACATGGCCAACCCCACCGCAATCATCGGCACCGCGTCAACTAGTCCCATGACGATAAAAAACTGGGTTCTTAACATCGGAATCAGTTCAGGCTGGCGGGCTGCCCCTTCCAGAAAACGGCCGCCGAGAATACCGATACCTACAGCGGCACCTAGTGCTCCCAAACCCATCATTAATGCACCGGCGATATAGAGTAACGCTTGCTCCATTTTGGTCTCCTGCTAGATAGTCTATAAAAGTAAAGTAAAATATAAAATTTAGTGATGTTCCTGATGCGCCATATCGAGATAGACGATAGTCAGGGTCATGAAGATAAATGCCTGAAGGGTAATAATCAGGATATGAAAAATCGCCCAACCAATCTGCAATAGCCCGCCAAAACCGGCCAAGAGCCAACCTGCGCTATACATGATTGCAATCAAGATAAAGATCATCTCACCGGCATACATATTACCAAATAGTCGTAGCGCCAGAGAGATCGGCTTGGAGATCAGTGTCACCCCTTCAAGAAACAGATTAACCGGTAGTGCCCACTTACCAAAGGGTTGCAGGGTCAACTCGCCGACAAAGCCACCAACCCCCTTGACCTTCACGCTATAGTAGAGCACTAGTGCAAAGACCGCGAGCGCCATGCCAAAGGTGGCGTTAGGATCGGTGGTTGAGACCACTTTGGTGTAGGGGATACCGATCGCCATCGCTAGCATAGGTATAAAATCGACCGGCACCAAATCCATTAAATTCATCAAAAAGATCCAGCCAAAGATAGTCAACGCCAAGGGGGCAACCAGATCGTTTTTAGCGCTAAACGAGCCTCGAACACTATTATCGATAAACTCAACCATCATTTCGGCAAAATTTTGAAAACCGGTCGGCACCTCTTTTGAGGCCTTTTTGGCCGCCCGATGAAACAGCCACATCATAAGGCTGCCAAGTAGCAGCGAAAAGAACATCGTATCTAAGTGAATTGCCCAAAACCCCATCTCGGCAGCCTCTTGAGCAGAGTGGGCGATGCCCCAGCTCCCATCAGGATGCTGCCCAAAGGTCAGATTCTGCAGATGGTGTTTGATATAGTCGGAAGATGTGTGTATTTCGCCAGCCATTATCTTTAATTCGTCTATCTCATTCCTGCCACAAAAACGGGTAGCTGGCACACTGCAAACAGCACCAGCAGCGGTAGAGCTGCCAGATTCAAGAGGCCCATTGCAACAGCAAACAGCGACCCTGCTAAAACAGCTCTCTCAAGAGAGCAGCGCACCATTAAGCGAAGCAGTTGTGAACGCTCAAGCTGAGAACGGCTACCGATTTCACAGCGCCAAAGCCACAAGGTCACCACCATAGCGACTCCACCGCCATAGAGTGCGGCGAAGAGATGCTCCAGCCCCTGAAAGGCAAATAGAGTTGTCCCGATAAGGGTGACCAGTAGCTGCCACAACAGTTGACTGCCCCATTTAGGGGGAGAGCTGCCCGACTGTATTGAACTACCCATCCATTCAGACACTCGGTGCACCAACTGCACCCGAATGACGGCGGCAAGTATATGCGTTCGATGGCATCAGGTCAACGCATATATCCGAATAAAAAAAAATTATATTAGAAATAATTAATACTTTAGCCATTCGGTCAACAATTGTTGCAGCTCACCCGTTGCTGTTGCAATGGCAGCTTCTATGGCGCCCATCGTCAG
This sequence comes from Ectothiorhodospiraceae bacterium BW-2, assembly GCA_008375315.1. Lineage (NCBI taxonomy): Bacteria > Pseudomonadati > Pseudomonadota > Gammaproteobacteria > Chromatiales > Ectothiorhodospiraceae > Ectothiorhodospiraceae bacterium BW-2. The sequence continues at coordinate 1,980,050 of CP032507.1, read as the reverse complement.
ATCGGCCCCCTGTTTACCCGCCGCCCAGTTAGCCACAATCGCCACGGTGACATAGTCAATGCCCGCCTCTTTAGCCAGCGCCGCCTCGGGCATTGCGGTCATCCCCACCATATCGCAACCATCGCGCTCTAGGCGCACTATTTCGGCGCAGCTCTCTAACCTTGGCCCTTGGGTCACCCCATAGACCCCTCCTTCAATCAGCTTAATGTTACCGCGACTGGCCGCTTGCAGTAACTGCTGTCGTAGCGGCTCGCTATAGGGGGCGCTAAAGTCGATATGGGCCACAGGATCGGGGGGGCCGTCATGGAAAGTATGCTCCCGTCCCCAGCTATAGTCGATAATCTGCGATGGCAGCACTAGCGATGCCGGGGCTAAGTCGGCTCGAATCCCCCCGACCGCATTAACCGCCACAATATGTGTCACTTCGAGCTGGCGCAGCAGATCGATATTGGCCCGATAGTTGATTTTATGCGGCGGGATAGAGTGATTTTCGCCATGACGCGGGAGAAAGAGGAGCTCTCGCCCTAGTCCCACTCCAACGCTAATCTTGGCCGAAGGGGCACCGTAGCGACTTATCAGATCGTGTTGTGCCACGATCTCCAACCCCGGTAACGCCGTTAAACCAGTGCCCCCTATCAGGGCGAATCGTTGTTCAATGGCCACTAAATCCCCTCCACCGCAAAGATACCCGCTGCATTGCGCCAGTAGCCCTTATAGTCGAGCCCCATGCCGAATAGATAGCGATCTGGTAGCTCTAGGGCGATAAAATCGGCCCGCCCCCGCTGCGGTGTGGCGATATTTTTACGCGCCATCACCGCGCTATAGACCGCCGCCGCCCCCTCGCTCTGGCAGTAGTCGATGAGCGCAGCTAGGGTATCTCCCTGATCGAGAATATCATCAACCAGCAGCACCGTTCGCCCCCGCAGCGGAGTCTGCGGCCTAGCATACCAGTGTAGGCGCTCCCCCCCCGTTGTCTCGCCTCGGTAGCGGCTAGCGTGAATGTAGTCGCACTCTAGGGGAAAGTTAAGGTAGGGGAGGAGAATACCCGCCGCAATCGTCCCGCCATTTAAGACGGTTAAGACCAACGGGTTGGTCTCGGCCAACTGGCGGTTAATCTGCTCGGCTAGCTGCCGCAGCGCTAGCTCCACCTGTGGTCTATCGTAGAGCAGCTCTGCCCGCTGATAGACGCGATAGATGTGGGCAAGATCGGTCATTAATAGTGCTCCTAAACTCAAATCAACCCCTGCAACGACTCCACGGCTCGCTGCCACCTCTGGTGATAGTGTAACTGTTTTAAGGTAAACCTGCCCCTGCCGTGAAGTCGCACTCGGTGCGCCTGCTGTAATGGATCGAGTTGGGGAGGGAGCTGCTGTAGCAGCGACTCCACCTCGTGCGGTCGATTACAGACTAGCACCATATCACACCCCGCCTTAAGCGCCAATTGCGCCCGCTCGATCATTGAGCCGGCCTCCCGCGCCCCCTCCATTGATAGATCATCACTAAAGATAGCGCCACTAAAGGCGAACTGCTGCCGCAACACCTGCTGTAACCAGAAGCGGGAGAAGCCGGCCGGCTGGCTATCGATCGCCACATAGAGAACATGCGCCGGCATCACGCCATCTAGGCCGTTATCGATAAGGCGTTTAAAGGGGCGTAGGTCGTGGTAGAGGATCGTCTCCCAGTCACGAGAGTCGATCGGCAGCGCATGGTGGGAGTCGGCCTCGACGCCACCATGGCCGGGAAAGTGTTTGCCGATAGCCGCCATTCCCGCCTGTTTGATGCCGTGCATATAGTGCAGCGCCAGATCGCTAACCCCCTCAGCGGTCGAATGGAAGGCGCGATCCCCAATCACGCGGCTACAGCCATAGTCGATATCGAGCACCGGCGTAAAGCTAAAGTCGATCCCACAGCTACGCAGCTCAGCCGCCATCACCCACCCCGATGCCTCAGCTAGCTCTCTGGCTCTAGGCCTATCATGGGCAAAAATTGCGCCGATAGCGCCAGCGGCAGGTAGTGCGGTAAACCCCTCCCGAAACCGCTGCACCCGCCCCCCTTCGTGATCCACGGCAACCAGTAGCGGCGGTCGCCGTAGCTGGTGCAGCTCACTGACCAACGCCTGTAGCTGCGCCACCGAGCCAAAATTGCGGCTAAAGAGAATCACCCCTCCCACATGGGGGTGGAGTAGTCGCTGCCGCTCCTCTGCGGTGATCGACTCACCTTGCAGATCGATCATCACCACACCTAAAGACACGCCCTCTCCTCAATGATCACCCGAGTCGATACGGCGACTCGGTCAAATAGCTCAATGATATCGTGATTGCGCATACGGATACAGCCATGCGAGGCTGGGATCCCCATAGGTTCGCTATCAGGAGTACCGTGAATATAGATATAGCGGCGCATCGTATCGACACAGCCGCCCCGATTTTTGCCCCTCTCGCAGCCGCAGAGCCACAAAATTCGGCTTAAAATCCAGTCGCGCCGCGGATAGCGCTGCCGTAGCTGTTCGCTATAGATCTCCCCCGTCGGCCGCCGTCCGACCAGCACGCTATTAGGTGCCAATCCAGCCCCAATTTTAGCTCGAATCGAGTGAACCCCACGGGGGGTAGCGCCACTACCTTGTAGCTCCCCGGCTCCCTTAATAGCGGTCGAGACGCTATAGCTCTGCAGCAGCCTCTGCCGCTGCCATAGCCCTAGCTGCTGTGTCGCCAGATCGATACGCAGCTCACACTCAGCCATCTTAGCTCAGCTTACCACTGGCAATAGGGGTGTTTGACTAGCTGGACATTGTAGTAACGGGGATCGTCCGACACCTCCTCCCCCGCCCAGTCCGGCAGCTCAAACGGCTCATCGACACTTTTTAGCTCAATTTCGGCCACAATCAGGCCGGCATTCTCGCCCTCGAACTCGTCGATCTCCCACTCATGCTGCCCCACGGCAACTCGATAGCGTCGCTTGCTAATTTGCGGCTGCTCACAGAGGGTATCGAGCAGCTCCTCGGCCTCAGCTAGGGGGATGGGATATTCGAACTCCTGCCGCTCAATCGTTAGCGTCTTGCTCTTAATATTTAAATTGGCTCGATCTCCCTCAATTCGCACTCTAACCGATGCTTTTTCGGCACCAATCAGATATCCTTGCCGATATGGAGTCCCCGCATCGGCCTCCTCCCGCCAAGCGGGGGAGAGTACCAAAAATTTGCGTTCAATCTCTTTTGCCATCAACTCTACCTCTCTTAACTATGACAACGATAACCAGCTCAACCTGTCCATTACCCCACCCATTTTATCAGCGGCTACAGCAGATTATACCAGCGACCGAGTTTGAGCGGGTTATTGATACCTTTTCGTTGCAGCGCCAAATGACTCTACGCCTCAATCCGCTGCGCCAACCCGTTGAGATCACCCTAGCCACCCTACAACAACTGTCGTGGCCACTTCAGCCCTACCCTCTACCGCGACTGCCTCACCACTGCTTTGTGATAGACGCAGACTACCGGCAACCGCTTATGCACCATCCACTCACCGAGAGTGGTGCCCTCTATCCGCAGAGCCTCTCTAGTATCATGGCCGTGATAGCGCTCAACCCGCAGCCTGATGAGGCTATTCTCGATCTAGCCGCCGCCCCTGGCGGTAAGACCTCACTTATCGCCGCACTCATGCAAAATCGGGGCGAACTGGCCGCCGTAGAGCCGGTAAAAAAGCGCTATTTTCGGCTACAGGCCAACTTGGCGCGGCTAGGGGTGAGCGGCTGTCGCTGCTTTCCCCACGATGGCCGCACCATCGGCCACAAAGTCCCGAATCGATTTGACCGTGTGCTCCTCGATGCCCCCTGCTCCTCTGAGAGCCGCTTCAATACCCATACCCCCTCAAGCTGGCACCACTGGAGCTTAAATAAGATTGCCGAAACGGCTCGCAAACAGCGGCGGCTACTGCTCTCGGCCATCGACGCCCTCAAGCCGGGCGGGGAGCTGCTCTACTCGACCTGCGCCTTTGCGCCGGAGGAGAATGAGCTGGTAGTCAACTATGCGTTGCAGCGACGGCCACAGATGGCACTGGTCGCCATCGACGAGCTAGAGGGGCTCGCCCCCACCCAGCCGGGGCTCACTGAGTGGCGCGGTAAATCCTTGCCGCAGCCACTCACCCTTAGCCGCCGCATTCTACCCGATGAGAGGTGGCACGGCTTCTATCTGGCCAAAATGGTTAAACAGGCAACTTAGCTCGACTTTCGACTATCAACGAACTGCTGCACCAGCTCTTTAAGCTGTGCCGCCATCATGGCAAATTCCTGACTGGTCGCAAGCGACTCAGTCGCCGCATCGAACGCCTGCCGAGCTAGCTCACTCACCGAGACCACCCGCTCACGCACCTTATCGCAGCTACGATTTTGGGCATCGGTCAACTCGGCAATGCTATGGTTCATCTGGCTAATGGTCGCCACCGATGAGGTGATCGCATCGAGCGCCTCTCCCGATTTAGCGGCCCTATCGACACTCTGCTCCGAACGCTCGGCACCTTGATTCATCGCCGTAACGGCCTCTTCGGTGACCCGTTGTAGCCGCTCTATTTTCTGCTGAATCTGATCGGTCTCGGCATGAATGCGATTCGATAGAGTACGCACCTCATCGGCCACAACGGCAAAACCGCGTCCATGCTCTCCGGCACGCGCCGCTTCAATAGCCGCATTAAGGGCGAGCAGATTGGTCTGCTCCGAGATACCCCGAATCACCGATACGACATCACCAATATCGCGACTATCACTGCCTAAATTGCGAATGAGGGCGGTGCTGTTCTGTACCGTTGTAGCTAACGAGTGGATCGAGCTGACCACCTGCCGCACCACACTCTGCCCCTCATGGGCATCGGCGTTAGCCTGTTCAGCCGCAGCAGCGGCCGAATTGGCGTGGCTAGAGACCTGATCCGATAAGCCGGTCATATCGTTTATCTGTTGCGAGATCTCCGCCACATCAGATAGCTGCACCCGAGCCCGCTCCTGTACCTTCGCGGTGATGCGGTTCATCTTCTCCGACTCCCGCGCTAACGAGTTAGACGACTCGATCACCCGACTCACCACTCCCTGAATCTTATCCATAAACTGATTAAACGCGAGCGAAAGCTGCGTCACCTCATCATTCCCCCCCTCATTTAGGCGTTGCGTTAGATTCCCCTGCTGCGCCACCGAGCGCATCGCCTCGATCGCTCCTCCTAAACGATAGGTAATCATGCGGTTCATAGAGGCGATAATGAGTAGTAGCACGACCACGCCGGCGATCAGCGCGTTAATCACCAAATGGACTAGGGTATCAATAGTCTCGATTAGTGCTTGACTCTCCTCGTCGATAAGCCGCTTTTCGGTCTCGGTCAGCCCGCCAATCGACTGCAGTAGCTGCTGTTGTAGCGGAATCACCTGCTCTCGCATGAGGTTCAAATCACGCCGCCACCCCTCGCTGCCGTGCAGCTTAAATAGCTGCTCAAAGCCCTGTTGTAGCTGCGCCATGGTGCCATCAATATGCGACAGTACCTCCTCGGTCTCAAACAGAATCGCCTCATCCTGTAGTAGCTGCTGCTGTAGCTCGTCAATCGACGCCATTAGCGTCGCTATATTCTGCTCATTCTCCGACAGACGAAAAGTCAGATAGGCGCGAACCTCCAGCGCTGTCTGATACCACAGACTGCGCAGCGTGGCGACGCGGTGCATCGTCTGGTGGTAAAACAGCATCTCATCGGCATAGAGCGCATCGACTTCGGGCGCTTCGACCTCCAGCATTAAATTCGAGAGTCTGGAGATATTATTCATCAATACCGGCGAGATCCGCTCTTGTGCAAGAGCGTAGCCGGGAATATTCTGCTCCGGATCGACCGCAATCGCCATGAGCTGCCGGTTAAGGTTATCTATCTGCTGTAGGGTATCGGCGGCTTGACGAGCGTAACGCGCCACCTCTGGCTTCTCGGTCGCCGAGGTACGCAGCCGCTCTAAACCGCCATTAGCGGCCGCTATCGAGTCGCGATAGCTCTGTTGATAGTGCGACTCTTGGCTAAGAATATAGAACCCCACATAGGCCCCACTCGCCACCACATCGCGTTCCACCCGATTAGCCAAAAAGGCTGCCGGCTGACTCTGCTGCACAATTTTGTCGATATTCTGCTGTACTCCCAGTAGCTGTAGCAGCGCCACCGCACCACCAACCGCTCCGAGCGTAATCATCAACAGACCCGCCAGCCACAGCTTACGGCTAATTGAAATACGATTTAACCAACCTATCATCTCCTCCCTCCCTCTCGCCGATCTATATTGATCACGAGTTGTCTCTATCTATCTGACGGTAATTAAAATCACCACTATATTGGGAGGATTATGATACAGAAATATAATATTCAGCAAATAAAACTATTGGATATAATTAAATTAATCTATTTTAAAATAGTAAAATAGTCCGGTGCCTCCCCCGGTTTCCACTTAATATTACAACCTAGACTCGGCCGCTGTTCCGCCACCTCACCCCCCTTTAGTAGCGCCTCGACAGCCTTTAGCATATCCTCGCCACTGACCTCAACGCCATTACCGGGTCTTGCACTATCGAACTGCCCCCGATAGAAGAGCTTATGCTCGGTATCAAACAGAAAAAAGTCGGGAGTACAGGCGGCGCAATAGGCTTTGGCTACCGCTTGGCTCTCGTCATAGAGATAGGGGAACTCAAAGCCATACTCGGCCACACACTCCACCATCTTTTCAGGGCTATCATCGGGGTAGTTGGCGACATCGTTACTGTTAATCGCCACGGTCGCAACGCCCTGGGTTGCCATCTGCGCCGTCACTTCAGCCATTTTTGCTCCAATTAGCTTCACAAACGGGCAGTGATTACAGATAAATGCGATTAAAATCGGCTTGCCAACATAGTCACTCAAGCTGACAGCGCGGCCACTTTTCGGTTCTAAAAGGGTGAACGCTGGCGCTATGGTGCCTAAAGCGAGCATCGTTGAGGGGGTTCTAGCCATCGTAGGTAAAGTCTCCTGTTTAGAGGTAAAAAGGGGATATAGAGTTATACGCAAACTGCCACGGCCCTAGTTTAGCCTATCTGGCATGGTAGGGGTAGGCCGTTACGAACGATTAAAACTAGCAGGTCTGGTGGCGTGATGGCTCTTCGGATCGAAAGGGCGATTTTTTTCGGGTATTGCGGGCCATTTTTTGCTATAACATAGCGGACTGAGCCGAGTAACTTATTAACTAAATCCGCCTCTATGACAGACACATGCTCTCATCTTACTTGAACGATATTGTCTTTATGCTACTAGGTGCCGTGGTGGCCGTCCCACTGTTTCAGCTACTGCGTTTTGGGGTGGTGCCAGGCTTTCTGCTCGCGGGGGTGTTGGTCGGCCCTTCGGGACTAGGCTTAATTAGCCATATCGATGAGATAGCCCATCTGGCCGAAATTGGGGTAGTTTTTCTGCTCTTTGTCATCGGCATTGAGCTTAAACCCTCCCGCTTATGGATGATGCGCCGTCTAGTATTCGGACTAGGTTCTTTGCAAATTATCCTAAGTGGTACCCTTATCAGCTTGGTAGGGTACTATATTTTTGGCCTCTCATTACGAGCCGCTATCCTAGTCGGGCCGGTATTGGCGCTATCGTCAACCGCGTTTGTGCTACAGCTACTCTCTGAAAATCGCCAACTGACTAGCTCCTATGGTCGCAGCTCCTTCTCTATTTTATTGATGCAAGATCTGGCGGTGGTGCCCCTACTCGCCTTAGTGCCGCTCTTGGCGATGCCGGAGATGAGTATCGGTACTAATGTTAGCCTAGCGATGTTTAAGTCGATATTAATTTTGGTGCTGGTGATCCTGCTGGGGAAAAATCTGCTCAACCCACTGTTTAACTACATCGCTAAGATCAAAAATGATGATATCTTTACCGCCTCAGCGGTGGTACTGGTGCTGGGAACCGCCCTTTTAACCGAGCATCTCGGTATGTCGATGGCGATGGGGGCCTTTATCGCCGGTCTGCTTATCTCCGGCTCCGACTACCGCCATCAGGTATTAGCCGAGATCCACCCCTTCCGCGGTCTATTGCTAGGGCTCTTCTTTATGTCGATGGGGATGTCGCTCAATCTACAGCTACTCTTCTCCACTCCGGGTACAGCGCTAATGCTGTTATTAGTGCTACTATTGATAAAAATCGCCGTGCTGCTACCGCTAGCGCTGCTATTTGGCTGTGGTCGTCGTAATAGCATGGCCATTGCGCTTATTTTAGCGCAGGGGGGGGAGTTTGCGCTGGTGCTCTTCTCCCTCGCACAACAGGCGGCACTCTTTAGCGAAATTACCTTTCAATATCTGCTGCTAATAGTGCTGCTCAGTATGCTTATCACCCCGCTACTCTTCTACGGCGTGCAGCAAGTGCTACGCCTCAACCCCTCCCCCTCCTCCACAGCTCATCAGGCGGCTCTAACCCTCAATAGCGCTAACGATGATACCCAAACGGCTGATGCTACCCCACCGGTGGTCATTGCCGGCTATGGTCGGGTCGGTCACCGTATCGGCGAGATCCTCGCCTCCATGAACCAACCCTATGTCGCTCTCGATGCCGACGCCGAACTAGTCCAGGCAGAACGAGCTCGTAGTCAACCGGTCTATTTTGGCGATGTAGGCAAACCGGAGGTGCTCAAATCGGCCGGTGCAGAGTACGCCACCATCTTCATATTAACGCTAAATAATCCCGAAACGACGCAGGCGCTGGTGCGATCGCTGCGACGAATTAATCCAGAGTGTCTTATCTACGCCCGCGGCCATAGCCTCATCGACTGCAAAACGCTGCGCCGTTTAGGCGCAACCGCTGCGGTATCGGAGAATATCGAGGCCTCATTAGAGCTGACCCGCTACGCGCTACAGGGTGCGGGGATTGAGTCCGAGCAGGTCGATGAGGTGTTAATCAACTTCCGCACCACCTACCATAAGCAGATTAATACGATCTGATTGGCCGCTCACGGGGAGCAGAGGTTACTCGCTGCGTTGGCTGTTAATTGCTCTCGTTGGTAGTAAACTCATTCCACAATACCATGCGGTACTCCTGAAACGAGATACCGCGCCGATAGACTCCGCTTAAAACATAGTCGAGCACACTACGCAGGCGTAGAAAACCGATAACCGAATCGATACGCATCACCTCTTCCCCCTGCTGATCATAGAAGATAAGCGTCGGGGTGTAGAAGATATCCAGACTATCGGCCCACTCACGCGCCGTGGTGCGTTCACCCGATGGGGTGAGTACGGGAGTCTGGCCATCAAACCGATTTAACTGCACCACATCGAAGCGGCGCAGCAGCCGCTGAATCGCCCCGTGCTGTAGCGGCTGGCTGTGGAGAATATCGCAAGCGTGACACACCGGCCGCTCAAAAAAGACCACCAGCGGCCGCTGCGCCGCCACCTGATGCCGCGCTAAGGCGTAGGGGGGAGCCATAAAGAAGGGCTCCTCGGCCATCTCCCCCTCGGCAAAGAGCCGCGCCACCTCGCCCCGACCCATATAGTGGCTCAGCGACTCATTCAGATAGTGGCGATCGGCCACATACTCCAACACGCTAAGAAATTGATAGGGGGGATGGTAGCCGTTCAAACGATAGATTAGCTCACCACGACGGTCAAAAAAGAGTATCGTCGGGGTAAAATCGACCCCATAGTGCTGCGCCAGCTCTTTTTCGCTAACCTCCTCGCCGCTAAAGGGGGTGACCGAACGACTACCGTGAATATCGATACTAATAAAATCGAAATGGCGCCGTGCATAGTGCTCAATCTCCGACTGCGCAAAGTTATTCTTCACCATCGCTTCACAGTAGGGGCAATTTTTTTGGCTAAAGTAGAGCGCCAACCCCTCTCGCCCCCCCGCTAACGCCTCCTGTAGATCCCCTTTTAGATCGAGAAAAGAGAGTCTAAACCAAGGGGGATAGAGCATACCCGTATCGACCGGTCTGTCATAAAAAGCGGGCGCAAAGTCAAAATCGTCACTCTCTAGCGCCTCGTTCGAGGCCGCCACCAGACCCACTACCATGAACCCAACTAGCCCAAAGGCTGCGGCAACGCACCGCCAAGACTCTCTAACCACTTCCTCTCTCCTCTCGCCTCGCTGTTAATCGCTCTTAAATTCTGAGTATCGCTGAAGATACCACCAACCTGCCCATTTTGTTAAGTCGTGGCCGGCATCAAACGCAAATCCTGTTCCCCACTGCGGCAGTAACCGTTACAATAGCGGCCCAAGTTACCCTTAAACCCAACTAGACGAGAGGATTATGAGCGAAGAGAACGCCACCCCCCAGCCCGCTTCCAACGGAGGGCAACAGTTTGCCATTCAGCGCATCTATGTTAAAGATGTCTCGTTTGAGACCCCCAATACCCCCACTGTCTTTACCGAAAAGTGGCAACCGGAGGTTAATGTCGATCTCGGCTCACAGTCGCATCCGCTCGGTGAGGCGATTTTTGAGGTAGTGCTCCATGTCACCGTCACCGCCAAACTAGGTGAGAAGACCGCCTATCTCGCCGAGGTGCAGCAGGGGGGTATCTTTACCATCAGCGGCTTCAATGAGAGTGAGATGGCGCACATGCTACACAGCTTCTGCCCCAATATCCTCTTCCCATACGTACGAGAGACGGTTAGTGATCTGGTCAACCGTGGCAGCTTTCCACAGCTACTATTAGCGCCGGTCAATTTTGACGCCCTCTACGCCCAACACTTACAGCGGCAACAGCAACAGCAGCCAGACCCTCAGGGCCAGAGCAGCGAGGGCTAAGTTTTGTCCTCACTGTTAGTCATCGGTGCCGGTAGCTGGGGTAGTGCGCTCGCGATCCATCTCGCTAGAGCAGGACACACTGTCTGGCTCTGGGGACGCGATCCGGCCACCATGGCGCAGATGGCAACTGAGCGCTATAACCGGCGCTATCTGCCCGATACCCCCCTTGCCGAGGGCGTCATACCGATAGGCGGGAAGAGCTATCCCGACGCCGATGCGATCTTAATTGCAGTACCGAGCCACGCCTTTCGCGCCACCGTTAAAGAGCTACAGCCGCAGCTAAGAGAGACCCGTCTCGCTTGGGCCACCAAAGGGTTTGAGCAGCAGAGCGGCAAACTACTGCACCAGATTATCGAAGAGGAGTTGGGCATAGCCTACGGCTCTGCGGTCATCTCCGGCCCCACCTTTGCTACCGAAGTGGCGGCAGGGCTCCCCGCCGCCGTCACCGTGGCCGCTAATCGACCTGAGCTAGGTCAGTGGTGGCTAGAGCAGCTCCACACCCCCCGCTTTCGTGCCTACGCGAGTGACGATCTCATCGGCGTCGAGCTAGGCGGAGCCTGCAAAAATGTCCTTGCCGTGGCCGCAGGTATCGCCGATGGGCTCGACTTTGGTGCCAATACCCGTGCAGCGCTAATTACTCGGGGACTACACGAAATTAACCGCCTAGGTCAGGCGATGGGGGCAAAAACCGAGACACTGATGGGGCTAGCCGGCTTAGGCGATCTACTACTGACCTGCACCGATAACCACTCCCGCAATCGTCGCGTCGGCCTCGGGCTAGGTCGGGGCGAGCCACTGCACCAAGTGATCGCCACTATCGGTCAGGCGGTCGAAGGGGTTACCAGCGCACCGGAGGTGGTGCGACTGGCCAACCGTTACCAAATTGAGATGCCGATTGCCGAACAGGTCTATCGGGTACTCTACCATAACCACCCCCCGCAGCAGGCGGTGGAGGAGCTGCTCGGACGCTCTGTTAAACGAGAGTACGATACAGAGACCGTTCCCCTATCTAGTTAGCTGCGCCATCGCCTTAGCCGCGGCGTCAATCGTCTGCTGTAGATCCTCATCGCTATGGGCTGAGGAGAGAAATCCGGCCTCAAACGCCGACGGTGCTAAATAGATCCCCTGCGCTAACATGGCATGGAAAAAGCGGTTAAAGCGTTCGCCATCACACCGATTGACCACCTCATCGTAGCGACTAACTTGGGCTAACTCGGTAAAAAAGAGCCCAAACATCCCCCCGACACGATTGAAACTCAAAGCGATACCCGCCTCCTCGGCCACCTGTTTGAGCCCATCGGTGAGTCGAGCCACCCGCTGCGCTAGCGCCTCATAGAACCCCTCTTCAGAGACCAACTCCAGTGTTGCCAATCCAGCTGCCATCGCCACCGGATTACCTGAGAGGGTACCTGCCTGATAGACCGGCCCTAAAGGCGAGATATGCTCCATCAGCTCGCGTTTACCTCCAAAGGCTCCGACCGGCATTCCGCCACCGACCACTTTGCCCAGAGTGGTCAAATCGGGAGTGACCCCATAGCGCTGCTGCGCCCCACCTAGCGCCACCCGAAAACCGGTCATCACCTCATCAAAGATCAAGACAGTGCCATACTGATCACAAAGCTTGCGCAGAGTTTCCAAAAAGCCAGCCTCAGGCAAAATACAGTTCATATTACCAGCGACAGGTTCGACAATCAGACCGGCAATCTGCTCACCTAGTTCGGCAAAGCAGCGCTCAACCGACTGAAGATCGTTAAAGGTGAGCGTTAGCGTCGATTCTGCCAGCGCCGCCGGCACCCCCGGCGAGCTCGGCACCCCCAAGGTTAACGCCCCAGAGCCCGCCTTCACTAGCAGCGAGTCGGAGTGGCCGTGGTAGCACCCCTCAAATTTGACAATTTTATCCCGACCAGTCGCCCCCCGAGCGAGCCGAATCGCACTCATCGTCGCCTCTGTTCCAGAATTAACCATTCGCACTAGCTCCATTGAGGGGACGAGCTGGCACAACTTTTCCGCCATCTCGGTCTCCAGCGTGGTTGGCGCTCCAAAAGAGAGCCCCCTAGCAGCAGCGCTCTGTACCGCCGCCACCACTTTGGGGTGAGCATGTCCTGCCACCATCGGCCCCCACGAACCGACATAGTCGATATAACGCCTCCCCGCCACATCCCACAACCAGGCCCCCTCCCCGCGGCTAAAAAATATCGGCTCGCCACCGACACTGCGAAAGGCGCGTACCGGTGAGTTCACCCCGCCAGGAATATGCTGTTGTGCTCGGGCAAAGAGTTCGCTGTTTTGACTCATATATCTCTCCACAATCGGTTGTTTAAAGAAATCTAACTAAAAAGGGGGCGAAAGCGCACTGCTCGCGCTTTCACATCGTGATAGGCAAACAGATCGCTAATAACCGCCACCGCATCGGCCCCCGCCTCTCGTAGCTGCGGGGCGTTATCAGCGGTAATTCCGCCAATCGCCACGATAGGCGTGCTAAAGCGCCGCCTCGCCTGTCGCAGTAACTCAATAGGGGCCTCGACCGCTCTAGGTTTGATACTAGAGTTAAAAAATCGACCAAAAGCGACATAGTCGGCACCAGAGGCGATAGCCTGCTGCGCCAGCTCAAGACGGTTATAGCAAGAGATACCGATAATGGCCCTCTCCCCCAGCCGCTGCCGCGCCAGAGTTAGCGCACTATCCTCCTGCCCTAAATGAACCCCATCGGCAGCGACCTGTCGCGCCAGCTCAATATCGTCATTTATCAGCAGCAAAACGCCCCGTGCAGCGCAGAGCTGGCGCAGAGCGGTTGCCTCCTGCAAGCGCCGCTGACTATCGCCACTCTTATCACGATACTGCACCACAGTCGCTCCCCCCTCAATCGCGGCAGAGACGGCACTCACTAGCCGCCCCTGACAGAGGTGGCTATCGGTAACGGCATAGAGGCCAAAAAGGGTGTGAACCGGCTGTTGCATCATCGAATCGGCTAAAATAAAGTCATTTGGCGATTGAGCTTAGGTCAAAGGCCATTTAAACTTGGCTCTTGGCTCTTCGACTCGCTCGAAACAAGTGGCCAACTATTGTACCGATTTACCCCCCCTCTGACAGTGTAATTTTTTATGACTCGACAATTTCCAACTCCGATATTCGCCCTGCTACTAACGCTCATGCTACTGCCAGCCCCCGCGCTAGTCGCCGAAACCCACTATATCACCGACCAAATTGAGGTAACTCTTCGCAGCGGCGAGAGCACCCGTAATAAAATTTTACGCATGCTCCCTAGCGGCACGGCGGTTGAAGTGCTAAGTCAAAATAGCGACAGCGGCTACAGCCGAGTCCGCATTAACGGCAGAGAGGGGTATATTCTTACCCGCCAACTACAGCGTGAACCGAGCGCCCGTTCACAGCTACAATCGATGCGAGAGCGCATTGAGGAGCTACAGGCCTCCCCCAACAAGTTACAGTCCCGCCTCGCCGAGCTACAGGGCGACTACGCTCAGCTACAGCAGCAGCATCAGCAGCTACAGCAGCAGCACCGCCAAGCGACCGATGAGCTACAGCGCATAGAGCAGACCGCCGCCAATGCCGTTCGCATCGAACGGGAGCGGCAGCAGCTACAGCAGCAGGTCGATCAACTGAGCAGCAATCGTGAACAGCTTTTGCAACAAAACAGCCAACTACAAAAACAGTCGCAACAGCGCTGGTTTCTAATCGGTGCCGGGGTACTGGTCGGCGGGATTCTGCTAGGGCTCATTCTGCCCCACCTACGCCTTCGTCGCCGCAGTAGCTGGGATCGCCTCTAGTGACCCTCCCCCCGCTGCTCCAACCAGAGGCCGAAGCGGCGCTAGCACAGCTTCATAGCGTCGATTTAAACGCACTAGCGCAGCACCAGCTCACCACCGAGGCGTTAGCCGTACTCGGATGCAGTCAGTTTGTCGCCCGCTCGCTCGCGCGAACTCCCGGTCTGTTAGCCGAGCTACTCGAAAGCGGTGATCTGCTCCAAAGCGGCAGCTATGAGGATAGCGCTAACCGTTTAACCAGCCTGCTCTTACCGGTACAGAACGAAGCGGAACTACAGCAGCAGCTACGCCGTTTTCGCCAACGGCAGATGGTACGCCTCGCCTGGCGCGATTTAAGCCACCGCGCCGGTCTCAACGAAACGATGCAGCAGACCTCCGATCTGGCCGATATTATCGTCACAGCGGCCCAACAGTGGCTCGATAACTCCCTCCGGCCCCAATGGGGTACCCCGTTGGGCAGCGACTCTCAACCCCTATCGATGGTCATTATCGGCATGGGCAAGTTAGGTGCCGGAGAGCTTAACTTCTCCTCTGATATCGATCTTATCTTCGCCTACCCCGAAGAGGGCGAAACCGTCTTTGGACGACGCGCTCTCACACACCAAGAGTACTTTATCAAACTCGGACAGAAGCTGATTCAGGCGCTAGCCAAGCAGACTGCAGAGGGGTTTGTCTATCGGGTCGATATGCGGCTGCGTCCCTTTGGTGATGCCGGCCCGCTAGTCCTCTCGTTTGACGCCATGGAGCACTACTATCAGAGCCACGGTCGGGAGTGGGAGCGCTATGCCATGCTTAAAGCGAGAGTCCTGAGCCCTAAAGGTCCAGTCGGCGAGGAGCTCATGGCCCGAATTCACCCCTTTATCTACCGCAAATATATCGACTTCGGTGCCTTTGAGTCACTACGAGAGATGAAGGCGATGATCGCCGCCGAGGTGCATAAAAAGGGGGCTGATCGTAATGTCAAACTAGGGGCTGGCGGCATTCGTGAGATCGAGTTTATCGGTCAGGCGTTTCAGCTCATTCGCGGCGGACGCGAACCGGCGCTACAGACCCGACGCATTCTATCGGTACTGGAGGTGCTGCGCGGCTTTAATATCCTGCCCGACTATGTCGCCACCTATCTCACTAACGACTATATCTTTCTGCGTCAGGTCGAAAATCGGCTGCAAGAGTATGACGATCGCCAAACGCATCTCCTCCCAAAAGAGGAAGCGGGGCAACAGCGACTCGCTTGGTCGATGAGTTTTGAGAGTTGGGAGAGCTTCTATGCCGAACTGCAGCGCCGCATGCGTCGGGTACATCAAAATTTTGAACAGGTCTTTGCCGCCCCCCAAAGTGAAACCCAACCGCCAGAGGAGCACCGAGCCGACCACCCGTGGCACTCTCTCTGGCGCGATAGTGGCGATAACGATACCGCCCTAGCGCAGATGGCCGCCGCCGGCTACCACCACAGCGAAGAGTCGCTACGGCTGCTACGCCAGTGGCAGCAGAGCCGAGCGGTCATACAGCTACAAAATAGGGCACAACAGCGGCTTAACCAGTTAATGCCGCTCCTACTCGGTGCCGTCGCCGAAACGGCCTCCCCCGATCATACCCTCAAGCGGCTGCTGGAGATTCTGCAACAGATAGTGCGCCGCAGCACCTATCTAGCCCTGCTCGTCGAGAATCCGCTAGCGCTATCGCAGCTAGTTAAACTCTGCCACGCCAGCCCCTGGATTGCGACCACAGTAGCCACCTACCCGCAGTTAATGGATAGCCTACTCGACCCACGGCTACTCTACGAACCCCTACAGCGCCACGCCCTAATTAACGAACTCCACACCCGCCTCAATAGCGTTGAAGATGAGGAGATGCAGTTAGAGGAGCTACGACGCTTTAAGCAGACCAATCTATTACGGGTCGCTGCGGCCGATATTATGGAGGCGATCCCGCTAATGCAGGTGAGCGACTACCTGACCGATATCGCCGAAGCGCTAGTTAACAGCGCCGTCGAGCTAGCGGTAGCGCGACTCACTCAGCGCCACGGTCTGCCGCAAGATATGACTCAAAGCCACGGCTTCGGTGTGATCGCCTACGGTAAATTTGGCGGTATCGAACTCGGCTACGGCTCCGATCTCGATCTGGTCTTTCTCCATCGAAGTGGCGCTACCGTCACCGTTGGCGAAAAGCCGCTGGATGTCTCCACTTGGTATGCTAGAGCCGCCCAGCGCCTTATCAGCCTGCTCACCACTCGCACCTTCGGCGGCGTGCTCTATGAGATCGACACCCGACTCCGACCTAACGGTGCCTCGGGGTTAATGGTCAACTCACTCAGCGCTTACCGTGACTATCTGCATAAAGATGCTTGGACTTGGGAGCACCAGGCGCTAGTTCGCGCCCGTTTTGTCGCCGGAGATGCGCAAATTAAGGCGCAGTTTAACCAGCTACGCCACCAAATATTAACCCAACCGCGACAGGAGTCCCCACTGCGCCAAGCCGTGCTGACGATGCGGCAGAAGATGCGCCAAGCGCTCGCTAAAGATAGCGAGAGCGACTTTGATCTAAAACAGGGGGTCGGCGGCATCACCGATATTGAGTTCATAGTGCAGTACCTCATTCTGCGTCACGCTAGCTGCGTCCCCGAACTGACTCAGTTTAGTGATAATATCCGCTCGCTAGAGCAGCTCACCGCCGCTGGTCTCTTAACCGTGGCTGACAGCAGTGCGCTCATCGATATCTATCGGCGCTACCGTGCCCGCGCCCATCGCAACGCGCTACAGCAGCAGCAGGCGGTGGTGGCCAACGGAGAGTTTAGCGCTGAAAGAGAGGAGGTGAGCCGCCAATGGCAGCAACAATTACAACCCTAACCCTATCACTTTGAAGTAACCTTTTCCATGTCAACCACACTCACTATTCTCTTCCGGGTAGAGCCGGGATGTCTTGGCCCTGAGGGTCAGGATCACATCGAAAATTTCTGCCGCTTCGCATCCGAGGCGTTTAATCAGACCGAAACCGCGTGGCTACAGTGGCAGATTACGCCCCGATACGACAAGTCGCTACCGGAGCTACAGTATAAGATCGGCCGTAAGCTGTTAAGCCAGAGCCAAGCGGCTCAGTACCTACAGCAGCTCATTAAGGGCGATTTGGAACGATTTGAGGATGCCATTCAAAATCGCCTCACTCAGCTCACCTTTGAGTTTCAGCAGCGGCACTACTCATAGTTCCCCACCCAAGCGTTATCAAACTCCGTCATATCGGGAAGAGTAAGCGCATAGAGCCGCGCCTCATCACGGGTTTTGAAACCTGTTATCTGAACCCGGTAGTAGGTTCGGCCACGCACCTGCACCGGATTGACTTCGGTATTGGTGATGCCGGCTTGCAGCAGCTTTTTACGCGCCTCCTCAGCGGCGGCCGATGAGGACATAGAGCTTAAATTGATCACCCAAGGCATATCCTGTTTGCGCTTCTGCTCTTTCTCCTCAATCTGCCGCACTTTAGACTCGGTATCGCGCCGCTTCGCCTCCGCCGCCCGCTGCCGCTCCATTAATCGCTGCTGCTCCTTCTGCTGGTCGGTCAGTACTAGCGAGAGCTCATCGTAACGCTGGTAGAGTCCGGTTAACTCCTGATTGGTGCTCTCGCGGTAGGTTTTCATCTCCTCTAACGCTTTAGCTAGCGCATTGACCCGCTTATCGAGCAGTATCATATTAGAGCGGTTCTCCACCACGGCCGGAATGTCGCGATCATAACTCGCCTCTAGCTCCCCCTTCAGCTCCTCAATACGATCTCTTGCGGCGGTCAAATCGCCACTAACTCCCGCCGCGTAGATAAAGGCAAAGCCCCCCATTAACAGGCTAAGCACAATGCCTGCGGCAATGATTGCTAGTTGTAGTTTCGTCACCGGTTTTACCTCACTGCCATCTGTCTTTGTCTTTGTCTTTGTCTTTGCCTTCTCTTGACTCCCCTTGTCAGCCGACTCTCTCTCGGTGCTCTCAGCCTCCTTATCTGGCATCGCCGCTATCGCAGCTGCGGCGGCACCTGCGGTAGCGGCAGCGGCCACCATCGCTCCATCATCAAACGAGTCGTCAATCAGATCATCGAGTAGATCACCGCTATCTCCCCCATCGAGCGAGTCGAGACCGGCTGAGAGGTCAAGATCGTCATCATCAATATCGAGATCATCATCATCTAGCAGAGAGTCGAGCTCATCGCCCTCTCCCTCTATCTCAATACCCTCATCAAAATCGTCCAGTTCGTCTAAGGCCTCATCCCCCTCTGAGGTGTCAACTAGCGGCTCTAGCTCACCCCTTAGATCATCTAGATCATCCAAATCACCTAAATCGCCCACATCATCAAGCGACTCCTCCTCCGTCATTGAGCGCTCTTCGCCACTTCGCTCCGTATCGCCATCGAACAGAGAGTCTATCTCCTCTAACGAGTCACTCTCATCCGCTATCGGTTCATCAAGGGCCATCTCGTCACTACTCTCATTAAATAGGGCGTCGAGATCATCATCGCCCCCCTCATCGAAATCGTCTAGTCCCGCCTCGTCATCCTCTTGCCCTAATAGATCATCTAAGCTCTCCTCCGGCTCATCAAGCGGTGTGTTGAGCTCTGCCATCTCCTCCTCTAGCAGATCGAGATCGTCTAGCTCATCGGCCTCACCTTGAGGATCGTTGTCGGTGAACAGGGAGTCGAGTTCACTCTCAGTCAGCTCGCCATCCTCAGGCTCTGGCCACGCCTCCTCTGAAACGATCTGTTCCGACTCGGTTAACGGCTCTAGTGCGAGACTCTCCTCTTCATCGTTATCTAGCCCATCTAGCCCCTCTAAATCGTCTAGATCAAACTCATCCTCTTCACGATCACCCTCAGCCGCCGTTGCAGCGCCACTATCGCTCTGCAGCGCTCCGACCTGCTCCTCTAACCCCTCTAATAGCGAGTCGAGATCATCGCTCTCGTCATCAGCGGGGAGTAGATCATCAAAATCATCCAGTAACTCATCATCTAAATGATCTGTCTGCTCTGTCGAACTGTTCGGGTCTTTCTCTTCGCTCACCTTGCTACCTCTGCTCTGGCTCTGTCGGATTCGGTCGATTATTCCATGCTTTGGTTTGACATGAAAGTAGATACCTACCCTATCGACAGCCGCGCCAATAAAGTTGAATTTTTCGCACCCCACAGCGGACAAAAGAAAAGGGTGCAATAGGGCCAATAACACAGTACAATCAAGACCATTTACTCCAGTCAGCCAACACTACTCCCCTAAATTGGTCAGCATGAGCACCACACCACATAAGCCGAAGATATTGATCGTAGATGATACCCCTGAAAACCTCGATCTAACTGGGGAGATTCTCTCGCCACTCTATCAGGTACTAGTCGCCATCAATGGGGATATCGGCTTAGCGATTGCCGCTAAATCGCAACCGGATCTAATTTTGCTCGATGTTATGATGCCTGGTAAAGATGGCTATGTCGTCTGTGAACAGCTAAAGCAGAACCCGATAACCTGTCATATTCCGATCATCTTTCTCACCGCGCTAAGCTCGATCAATGATGAGGCGTGCGGCCTGCAGCTAGGGGCAGTTGACTTTATAACCAAGCCATTTAGTGGCGATATCTTAAAAGCTCGCATCGCCACCCATCTCGAAAAGGCTCGCCTCATCACCAAACTACAGCAGCTCAACACCACCTTAGAGCAAAATATTCTCATGCGAGAGATAGTAGAGAGCATTAACCGTCACGATCTCAAAGGCCCCCTCAATATCCTGCTCCACTATCCGCGCCTAATCACCCGCCATGAGCCACAGCTATCTGAGAAATCCCAACTTTTTCTGCAAGCGATGGAGAGCTCTGCCCAACAGATGCTGCAACTTATCGATATTTCACTCGATATTTTGAAAATCGAACAGGGCACCTACCACCTAGAGGCGAAATCGATTCCGCTGCTACCGCTGCTAGATAAGGTGCTGCAAGAGTCAAAGACTCTCATTCGCTACCGCAAAATTAGGGCGCTCATCTGCCACAACGGTCAAGTGCTTGAACAGGATCAATTCCGCTTTGATATCAAAGGCGATGAGCTCCTACTACACAATCTCTTTAGCAATCTCATTCGCAACGCCTTTGAGGCCGCGCCCGATAACTCCACCCTCACCATCGATCTAAAACCTGCCACCCCAGCCCACCCCAGCCACGCCATCACCCTCAGCAACTCCGGTGCCGTACCGTCACCGATTCGGGCTAAATTTTTCGAAAAGATGGTCACCCACGGTAAACGCAGCGGCACCGGGCTCGGTACCTATTCGGCTGCCCTCTCAGTACGGGCGATGGCAGGCACCATCGCCCTAGAGGTTGATGATAGCCGCGACCTTACCCATATCCATATCACCCTGCCAGCGGCCCATCACAAGCTGTAGGGGAGCTCCAGCCCCACCTCCTGGCGCACCCGCCGATAGATCGCCTCCACCGACATAGATAATCCGACTGAGAGGAGAGTCAGGGTCTGTTCCCGATAGAGCACCTCTTCGCGCCAGCCGTTACTGCGGCGATAGAGCTGTAGCTGCGGTCGATCGCTGTGGACAATAAGATACTCTTGTAGCGTGGCAATGGTGCAGTAGTGTTCGCGCTTCTCACTCAAATCGATCCGTTCGGTGGAAGGCGATAGCACCTCGACTAGCAGCACCGGATCGGTACGGGTATAGGGATCGGTGCGATTGTCACTACAGGCGGCCATAATGTCGGGGTAGTAGCTGTAGTGCTCGTCGGCCAGATCGATACGCAGTTTCATGTCGGCAGCCCAAGCCCGACAGCGCTGCGGCATCGCGCCATGAATCGCCGTAAAGAGTTCCGCAACCAAGGTATTGTGGGTCTCACTCGCCCCCGCCATGGCATAGATATGTCCGGCGACATATTCGTGACGCCACTGACTCTCCACTTCGCCCTGCAAATACGTCTCAAACTCAATGTAGGTCTGCTTTAGTGCATAGCCCATTGTCTCTACCTCCTCTCTATTTCGAACCGATAGCCCTCACTCATCCAACTGCTCCAGCGCCTCACTCTGCTCTAACCAGCGCAACTCTAGCTGTTCGAGCTGCTGCTTTATCTCCCCCTCCTCGGCCAGTAGCGGCAGTAACCGAGTTCGGCTCTCCCCCTCATAGAGGGTCGCATCGCTCAAGGCGTGGTGTAGCTGCGTTAACTGCCGCTGCCACTTAGCTAACTCTTTTTCGGTCTGCAACAGCGCTTTAGTCAATGGCTGGCGCTGCTGCCGTTTTTGCGCCGCCTGCTGGCGCTGCTGGCGCCGACTCTCACCGTCACTGCTCGCCTCTTTGCCGGTTTTTTGCCACAGTTGCCGCTCATACTCGGCCAAGGTGCCGTCAAATTGGCACACTCTCCCCCCCTCAATCGAGTAGTACACATCGACCACACTGCGCAACAGGTGGCGATCATGCGAGACCACCACCATCGCCCCCTCAAACTGCTGTAGCGCCCAGCTCAGCGCTTGGCGCATATCGAGATCGAGATGGTTGGTCGGCTCATCGAGCAGCAGCAGATTTGGGCGCTGCCACACCAGCATCGCCAAGACTAGCCGACTGCGCTCCCCCCCCGAAAAGCGCTCCACCTCGGTTAGCGCCATCTCGCCACTAAAACCGAAACCGCCCAAAAAGTTGCGTAGCCGCAGCTCATCGACCCGCGGCGCTAACCGCTGTAGATGGCGCAGAGGGGTCGCTGCCACATCGAGCTGCTGTAGCTGATGCTGGGCAAAATAACCAATAGCGCAATCGGCAGCGGTTTGATACTCCCCTTGCAGCAGCGTTTTACCGCCGGCTAGCGCTTGGAGTAGGGTCGATTTACCACAGCCATTTTTTCCAAGTAGCGCCAGCCTATCCCCCGGATTGATCACTAGCTGCGCCACACTCACTAGCGGCTCGGCGGCAACATAGCCGATCTTAGCCTCTCGTAACTGTAGCAGCGGTGAGGGGAGCTTATCGGGATCGGCAAAGCTGAACTGAAACGGCGAATCGGCGTAAGCCGGCAGTAGCTGCTCCATCCGCTGGAGCTGCTTTATGCGACTCTGCGCCTGCGTCGCCCGCGTCGCACTGGCACGAAAGCGATCAATATAGCGCTGCAGACGCTGGCGCTGCTGCTGTTGCCGACTGTAGGCGAGCTGCTGTAGCCGCTGCTGTTCCGCTCGCTGCTGCTCAAAATCGCTATAGTTACCCCGATAGAGGCGTAGCGTCTGCTGCTCGAAGTGGATAATCTGCCCCACCACGCCATCAAGAACATCGCGATCATGCGAAATGAGCACCACCGTTCTATCTAACCGCTGCAACCACTGCTGTAACCAGAGGGTGGCATCGAGATCGAGATGGTTGGTCGGCTCATCGAGCAGTAGCAGATCAAACGGCTGAAACAGCGCTTGAGCTAGATTGAGCCGCACTCGCCACCCCCCCGACAGCGTTGCAACCGGCTGCTGCATCATCGCCGGCGAGAAGCCGAGCCCAGCTAACAGCTTCTCGGCACGAGTGGTGGCGCTATAGCCCCCAATCGCCTCTAGTTGCGCATGGAGCGCCGCTATCGCCTCGCCCCGATTCTGCTGCTCGGCCTGTTGCAACTGACGCTGTAGTTGCGATAGCTCTCTATCCCCCTGCAACACATAGTCGAGTGCGCGATAGTCCAGCGCCGGCGTCTCCTGCTTAACGGTTGCCACCTGCCAGGACGGGGGGAGTTCAACCTCACCGCTCTGTGGTAGTAGCTCCCGTCGTAGCAGGGCGAGTAGAGAGGATTTACCACAGCCGTTATGACCGCTAATGCCGACCTTTTGCTGCGGATGAATCGTCACTGTCGCCGCCTCAAAGAGTAATTTATCGCCCCGATAGAGGCTCACATCAGTCAGTCGTATCACTGCGATCGCCCCCCCTCGCCGCGCTCCCCGTTGGCTCACCCCTCTGCGACAACTCTAGCTGCTGCAGATAGGCCTCAATTCGGCTCTGTAGATAAAAATTCTCCCCGGCAGCCTCTTTCGCATGGATTAACTCTCTCAGCGCTAGCTGCCGCTCCTCCGCCGCTAGGGCCGCTTGGGCACGAGCTAGATACATCTGCCCGGGGCGACCATCGGCCGCCTCGATACGGGCTAGCAGCCGATAGAGTCGCTGCGGCAACAGACGCTGATGCAGCAGCGGTTGCAATAACTCCCGCGCCTGCTGCAGCTGCTGCTGTTGCAGCTCAAAACGGGCGGCGCTATAGCGTATCGACCACGACTCAGGGTAGAGCTGTAGCAGCTCGCTGTAGCGTTGTCGAGCTAAGAGACTCTCCCCCATCGCCGCTTCCGCCTCCGCTAACAGCAGCATCCACTCCGGCACCTCAGCGGCTGCGTCGAGCATCGAGTAGAGTAGCTGCCGTGCCAACTGGGGCTGCTGTAGCTGTAGGTAGGCCAACGCCTGCTCGTAACGCTGCCACAGGGTAGGCTGCGCCAGCGCCTCCAGTTCACGCAGTCGTTGCGGCAGCGCCTTATGGGTTAAGACACTCACTCTAGCGCGAGTAGCGGCATAGGCGCGACTATCCGCCACCTCGACGGCAGGATAGAGCGCCGCTCGATTGAGGGCATCGCCGATACGCTGTTCGGTAATCGGGTGGGTAGAGAGAAACTCTGGGGCCGCAGCATAGAAGCGGCTAGCGTTCTGCAGCTTGCCAAAAAAGCTCGCCATCGCGCCAGGATCAAAGCCTGCCTGCTGCAGCATCTCAATCCCTATCCTATCGGCCTCGTGCTCATGCAGCCGACTATAGCTAAGCTGATTCTGCTCTCCACTCGCTAGCGCCGAAGTGATCACCGCCTGCGCCCCCTCCGGATGGCTCTCACCGAGCAGAATCGCCGCTAAAATCGCCGCCGTAATCGGTAGCTGATCGCGCTGACTTCGCTCTGCCGCCCGTAGCAGATGGTTTTGACTAATATGGGTCAGCTCGTGCGCCATCACCGAGGCCAACTCACTCTCGTTATCACTCGCCAAAATCAGGCGACTATGAAAACCGATAAAGCCCCCCAAAATGGCAAACGCGTTAATTTGGTCACTATCGACCACAAAAAAGCGGTAATCAAACGCCGCTCTCCCCCCCTTTGCCGCCAAAAGACGCTCGCCAAGGCGCTGCATATAGAGCTCAACTTGTGGGTCCTCTAGCAGACGGTTACTCTGTTGCAGTCGCAGATAGAGTGCGCGACCTAGCGCCCGCTGCTGCGGCTGCCCTAAGAGTGCCGAAGCGGAGTCGCCTAGTTCAGGCAGGGCCACAGCCGCCTGAGCGACACCCGCCAAGATTAGGGCTACCATTGCGATCATTCGTACCATTATTGATCCTCACTCTGCTCCATTACCTGATAGTATAACCCGCTCCCCCATCCACACCCCACCTCTAACTGTAGATGATTAACCGATTAGCCCAGCCCCTCATCATCAGCTCCCTCCTCTGGCTAGGGGGGATCGCCCCCCTGCTCTATCTATTAGGGCTCGCACTCAGCCACAACCTCGGCGTCAATCCGATTGAGTACACCCTGCACTACCTCGGCACCTGGGGGCTCAATCTACTGCTAATCACACTGGCCATCACCCCCTGCCGTCGCCGTCTCGGCTGGCGGGGGTTAGCCCGCTATCGGCGCCGGGTGGGGCTCTACGCCTTCTTCTATCTGCTACTGCATCTGCTGGCCTATACTATTTTAGAGCAATTTTTTGACTGGCAGGCCATCGTCGAAGATATCGTTAAACGCCCCTATATCACCCTAGGCATGATCTCGCTACTGCTACTGCTGCCCTTGGCGCTCACCTCTCATCGTAGCGCCATTAAGCGTCTCGGTCACTACTGGCAGGGGCTGCATCGGCTTATCTACCTCGCCGCCCTACTAGGTGTCGCTCACTATCTACTCCTCACCCGCGCCGATATGCTCTACCCGATGCTCTATGCGCTGCTACTGGCGCTACTGTTAGGGGAGCGGCTCCTGTATGCACTACGCAGCTAAACTACCATTTTTTGACCTAGATCACAGCCACAACGCCCATTTTCGGTTTCACTTAGGGGGTCAGCCAGTTCAATCGCCGCGTCAAAAGTTTGACTCTCTCACCTGCCGGAGCCACAGCCATGATAAAACCAAACAATAAACAAATGATTTATAAAGATTTAAAAAAAATAGGCACAATAAAAGCATAACCCGAAGCAAGCTGAATTGAACAGAACGAGAGGAGTTGAGCGTTATGCCAAGTTTGGAACAGACCATGGGGCTGCATGAGCAGGCACTTAGAGTGCGTAGCTACCGTATGGAGCTACTCGCCTCCAACCTAGCCAATGCGGATACCCCCAATTATAAAGCACGGGATGTCGATTTTCGTGACATCCTGCGCAGCTACCACCAGCAACAACCCAACGCTAACACATTAGGGCTAGCGACCAGCCGCTCGGGCCATATCGGCAGCCACTCGCTCGGCGGTATCGCGATAACCCCGCAGTATCGGGTACCTAGCCAGCCATCCATCGATGGCAATACCGTCACCGCGCATGAGGAGAAAGCGAAGCTCGCCGAAAACAACTTACGCTATCAGGCGACCATCGATTTTCTAAATGGTAAAATTCGTAAACTGAAACAGGCACTGAAGGGGCAATAATTATGTCAATGTTTCGCGTATTTGATGTATCGGGCAGCGCCCTAGAGGCGCAGACGATTCGTATGAACACGACCGCCAGTAATCTGGCCAATGCTAACAGCGTCAGCAGCAGTATCGATGAGACCTACCGTGCCCGTCAGCCAGTCTTTAAAGCGATGTTAGATGAGGCTCAAGAGGGCAAACAGGCCTCAGTCAAAGTGAGCGTAGAGGGGATTGTAGAGAGCGATGCGCCGCTACAGCGCAAATACGCCCCCAACCACCCCCAAGCCAATGAGAAGGGGTATATCTTTATGCCCAATGTCAATACCGTAGAGGAGATGGCGAATATGATCTCCGCCTCTCGCTCCTACCAAACCAATATCGAAGTCATGAATACTGCCAAGCGACTCGCACAGGCAATACTTCGTCTCGGTCAGCAATAACAGAGGTAATATGTCATGAATGCCGTTGAAGATACCACCAAACTCTACCAGTCACTCGGTCTGCGTACCGAGCGACAGACAGAGCAGAGTCAAACCGATGAGTCATCAGCCGATTTAATGCAGGAGGATTTTCTCACCCTGATGACCACCCAGCTCAAAAATCAAGATCCGATGGCGCCGATGGAGAATGGGGAGTTTTTGGGGCAGATGGCCCAGTTCAGCTCGGTAAAAGGGATAGGTGATCTCAATAGCTCCTTCTCCGGTTTAGCCGAATCGCTCTACTCTAATCAGTCGCTCATGGCCGCCTCTATGGTGGGTAAACACGCCCTAGTGCAGGGTAATCAGGGCGAATTGACCGCCAATGGCCCACTGAACGGCTCGGTGGAGCTACCCCAATCGGTCGGTAAATTGACCGTTTCGATTAGCGATGCGAGTGGTCAGCCGGTTAAGAGGCTCGATTTAGGGATACAGGGCGAGGGGATGGTCGATTTTAGTTGGGATGGTACTAATGATGAGGGTGAGACCATGCCTCCCGGAGTCTATCAAATGAAGGCCGAAGGGTTAGCTGGCGGAACCAATACCGGCTTTGAGACCTTTATTGAGGGAACCGTAAAAAGCCTCTCCCTCGGCGCAGGTGGCAGCAAAATGGCCTTTGATGTCAGTGGCATTGGTGAGGTCTCGTTTGCCGATATTCGTCAGGTACGACAGTAATTTTTGTTTTTATTTTTATTAACTATCTATTTTTGATGCTCAAACAACAGGAGAGAGAATCATGTCATTTAATACAGCGTTAAGCGGCCTCAGTGTCGCTTCATCTGAGTTAGCCGTTGTTAGTAACAATGTGGCTAACGCCAGTACCACCGGTTTTAAAGAGTCGCGGGTGCAGTTTGCTGATGTCTATGCGACCTCTGCGTTTGGTAGTAGCTCTACCGCGATTGGTAGTGGGGTTCTTTTAGCTGGCGTGCAGCAGATGCATAATCAGGGGAATCTCGACTTTACCGATAACACCATGGATATTGCTATTAGTGGGCGAGGGATGTTTGTGACCCGTCCCGGTATCAGCTCAACCGATGGCACGCCCTCCTATACCCGCGCTGGTGCGTTTCAGGTTAATTCTGAGGGCTATGTCACCAATAGCAGCGGCGAGTATCTGCAAACTTTTCCGGTAAATGAGTCTGATGGGTCAGTGCAATCGACTTCACTCTCATCAACGATCGCTCTAAAAGTTCCGTCAACAGCGGGGACACCGACCTCCACTAAAGAGATAGAACTCGGTGCTAACCTGCCCAGTACAGCCACTCCGATTGACTCAGTTGCCAACCCCTTTTTTCCCGGCAACAGCAACTCATTTAATACCTCCACCTCGATTAATATCTATGACTCACAGGGTGGGGTTCATACGATGACCTACTACTTTGTCAAAGATGGCACCTCCTATGATGCAGGGGGGAATCCAGTAGCGAACGGCACCGTCGGCAGTACGATTCCTCAAAACCAGTGGCAAGTCTATCCGGTACTTAACACAACCGACGCCAATGGCAATAATATCTCATTGCCGATGCAGATGGTTAACCAAGATGACTCTGTGAACGGCAGCCGCTTTATGCGGTTAATTTTTGATAATAACGGTGAGATAGACCAGGAAGCGACCGCTAAC
The DNA here is from genome assembly GCA_008375315.1 of Ectothiorhodospiraceae bacterium BW-2. Classification (NCBI taxonomy): domain Bacteria; kingdom Pseudomonadati; phylum Pseudomonadota; class Gammaproteobacteria; order Chromatiales; family Ectothiorhodospiraceae; species Ectothiorhodospiraceae bacterium BW-2. The sequence goes on along the minus strand of CP032507.1, from coordinate 1,951,804 downwards.
GCCAATAGTAGCAATACAGCCGACACAACCATACTTAACCCAACCCCAAAATTTCATATTATTCCTGACGATCCGGCTAACATCGCTACCTATGTCTCTTATGATAATAACCTTCAAACGGAACAGACTGTAGCGGCACCTATCCCCGCAAATGGTGCCAACTTAGGGGAGGGTGCCACTCAAAATATTGGCCTTGATATGTACAACAACTCCCCCACCCAGTTTGCGGCTAATTTTAATGTCACCACACTGGCTCAAGATGGCTATACGGCCGGTCGCTTATCAGGACTCGATATTAGCGACGAAGGCATCATTCGCGCCAACTATAGTAACGGCCAACAGAGTTCGTTAGGCAAAATCGCCCTAGCTCTCTTTCCTAATGAGCAGGGGTTAAAGCAGTTAGGTGACACCGCTTGGGCAGAGTCGATCGACAGCGGCCCTCCGCTGGTGGGTGAAGCCGGTACCGGCAGCTTCGGCTCCTTCCGCGCCGGCGCGTTGGAAGGCTCTAATGTCGATCTCACCCAACAGCTAGTCAAACTGATTACCGCCCAGCGCAGTTTCCAAGCGAACGCTAAGGCGATAGAGACCAATAGTGCCATTACTCAGACCATTATTAACCTGAGATAACCGTAGCGGCTCCCATGCCAGCGCATGGGAGCCATAAAATTGACTGTTAGGGAGCGATAAGATGGACAGAATGCTATTTTTAGCCATGTCGGGCGCCAAACAGACCATGATCGCCCAAGAGATAAATACCAATAATCTGGCCAATGTCTCCACCCCCGCCTTTAAAGCCGATCTGGAGCAGTTTCGCTCCATGCCGGTCTTTGGTGAAGGACACCCCTCACGGGTCTATGCCATGACCGAAAGCCCCGGGGTCGATTTTACCCCCGGCATGATTAACGCTACCGGCCGCGATCTCGATGTCGCGATCAATGGCCAAGGGTGGATTGCGGTACAGGCCCCTGATGGCAACGAAGCCTATACCCGCATGGGCAACCTCAATATCTCCAGCACCGGCGTACTAGTCACCGGTAATGGCCACCCAGTGCTCGGTAACGGCGGTGCCCCGATTACCTTGCCTCCGGTACAGAAGATGGAGATAGGTACCGATGGCACGATCTCTATCGTCCCCCTCGGTGAAGATCCCAATACTGTAGCGATACTAGATCGCATTAAACTGGTCAAACCCGAACATAGCAACATGACCAAAGGGGAAGATGGCTTTATGCGCCTTAAAGAGGGCGATGAGGCCGAGGCCGACGCCACCATCCGCCTAGAGCTAGGCAAACTGGAGGGGAGTAATGTTAATCCGGTCGCCTCAATGGTTGAAATGATCGAACTGCAGCGTCAGTATGAGCTACAAGTGAAGGTAATGAAAAAGGCCGAAGAGAACGACAGCGCCCTCTCCAAACTGATGAGCATGATGTCTTAAAAAGAGCAGATTTTCTCTAACTAAGGGGGTATAATGCCGCCCCCGTAGCAACCACAGCCCTAAATATTGTAAGGTAGATGCCTCCCCCTAATCCATTTAGCCGCGCCGCTTGTCAGCTTACCGGAGAGCGTTGGTGAGCGAACTTGCACTCATTCTGGTAAGCACCATATTGGTCAATAACTTCGTATTGGTGAAGTTTCTTGGCCTCTGCCCCTTTATGGGCGTCTCGCGCAAACTAGAGACCGCGATGGGCATGGGGCTGGCGACCACTTTTGTCCTCACCCTCTCCTCCCTCTGTAGCTATCTAGTGAACGACTATATTTTAGCCCCACTGGAGCTAGAGTATCTGCGCACCATCGCCTTTATCTTAGTCATTGCCGTCGTGGTGCAGTTTACCGAAATGGTGGTGCATAAAACCAGCCCGTTACTCTATCAGGTGCTCGGTATCTTTCTGCCGCTCATTACCTCTAACTGTGCCGTCCTCGGCGTCGCCCTCTTAAATACCCAGCAGCAGCATGGACTGGTCGAATCGGCGCTCTACGGCTTTGGCGCGGCGCTCGGCTTTACCCTAGTATTGGTACTCTTTGCCGCCATGCGCGAGCGTATTGCCGTTGCCGATGTGCCACGGCCTTTTCGCGGTGCCGCCATTGCCCTGATGACGGCCGGCTTTATGTCACTGGCCTTTATGGGATTCTCAGGACTGGTTAAGGGCTAATGACCACCGCAGTTATCACACTAGCACTGTTAGCGCTACTATTTGGGCTGATCTTAGGCTATGCGGCGGTTCGCTTTAGAGTCGAGAGCGATCCGGTCGTTGAGCGCATCGACGCCATCTTGCCTCAAACCCAGTGTGGTCAGTGCAGTTACGCCGGTTGCCGCCCCTACGCTGAGGCGATTGCCGCCGGCGAAGCCGATATTAACCGCTGCCCTCCCGGCGGAGAGACCACCATTATCGCCCTCTCTGATCTACTCGGTGTCGATCCGAAACCGCTCGATCCCGAAGCGGGTGAGGCGAAGGAGCGGCGGGTCGCCTTCATTGACGAACAGATCTGTATCGGCTGCACACTGTGTATTAAAGCCTGCCCGGTCGATGCTATTGTCGGTACCTCCAAACAGATGCATACGGTGATTGCCGATGAGTGCACCGGCTGTGAACTCTGCCTCCCCCCCTGTCCGGTTGAGTGTATCGATATGGTTCCAGTGAGCCAAGATCTGAAGCGGTGGCGCTGGCCCCTACCGGCCCAAAGCGGCACGCCCCTCTCACTCACCACAGGAGCTAGCCAATGAGCCAACCCCTATGGCAGTTTCACGGCGGAATCAAATTAGAGGGCTTTAAACGGCTCTCGAATCAGACACCCGCAACCCCGCTACCCCTACCTACCCGACTCACGCTGCCGCTACAGCAACATATCGGTCAACCAGCGCGACCCGTGGTACAAGAGGGAGAGCGGGTACTCAAAGGGCAGCTACTAGCCGAGAGCAGCGGCTATGTCAGCGCCCCGATACACGCCCCTACCTCAGGCACAATCCTCGCTATCGCCCCTCGGATCACCAACCACCCCTCCGGTCAGCCGCAAGTGGCGATTGAGCTAACTCCTGATGGGGCAGAGCAGTGGATCGAACGACAGCCGGTAGAGAGCTACCTCAAATTGGCCCCCGCTGATCTGCGCCAAAAGATTCACAGCGCCGGTATCGTTGGTATGGGGGGAGCCGGCTTCCCCACCCACATCAAGTTAAACACCCCTAGTAAGCAGGCGACCGGCACGCTGATTATTAACGGTGCCGAGTGCGAGCCCTTTATTACCTGCGATGATCGCCTAATGCGAGAACGAGCCGATGCGATTATCTCCGGCGCCCGCATTATGCGCCATGCACTACACGCAGTGCGCTGTGTGATTGGGATAGAGGATAATAAACCTGAAGCCATGAAAGCGCTCACCGCTGCACTACAGTTAAGCGGCAAGATCGATATTGAGATCGTTGCCATACCGACCCTCTACCCCGCCGGAGGCGAAAAGCAGTTAATTAAGACCCTCACCGGCAAGGAGGTTCCTTCGGGCGGCATTCCACTCGATGTCAATGTAGTGTGTCAAAATGTCGCCACCGCCACCGCCGTCCATGACGCTATTCGTGAAGGCAGACCGCTCATTAACCGCTATGTAACCGTGAGCGGTGAGCTCATTCGCCACCCCCAAAACTTTATCGTTCCCCTAGGAGCCTCAGTCCAGAGCCTTATTCAGGCCGCTAGCGGCACAACGGAGGATCACGGCGAGACGATAATGGGCGGGCCGATGATGGGGATAAGACTCAACCACGGTGCCACCCCAATTACCAAAACCGCCAATGCCATTCTGGTAAGACCCCCTCAACCGACGACGACAGACCATCAGCCCTGTATTCGCTGCGGCGAGTGTGCCACAGTCTGTCCGGCCAACCTGTTACCGCAGCAACTCTACTGGCACGCCCGCGCCAAAGAGCTAGAGAAAGTGCAGGATTATGCCCTGTTTGACTGCATTGAGTGTGGCTGCTGCGCTTGGGTCTGCCCCTCGACAATTCCATTAGTCCACTACTACCGCTACGCCAAAACCGAGATTTGGGAGCAGGAGCGCCTCAAAAAAGCGGCCGATATCGCCCGCGAACGGCACGAATTCCGTCAATTCCGGCTACAGCGCGAAAAAGAGGAGCGTGCCGTGCGCCATCAACAACAAAAAAGCGCCATTAGCTCCAAAGGGGATGGCGAGACTAGCGACAAAAAAGCGCTCATTGAGGCGGCATTAGCACGCGCTAAAGCCAAAAAGAGTGCTGCCGCTCACACCGATAGCTAACCCTATGTCTCTACTTCCTATCAGCTCTCCCCATCAGCACGGCCCTGCCCGCACCCAAAAGGTGATGTTGCAGGTGATTTGGGCGCTCATTCCGGCCATTTTGCTCCATGTGTGGCTATTTGATTGGGGGATATTATTTAATATTGTGCTGTTAACCCTCTTCTCTCTCGGAGTGGAGGCGGCGATGCTCTATCTGCGCCGCCGCCCCATTCTACCCGCCATTAGCGATGGCAGCGCTGCGGTGACAGCGATTCTACTCGCTTTAACTATCCCACCACTCTCGCCTTGGTGGATCTGCCTCATTGGGGCGATTATCGCTATCGGACTTGCGAAACAGCTCTATGGTGGCCTAGGGTTTAATCCATTTAATCCGGCCATGGTCGCCTATGTGGCGCTACTGATCTCCTTTCCGCAACAGCTAACCCAGTGGCAGGCACCGCTGTCACACATTGGGCACGATATCGCTTTTATTGAGGCCGCCGTGATTGTCTTTAATGCCGCGCCGATGGATACCCTCACCTACGCCACCCCACTCGATAACTACCATAGCGGCTTAACAATTGGTCAATCGATCGATAATCTCGATAGCAACCAGCTCTTTCGAGTCTTTGGCGGTGTCGCTAACGAACAGATTAACCTGCTGATTCTATTAGGAGGACTCTATCTACTCTGGCGCGGCACCATTCGCTGGCAGGTGCCGGTAGCGATGTTAGCCACCCTCTTTCTGCTCTCATCGCTGTTCTATCTTATTGATAGTGATCGCTTTGCCTCGCCGCTCTTCCATCTACTGGGGGGAGGGGCGATGCTAGGTGCCTTCTTTATCGCTACCGATCCAGTCTCAGGGGCGACGAGTGAGCGGGGTCGGCTAATTTTTGGTGCTGGCGTGGGACTCTTTACCTTTATCATCCGCACCTGGGGCGGTTATCCCGATGGGGTGGCGTTTGCAGTACTGCTAATGAATATGGCCGCGCCCACTATCGACTACTATACCCGCCCGCCGGTCTTTGGGCAGCCGAGCCGACAATAGTCACTGAGAGCGAAGCGATGTTACAGACAATGCTCATTAATGCGACTATTTTGGGGCTATTTGCTATCCTTGGCACCTCACTAGTCAGCTCGATACATGAGAGCACAGCGCCCCTCATTGCCGAGAATGAGTATCAGACGATCCTCAATAACCTAACCCAGATCATCCCCCCCGAGCGCTATGACAACGCCATTGTTGAAGATAAGATCGAGGTGGTCGATCCGCTACTGGGCAATCAGGCGCCGAAACAGATCTATCGTGCCCGCTATAGTGGCCGCGCCGTCGCAGTAGTCATTGAGAGTGTCGCCCCAGATGGCTATAGCGGCGATATCGGCCTGCTCATCGGTATCGATATTGAGGGCAATCTGCTTGGGGTGCGGGTGATCTACCACAAAGAGACGCCGGGGCTTGGCGATAAGATCGAAGCGACTCGCTCCGATTGGATCTTAGGCTTTAACCAGCTCAATTTGACTAACCCGCCACAAGCGCTGTGGCAGGTGAAAAAAGAGGGTGGCGTGTTTGATCAATTTACCGGTGCCACCATTACCCCCCGTGCGGTCGTTAACGCGATTAAAAACAGTCTGCTCTTCTATCAGCAGCAGCGGCAGGCGCTATTTCGACCAATAACTTCATCAGAGTGAGAGCCATCATGAGCGATAGCCAATACAGCAAAATTATTCGTGACGGATTGTGGGATAATAATGTCGCCTTTGTGCAGATTTTGGGACTCTGTCCCCTATTGGCTGTTAGCTCCACTGCGATTAATGGCTTAGGTCTGGGGTTAGCGACGACACTGGTGCTGCTCACCTCCAACGCTACTATCTCGCTGGTTCGTAACTGGGTTCGAGCCGAAATTCGCATTCCGGTCTTTGTGATTATTATCGCCTCCTTCGTCACCGCCATTGAGCTGGCAATGAACGCTTGGTTCCACCAACTCTATCTGGTGTTGGGGATATTTATTCCACTCATTGTCACCAACTGCTCTATTTTGGGACGAGCCGAGGCGTTTGCTTCGCGCAATCCGCTTGGCCCCTCAATAATCGATGGGCTTATGATGGGAATAGGCTTTACCCTTCCGCTAGTACTGCTTGGAGCGCTGCGAGAGGTGGCCGGCTTTGGCACCCTATTTGCCGATGCAGAGCTAATGTTTGGTGAGGGGGCTAGCTGGATGACGCAGCAGCTATTTGAGTTTGATCAGGGGCTGCTGCTAGCGATCCTCCCCCCAGGGGCCTTTATCGGTCTAGGACTGCTGATTGCAGCTAAAAATGGTATTGATGCGGCCTTGGCTCAATCGAATCGTACAGCTAGCGCTAGCAGCAGCCCTCTTACCGAGAGGGGTTAATTTCATGTGCTGCGTCCACCTCCTCTGGGTGGTTCTGTGCCCGCAGCAGTAGCCGCTCTACACTAGCAATACGGTGGGCGAGCTGCATCTGCTGTCTAGCATCCATATCGACAAACTTAAACCCGACTACCGAGACCTGCTCCCCCTCTGTGGCCGGTAAAATAGTACAAATAGTCACCCGAACTCGCTCCTGTTCACCCACATTTTCAAAGTTGAGATCACAAACGAGGCTCAGACCCTGACGCAGCTTGGTAGCGATACGGTTATTAACACTAGCCCGCATCCCCCCTTTGGAGATATCGATAAGCTGTGCCCGAAAACTTTTCCCGCTTTGGGTATAGAGTCGAGCCTGCAGGTTGAGATCGTGGGTATCGATACGAAAGCTATTGCGTTGCTGCGAATAGCGCACCATCGCCGGCATATCGCAGCGACAGCGGGCAAAGCTCTGCTCCGACTGTTCAATCAGCCCCTGTAGTGTCGTTTTAAAGCTAATGGAAGTCCCCTTTAGACGGGCCATCAACGCAATCTCTAGCGGCGATTCTGGCTTAATTAAGTGCCCAGTTTGACAGTTAAAGGGGAGATCGATCTCAAAAGTACGCTGTTCAACATCAAGATCAAGTAGGGTAGAGATGGCCGTCTGACGCTGCTCACCGAGGCGAAGAGTCACTAACAGCCGCTCCTCGCGCAGCCTATCGAGTAACATGCGAATATAGTGAAAAGAGTCTATCTGCTCAAATTCAGGCTTGCGGGCGGCTGTGCTATCGCGATTAGGGGGCAATGGCGATGAGGAGGAGGCCAAAACAGTGGACAGTTAAACTCTAATGGAGGTGTAGGTGGTGAGATTTTGCGCAGTGGTTCCTTGGCGATCGTAGAGATCAACCCGACCTCCCTGCTCTCCACCCACCATTAATTGCAATATCTTTCGCACCTGCTGATAGTTTCGATCTAACAGCCGACTATTCACCTGATGCAATTGATGACACTGCCGTAAGCGCTGTTCAAGTGACTCCCAGAGGGAGAGTTCGAGCCCATGCTGCTGCAATAGCTGACGAAAGTTATCGCGACTATCCTCAAGCCCTGCACGCTGGAGCAGATGCTGTCGCTGTTGATCTAGCTGCTGGAGCTGCTCTAACAGATCGAGCTTCTGCCCTAGCACGCTATCCATCTGCTCAGTATCGCGTGCCGCGACCGCCTGCTGCTCATGTTGCAGCACCTGATACAGCGAATCAAGAGCAACCGACTCGTTAGCACATAGCTGCCGTAGCGGCTCGGTATGATTCATACTCATTTTCCTCGATAACACTCTAAACTGGCGTTCACTGACCGTACATCTCTCGCTCAAACTGAACTAGCTTATCGGCGATTTGGCGTGCATCGATCTGGTAACTGCCATCGGCAATCGCCTGCTTAATCGATTCAACCCGCTGCTCATTGACTACCGGCACATCGGCTAGAGCCGTCTCCAGTGAGCGCAACCGCAAAGAGGTATCGGTTAGGCTGACCTTATCCGCCCCAACAACACCACTCTGTACAGCGCCCTCCTGACCACGAGCCACCCTGGCCGCACCACTGCTATCGCTGCGCTGCAGCTGGGTTCCCGGAAAACCTGTTACTTGATTAATTGGCATGGTACTCTCCTCATGTTCATGCTCATCATATCGGCCCCACTGAGACAGACTTTAATCTGCTGCACCATAATCGTTACTCGGTCACATCCTGACTTCAACCGTTGCCACACCAATCACCACCGCCTCTATCTCCTTACCGGAGGAGCTATTTTTTACCCGTATCGTATCGCCCTCGGCTCCAGCGGTTAGGGCGACACCGGCCATTTTAACCGACAGTGTCCCGCTCTGAGCGACAATCACCACCTGCTCACCCCGATTGACCAGCAGCGGCTGCTTTAACATCGACAGCGTTAACGGCATATCGACCGCTAGCTGTCGGGTTAACTCCTTACCGAGCGCCGACTCCGGCTGGCGCAGCGCCGCTGAGGCGAGGCGATCTAGCTCGGTACGGCGCAGCGTCAGATCGTCACGTCCAATCACATGGCCACGCGGCAGGGCTCTGGCAGCGACCACAACATCAACATAGGCGGCAATGGTCGCCTGCACATAGAGCGACCACGGCTTTAAGCCATCCTCACACCGCACCTGCACCGACACCCGTCCGTAGCGCCGACCGGAGTGGGTCTGACGAAAATTGAGCGGTGACTCACACTGCGATAACTTTAGGCGTTGATCGAGCGCGGCAACGCTAACTTGCAGATCCTCTAGCGTCTCATCGACCACCTCGCTCAATAGGTACTGCTCCACGCCCTGCAATATCTCTTCGTGATCTTGATAGCCTCCCTCACCACTAGCCGCAGCAAAACTGCTCCAAAGAGGAGAGAGCAACAGTAGCCCCAGCAGGCCGATTTGTACTAAGCTAAGCACCATAGCGTCAGTCTAAACCGATTAGCGCCACAAATCCAGCCCTGAACCAGCGACGGCATCACGATTTTTGCCATAAAAGTGTCGCCGGTGCTATACCTTGACCCGCTATTGAGGGTATAGTTACACCCGTTTTCAACCCCAGCACCAGCTACAATCTGTTTTTCCGGAGGAGTACTATGGCCGGCATACTGGACGATGTAGATCGTCGAACGCAACTGGCGGGACACAACCGCATGGAGCTCCTGCTGTTCCATCTAGGCGGCAGACAATATTTCGGGATTAATGTCTTTAAGATCAAAGAGGTGATTCAGTGCCCCAGACTAACTACGGTGCCTCACTCTCACTACGCTGTTCGCGGCATGGCCAATATGCGCGGCAAGACCATCACCGTGATCGATCTAAGTATGGCGATCGGTCACCCGACCGGCCTTGATATCAGCTCTTCGTTTGTCATTATCACCGAGTATAACCGTAACACCCAAGGGTTTCTGGTCGCCGGTGTCGAACGCATTGTTAACCTCAATTGGGATAGTATTAAACCCCCTCCTAAAGGGGCGGGCAACACCTACATGACGGCGGTGACCGAGGTCGATAAGCGTCTGATTGAGATTATTGATGTCGAAAAGGTGTTATCTGAGATTATCGGTGTCGAGGAGTTAGTCGCAGCGGCGACGATAGAGCAGGGGCAGGAGTCGGAGAGAAAGTTTGCCCATAAGGTGCTTATTGTTGACGACTCTAGTGTTGCTAGAAATCAGATTAAACATACTCTCGATCAGGTCGGAGTCGAATCGACTATGGTCAAAAATGGCCGTGAGGGCTTTGATCTGCTTAAAGGGATTGTCGATAGCGGCGAGAGTGTCTATCAACACTTTCAACTGGTCATTTGCGATGTCGAGATGCCAGAGATGGACGGCTACACCTTTACCCGCCAAGTCAAAGAGCGCTCCGATATGTCGGCGCTGCATATTATTCTCCACACCTCTTTAAGTGGCGTCTTCAATGAGGCGCTGGTCAAAAAGGTCGGTGCCGATCACTTTATCTCCAAATTTAACCCCACCGAACTGGCCAATGCTGTGCTGGAAGTGTTAAACCGAGAATGACCCAGCCCCGCCTCCCTGCGGAGCTCTACGATAGATTCCGCCAATTTTTACAGCAGGCCAGCGGGATTGTGCTAGGTGATAACAAGCACTATCTGGTCACCAGCCGACTCGGCAGGCTAATGCGTGAATACGGCATTGAAGATTTTGCCCAACTGCTCGATCAACTACAGTTTAACCGTAATCCGAAACTACGCGCCCAAGTTATCGATGCTATGACCACCAATGAGACGCTCTGGTTTCGGGATCGCTACCCCTTTGAGCTACTGAAAGAGCAGATTCTACCAGAGATCAGCCAGCGCAAACCGACCTCACTTAGGATCTGGTCTGCCGCTAGTTCATCAGGGCAGGAGTCCTACTCTATCAGCATGACTATTGCCGAATACCTAGCCACCCGTCCCCACTCACTACCGGCCAATATCCAAATAATCGGCACCGATATCTCTACTAAAATGTTAGCGACCGCCCAAAAAGGGATCTACGACCAGCTTGCACTCAATCGGGGGATTAGCGAACAGCGGCTACAGCGCTTCTTTCTCCACCACAGCAGTGGTGGCTGGGAGGTCAAACCGGAGATTAAAAATCGGGTCTCCTTTCGGGAGATGAATCTAGCTAACAACTTTGCCAGTCTAGGCAGGTTTGACATTATCTTCTGTCGCAATGTATTGATCTACTTCTCTTCGGAGCTAAAAGGCGACATTTTGAATCGGTTAGCCGCCGTGCTCAACCCCGGCGGTTACCTCATTTTAGGGGGCTCAGAGTCCCCCAGCTCCTATAGCCATAAATTTGAGATGATCCGTTTTGCGCAGGGGGTTGCCTACCGTCTAGCCGAACAGAGTGCCACACCAAGTCAGCAAGGCGGGGGAGTGAGCAGACCGCCGCCTCCTCCCCCTCTTCGATCTAGCGTGGCGACACCTCTCTACTCAAACCGCGCCCCCAAAAAGTAGTGCAGCTTAACTGTTAATTGCTCTCCCGTCGCCAGAGGGTTCCCGCAGCACTATCCTCCAGTACAACCCCCATCGCCTTAAGCTCGTCACGGATTCTGTCCGCCTCCCCCCACTGCCGCGCCTGTCGCGCCTGCTGTCGCTGTTCAATGAGCCGCTCTATCGACTCTGCCTCCCCCTCCTGATCCCCCCCCCCTTGTAAAAAGTGATCCGGATGCTGTTGCAATAACCCCAATAGCCCAGCCAGCGCCTTTAGCTCAGAGGCGACCGCCACCGCTGCCTCAGGATCGGTGGCTTTAAGCCGATTGACACGGTGTGCTAGCTCAAACAGAATGGCCAGCGCCTCGGGGGTATTAAAATCGTCATCCATCACCGTCATAAAGCGCTCAGCCGCTGCCGTATGGCACTGTTGTGGCGTTACCGCCGCTAGCGTAACACCTCGTAGGGCGTTATAGAGCGTTGTTAGCGCTGCCTGGGCATTATCTAGGTGGCTATCGGAGTAGTTCAACGGGCTACGGTAGTGGCTAGTTAGAATAAAGTAGCGCACCACCTCGGCCTGATAGCGTTGCAGCACCTCACGGATCGTAAAGAAGTTCCCTAGCGACTTAGACATCTTCTCATCATCCACACGGACAAAACCGTTATGAATCCAGTAGTTAACAAAGGGGGTGTCGCGACTACCGCACGATTGAGCGATCTCATTTTCATGGTGCGGAAACTGTAAATCGAGCCCCCCGCCATGAATATCAAAGTGATCGCCTAGCGCGTGGGTTGACATCGCCGAACACTCAATATGCCACCCCGGCCGCCCTGCCCCCCAAGGGGAGTCCCAGCTCGGCTCTCCCGCTTTCGCCCGTTTCCAGAGCACAAAGTCGAGAGGATCCTCTTTCGCGCCATCGACCGCCACCCGCTCACCGGCGCGAAGATCGTCAAGACTCTTCCCCGACAGTGCGCCGTAGGCGGCAAATCGGCTCACATCGTAATAGACATCGCCCCCCTCGACACAATATGCCAGCCCCTTCTCGATCAGTTGCGCAACCATCTCAATAATTGGCGCGATATGCGCCGTTGCCAACGGCTCTTCTGTGGGGGGTAATACGCTAAGTCGCAGGCTATCTTGGTGCATCGCTTCAATATAGCGCTGGGTCAACTGCTCAAATGGCTCGCTGTTCTCTTTAGCCCGTTGAATAATTTTATCGTCAATATCGGTCACATTACGCACATAGCGCACCGCATCGCGGCCATAAATGAGCTGTAGATAGCGAAAAATGGTATCAAACACCACCAGCACCCTAGCATGGCCGATGTGGCACAGATCATACACCGTCATGCCGCACACATAGAGCCTGACTTGAGTCGGGTCGAGAGGCACAAACAGCTCCTTTTGACGACTAAGACTATTGACTATTCTTAGCTGATGGTTAAACGGCATAGATAACTCTCCGTGGTAGGCCTAATGGAAAAAACGGCCATACTACCTGAAGCGTAGCTATCAGGAAATAACTAAATTTATCATTTTTCTCCATTATCAGTTACAATTGGGGTATGATTTAGCGTGAAAATTAGGCAGCAGACCCCCACCAAGGAATGTTCTATGGTAAAAAGAAGCTATTGTACCACTCGTGAAGCGGCCCAACTATTGGGGATCTCGGTTCGAACCGCCCAGTTATGGTGCGAAAGTGGGCTGCTTGAGGCATGGAAGACCCAAGGTGGACACAGACGCATCAGTCGCCACTCCGTAGAACGACTCTTAGCCGATGCTGATCTAACCCTATTACAGCAACCCCAAGAGCGTCATCTTAGCCAGAGGGAGAACCAGCTACAAATTTTAGTGGTAGAGGATGATGTCATCCTACTCAAAATCTATCAAGATGTGCTCTCTAACTGGCCCTTTGCCCCTCTCGTCAGTACGGCATCGAATGGCTTTGAGGGGCTAGTTCGACTCGGTCAGACCTCTTTTGATCTGATGATTACCGATCTAATGATGCCCGGTATGGATGGCTTTGAGATGCTACAAACGCTCGCGAAACTACCTGAGTTTGACAATATGAAGGTGATTGTGGTCTCAGGCGCCGAAGAGGGGGAGATTAGTCAACTACGACAAACCCTACCCGACACCCATATTTTAAGAAAACCGGTCAATTTTGAGCAACTACGGGGGATAGCCGCCGAGCTACAGTGGCAAAAAGAGGTGAACCATAACCGCACCCACTCCAATGTATAACGCCAATTTACCCCATAAACAGCTGTAGATGGGCCTTAACTGAGGCCTCTAGCGTCATCTCCCCCTCGATCACGGCGGCATGATAGTGTCGCATCCAAGGCCCCATTAAGCCGCGACACAACTTCTGCTCCATCAACATCACCTGTGCTAACGGCCCCGCCTCCTCCAAAAAACCGCTACTCTCATAGTCACGGTAGATTCGCGAACGATCGTACGCTACTCGCCGAATCTCGCTCTGCCACCGTCCCTGACGGAAGAGAAACCGGCCATACGATGGACGATAGTCGCGATCAAACGACGATCCGACCGAACCGGTATTGACCACCAAAGAGCCATCTAGCCGACGCTGTAGCGGTTTATGGGTGTGCGAGGCGATAAAGAGCTGCGATCCCCCTCCTACCCTCTTTGCAAGCTCCTCATCGCTCATCTCTGGAGTAATCCCCTCCCGATTGCCGATTCGCGAGCCATGGGTGATATGGACCATCCCGCCATCGAGATCGCTTAAGTCGAGACTCTCGCCCCAGCTAGCAATCTCATCTATATAGGGTGCCATTTTAGTTGCCGTCCAGTAGGTAAACTGCTTCACCCCGTAGTCTATCTCACTTTTCGGGCGATGATGGTGACAGAAACGGGTAAACGACTCGTGGTTACCCTGTAGTAGATAGCAGTCAGGAAGCGTACGCCGCAGTAGCTGATAGACCTCGACGCTATTAGGCCCCCGATTAATCAGATCACCGTTCATAACCACCACCTCGGCTCTCCAGTTGATAATATCCGCCATCACCGCCTCTAAAGCGGCAATATTGCCGTGAACATCGGAAAAGACCGCCAATTTCATCTTAATCTCTGCCTACCTAGTATTGCATAACCACTCCCCTTGGCCATGGTATGGGCTCGATAGCGCAATCTCCAATAAAAAGGGCGCTCTATCCTTTAATAGAGATCCAGCGGATCAATATCGATCGACCAGCGCACCCGCCGCGCCTGCGGTAATCTCTCCCAAAGTGGTAGCTGTTGCAGTAGCGGGGTGTGCAGGGTCTCCCGACGGCGGCTCTGTAGCAGTAACTGCCAGCGACTGTAACCACGACGACGACTTAGCGGTGCTGCGACTGGGCCAAAACAGTCTAAATCGGGATAGGCGGCACCCACTAGCTGGGCTAACAGCGTCTCTAAAAAAGCGCTAGCCTGCGACGCCTCCTTCGCCTCTGCCCGAATCAGCGCTATGTGGGTATAGGGAGGGAGCTCTGCCTGCTGCCGAAGCGGTAACTCCTGTTGCAAAAAGGCTTCGTAGTCGTGTCGTCGTAAGGGTCTAAATAGCGGATGGCTAGGATCGTGGGTCTGAATATAGACCTCCCCCGCTTCGCACTCCCGCCCCGCCCGTCCGGCGACCTGGAGTAGCTGCTGCGCCATTCGCTCCGCTGCTCGAAAGTCGAGACTAAACAGCCCCTGATCGCCATGAATCACCCCAACTAGGGTTAGGTTTGGGAAGTGGTGCCCTTTAGTAATGAGCTGGGTGCCGATAATAATCTGTCGCTGCCCGTGCTGTAGCCGCTCCATCTGCTGCTGTAGCTGCGCTGCGGTTGGTAGAGTATCGCGATCTACTCTTACGATCTCTACCTCGGCAAACTGTTGGCTAACCACCTCATGTAGCCGCTCAGTCCCCTCCCCTATCGCGTGAAGCGGCTGCTGACACTCCGGACAGGTGCTGAGAACTGCTCGTTCACTACCGCAGTGGTGGCAGCGCAGGCGCGAATGGTGGCGGTAGAGCGTCATGCGGCTATCGCACTGGTGACACATCGCACTCCAGCGACACTGGTAGCAGAACAGCACCGGCGCATAGCCGCGGCGATTCAGATAGAGCAGCACCTGCTGTCCGCGCTGCAGATGCTCTGCCATACGCTGCTGTAGCGGTTCACTCAACCCCTGCTGCACTCGAACAGTGCGCAAATCGATAAGGTGAATCGACGGCAGCTCACCCGCGCCGGCTCGCTGACTCAACCGCAGCCGCTGATAGCGCCCCGCCTCGGCGTGGTACCAGCTCTCCATAGAGGGGGTCGCGCTGCCGAGTACAATCGGTATGCTCTCTAACTGCGCCCGCTTAATCGCGACATCTCGCGCCGAATAGCGCCAGTGGTCTTGCTGCTTAAAGGAGCTGTCGTGCTCCTCATCGATAATAATCAATCCTAGCTGCTGAAAAGGGGCAAACAGCGCCGAACGGGTGCCGACAATCAGCCGTGCCTGCTGAT
Source organism: Ectothiorhodospiraceae bacterium BW-2 (assembly GCA_008375315.1). Classification (NCBI taxonomy): domain Bacteria; kingdom Pseudomonadati; phylum Pseudomonadota; class Gammaproteobacteria; order Chromatiales; family Ectothiorhodospiraceae; species Ectothiorhodospiraceae bacterium BW-2. The sequence continues at coordinate 1,936,229 of CP032507.1, read as the reverse complement.
GATAGATAGCACGCCAAGCGGTGTAGCGCTGCCCCTCACTCAAGGCCGAATGGTAGCTAGTCACGCGACACCCTAAGCGGGAGCTAAAGCGCTGTAGTAGCTGCGGGGTGAGCCCGATCTCCGGCACCAGCACCAGCACCTGCCGTCCCGCCTGTAGGCGCTGTTCAATTAACTGTAGATAGACTTCGGTTTTGCCACTACCGGTGATCCCCTGTAGCAGCCAGCAGCGAAATTGATCCCAATGAGCGCTAATCGCCGCTACCGCCTGCTGCTGCTCGGCTGTTAGCGAGTAGCTCGGAGCGCGTGGTTGCAGTGTCGGCTCGTGGCCCGATAGATCACCCACCTTACGACACTGTAACAGCTTTAGCTGTCGTAGCCGCTCTACCGCTCGCTGCCAGCTCGACCCGAGCTGTTTAAGCTCCTCTCGACTCAACCCCTCGGGAGCCGCCACCGCCGCGGTCAAAATCTTCTGTTGCAGCGGTGCTTGCTGCAACAGTTTAAGATAGGGCTGTGCCGAATCGACACTAGCCTGCCACCGCATCAACGACTGTGGTTGTAGCGCTCCCCCAGCACGAATCTTCTGCGGTAACGCCGTTGCGATCACCTCGCCTAGAGGGTGGTGGTAGTAGTTCGCTCCCCACTGTAGTAACTGATAGAGTCTTGAGGGCAAGAGTGGCTGCTGATCGAGCAGAGCAATGACGCTGCGCTGCTGACTAATCGGCAGCGCATCCTCTGGCTCAAGCTGCCATATCCAGCCAATGAGCTCCCTGCGACCGAAAGGGACTCTCACCCGAGCGCTCAAAGGGGGCCTCAATACGGTAGTCAAGCGGTAGTCAAACAGACGCCGTAGCGGCAGCTCTAGCGCCACCCTAACTGTTATCTGGTCGTTAATATCACTCACACTCTCATTAATCCTCTTTATAAAGCCCCTTAAGGTACCCCCTTTTGAAAACATCGGCCTTTCTGTGGATAAGTTTGTGCATTATTTACAGACCGATCGTGTAAAAGCTACTGATTTCATTTATATTACCGCTCAAAAAAAAGAGGCCATAATTTTTTTTAACTTAAAAAACAACAACTTAAAAAAGAAAGCGGTAAATTGTTACTATTTCAGTCAGTTAACCTTATCTGGAATAAAAATTTGCCTAAATTGTGCATAACTCTGTTGACAGTTGTGAATAACCTGGTAAACAACCCTATTTTGGTTATCTATTCACCATAATATGGCGCTAACCCCTTGTTAATTCGTCAAGCGCTGCAAAGGCTGTGGATAAGTTTGTGGATCACTGTACCATAGAACGGTAATTTCAGCGATTGTCAAGCTCTTATTTTTGCCTCCAACAGCACAACTACTGCGGTTATTTATAATTAAATACAATAAGTTAAACAATATAATTCACCTTTCCTATTAACTATCGAAGGGAAGTCTCTGTTCAACCGTTCCCCCTCCTAATCCTGTGAATAACTATCGCGCTGTCAAGCTAAAAATGGCCTTTTTTTTCCCAAAGTGATCGATAAATGATAAAATTTTCTTATGAACATCTCGACCCTCACTCCGCCACCGCTGTCGCTCTATCTCCACTACCCGTGGTGCCGACAGAAGTGCCCCTACTGCGATTTTAACTCCCATACTCGCGGGGAGGAGCCGTCGCGCTACCTTGCATCATTGCTGCAAGACCTAAAAGATGAGCTAGCACTGAGCGAGTCGCGCCCGCTTAAGACGCTATTTATCGGCGGTGGCACCCCCTCACTTATCCCCCCCAAGCTGCTGCGCCCGATCATGGAGGCGCTACAACGGAGTGGTCGTTGGAACCTTGGCAACGAGGCGACACTGGAGGCGAACCCAAACAGCGCCGATCAACGCTACTTTCAAGCCTACTACGCGTTGGGAATTAATCGACTCTCTCTCGGGGTACAGAGCTTTCATGATCGTCAGTTACAGGCGCTAGGTCGCCTCCATAGCGCCGCCGAGGCGCATCAGGCCATCGCGCTAGCCAAACGCGCCGGTTTTAAACGCATTAATCTCGATCTTATGTTCGGTCTCCCCCACCAGAGCCCGGCTGAGGCGCTTGCCGATCTGCGTCAGGCTATCGCCTGCGAAGTGGAGCACCTCTCATGGTATCAACTCACGCTGGAGCCGCATACCCCCTTCTACCACACCCCCCCTCCACTACCCGATGAGCAGTGGCTAGTCGAGGTGCAGCAGCAGGGCATTGAGCTGCTACAACAGCACGGTTATGAGCGTTATGAGATCTCCGCTTTCGCCCGCCCCTCCGGCCGCTGCCAACACAACCTAAACTACTGGAATTTTGGCGACTATCTCGCCGTCGGGGCCGGTGCCCACGGTAAATATACCCATAGCGATGCCACAGTGGTACGAACCAGTAAGCAGCGGCTACCACAGCGCTATATGCAGCCCTCTGCGGCGCAGCCTCTTAGTCGCCATACTCGCCTCACTCAGGCCGATATTTTGTGCGAGCTGATGTTGAACGGGCTCCGGTTAGTCGAGGGAATCGAGAGCACACAGCTATCGCGCTACGCCGTTGAGGCCCTAGCTGAACCGGCTATTAACGCGGCTAGACAACGGGGGCTGTTGCAACAGCAGCGCCAGCGCATCGCCGCCACCCCTACCGGCTATCTGTTTCTCAATGAGGTACTGCAACTGTTCTGTTAAGTTACTGTAACTGTGCCCACCGCGCCTCAAAGACGCTGCGTAGATCCTCATTTAGCTCCGGTTGCGCCTCCATTAAGGCCACAAACTGCTGCCGCCCTACCGATAGACAGGTGGTGGCGCTCACGGTTCGCACCGATGCCGAACGCGGTCTATCTAACAGTAGCGCCCCCTCGCCAAAGTAGTCCCCTTCGGTGAGATAGGCAATATGGCGCTCTGGGCTATCGAGTTCGGCCGGTTTGAAGACCTCAACCGAGCCTCTGGCAATAATCCGAAATCGATCGGCCGCCGCGCCATCGGCAAAGACTAGATGACCGGCCGGATAGTGTTCGGTAATAAAGCTGCGCCGTAGCCGCTCCACCCCCTCTAGCCCCAGACGCTGGCGCAGATGGAGTACCGCTAGCGGTGGCAGTGCTAGCAGCCGCTCCATATTGATTTCGGCCTCGCCCCTACCATTGGTCTGGGTCAGACTCTGCTTTAGCCAGATACGAGCGTAGTGGCCGTTGCGCTGTAGCAGTAGATCATGGCTCCCCTGCTCGACAATCTGCCCTCGGTGTAGCACCACAATACGCGCCATTGTGGCGATAATCGATAGTCGCTGGCTAGCTACCACCACCGTGCGACCGACCATAATGCGGTGCAGGGTATCGACAAAACGGTGCTCGGCGACTGGGTCAAACTGACTTAAACTGCCATCGAGCAGCAGAATTTGGGGTCGAGTTAGCAGCGCTCTTGCAAGGGCAATCCGCTGCTGTAACTCAAGGTCGAGTGGGGAGCTGTGCTCATCGCAGAGAGTCTGATAGCGCTGCGGTAGCTGTTGAATCAGCTCGTGGCACTCCGCCTCTTGCGCCGCTCGTACCACCTCACTCTCATTCGCATCGGCCCTAGCGGCGCGAATGTTATTAAAAATGGTATCGCGCAACAGCAGCGGCTCTTTAAACAGGCAGCCCATCTGCTGTTGCAGCACACCGGGTGCAAGATGGCTATAGGGGGTCTCATCAAAATAGATCTGCCCACTGCTAGGCCGCTCTAGTGCCGCTAGCAGGCGCATAAAGTAGCTTTTGCCACTTAGCTGCTCGCCCACTATTGCTAGATGCTCACCCCGCTTGATGTAGAGCTCCAGTAACAGCGACAGCTCCCCCTCTGCTGGCCGAAAAGTGACCTCGTTTAACCAAATCCCCTGCTGCAACGCCCCGACTGGCCGCTGCCCCTCCTCAGGCTCCTCTCTTAGTGAGAGCTGCCACAGCGGTGCCATCCGCCGCCAGAGGGCCTCTACTTGACGCCACCGACGCCACTGCTGAGGGAGATTTGAGAGCGAGTAGCTCAATAGCGGCATCAGTAGCAGCAGTGAGGTAAGCTCAGCCACCGAGAGCTGCTGGCTCTGATAGCGGTGCGCAACCCAAATCGCCACCCCTAGCAGCAACATAGAGCGCAGCCATAGCAGCAGCGGCTGCAACTGTAGTAGCTGCGAGCCGACAGAGCGGAAGCTTTGTCCCCTCTGCTGCAATAGCTGCTCAAACTCACGCCTCGCCCCCCCCTGTAGCCGATAGAGACGCAACAGCGGCTGTCGTCGTAACGGCTGCAATAGGGCGTCGTTCAACTGCTGCTGATAGTGCTGTTGCTGCTGCTGTTGCCGCTGTGCTAGGGTATCGAGCCAAGGTAGTAGCAGCTCCAGCGCCGCTAACAGCAGCGCCAGCGTTAAAGCGCTCTCCCAAGAGATGACTAGCATCAACGCCAGTGTCAGCAGTAGCAGGGGTAACTGTAGTAGGAGTTGCGGGGCGACTCGACCTAGCCACTGCTGCAGCTCGGGCAGATCGCGGTTAAAGCTGTTTAGCTGCGCTTCGATACGCGCCAGCCGCTCTCCGATCTCAAGCCGTAACAGACGCTCAAACAGCGCCGTAGATAGCTGCTCGGTTAACGACTCTGCCAAGCGAAGAAACAGCGCCCGCTGCGCCACTGCGCTCCAAAAAGTGGTCATCACTAGGCCGAAGAGGACGGCAAACCACTGTAGCGGCGTGATAGTGTCGATACTCGCCATCAGAGCACCTGCGGCCAGCGGCAGCAGAACCAACAGCGCGGCCACCCAGAGACTCACCCCGACACCGGCCCACCACTGTACCGACATCAAGGCTCGCCACAAGGAGCCTGCCCCCGGAGAGAGAGGTCGCTGCATCGCCTTAGCTAACCTGAATTCGCCGCGTCCAGAACTCCTCAGAGAGATGACTAAGATTCCCCGCCAAATCGCGCACGCTAATACTAGAGGCGAGGCTGATATTAGCCCGCTCCATCGTCTGTTCCGCCACGCCTCGAATCGTCACAATGCTGTGGTTAATCTCATCGGCCACGGTGCGCTGCTGCTCAACGGCGGTGGCAATTTGGGCGCTCATATCGGTTATCTGACCAATCCCTGCGGTAATATCATTTAACGAGGCGACCGCCTCAGTGGACTGCTGTACGCTTAAACCGGCCTGCTCTTTACTGTTATGCATCACCACAACCGCTTCGCGAGTACCGCTTTGTAGCTTCTCAATCATCGCCTGAATCTCCTGTGTCGCCTGATTGGTGCGATTGGCTAACCCCCGCACCTCATCGGCCACAACCGCAAAACCGCGTCCGTGCTCACCGGCGCGAGCCGCCTCAATCGCCGCATTGAGCGCTAACAGATTAGTCTGTTCTGAAATACTCTGAATCACATCGACAATGGTGCTAATTTCACCACTATTTTTTTCGACGACCTGCATCACCCTCGCCGCCTGCTCGACCCCCTGCTCTAGCGACTCAATCGTTTGCATCGTTGCTTGAACAATTTTCATACCGTCAGCGGCCTTCTCATTAGCAGCAATCGCTGCACCTGATGTTAGCTGTGCGTTATGGGCCACCTCCTGAATACTGACCGTCATCTGATTGATAGCCGTCGCCACCTGATCAGTCTCAGCATACTGCTGCTGCACCCCCTGATTAGTCTGGTTCAGATTGGTATGCAGATCGGTGGCGTTTCTATTTAACAGCGATGAGGCATCAGCCAGCCTACCGATGATACCGGCGCTCTCTGACTCCAACTTTTTAAACGCAAGTAGCACCATACCGATATCGTCATTACGGCCGGTATAGATGTAGCGAGCGAGCGGATCATTGGCCACCGCACGCGCCCTAGCGACAATCAGCTCAAGCGGTCGTAAAAAGTAGAGGATAATCGCACTTGAGAGTAGCGACATAGCTACCCACCCTAAGAGGCCCTCTATCCACGCCATCTCGCTAAAGAGCAGTAGCACCACAAAGACTAGCAGCGAGGCGCTCACCGCCGCCCCGATCATCTTGCCGCGAAGACCTAGCCAGCTATTTTTGATCTTTGCCGGCTGCTTACCGGCCAAAAGCTCAGCATAGAGCGCCTCTGCCCGCTGCACAAACTCCGCTCTCGGCTTGCGCCGCACCGACTGATACTCCTCTGTCTGCCCCTGATGACTGATGGGGGTAACGAAGGCATCGACCCAGTAGTGATCCCCATTTTTGCAACGATTTTTAACCATTCCCATCCATGAGTGGCCCTGTTTGACCTCATCCCACAGATTTTTGAACGCCTCTGGCGGCATCTCGGGGTGGCGCACCACATTGTGGTTTTTGCCGAGTAGCTCCGACGCCTCAAAACCGCTAACGCGAATAAAATCTTCGTTGACATAGCTAATCGCCCCCTTCAAATTGGTGGTCGAAAAGATATTGTCACCACCGGAAAAGTGCTGCTCCCGATGGGTGACGGGCAGATTTTTTTTCATCAGTCATCACGCTCCTGCTTAAAAAATTACAGTCTCCATTATAACGCCACTATTTTGGCAAAGAACAGCGGCCAATGCCCCCCAAACACCTTTCGCCACCAAGTTCTTAATCAAACTCTTCACCAAACTATTGACAGAATCGGTTAACGGTGTCCATTATTAATCGACAACTGTCTGCCGGAACTTGAATCGTCGCTGCAGATTAGAACTTAAATACCGTCCCCAAAGGAGAGAGAAATGGCCAACTACCAACCCTTAAACTATGTCCCACTAGATGACGAAGTCACCTTTTTGCGCCCGCCCCAAATCCTACCCGACAATGTCACCGCCGATAGCCCCGCCACCGATGTCATGACCGACTTTACCAAAGTCGCCGCTATCACCATGGGGCCTTGCGCTACGCTTGAAGCGGCAGAGAAGCGGATGATAGCTACCGGTGTACGCATGCTATTAGTGGTCGATCAAGCGAACCATATCCTCGGGGTCGTAACCTTAACCGATCTACAGGGAGAGCGGCCGATGCTCTACCTGCAAGAGCGGGGGGGCGGTAACCGCGACGAGATCTTTTTGCGCGACATCATGACCGAGCAGAACAAGCTACAGGCATTAGAGATGAAACGGGTCACCATGGCTCGCGTGGGCGATATTATCGACACCATGAAGCTCGCCTATCGCCAACACGCGATTGTGGTTGAGACCGATGAGGAGGGCAAACAGCAAGTTCGCGGCATCTTCTCCACCAAACAGATTAGCGCCCAGTTAGGGCTCGATTACCGCGCTAAGGATCCTATGGCCATCTTTGCCGAACTTGAGGCCTTTCTGAACTAATCGCCTCTCGCGGCAGATTAGCCACCAGACTATCGCCATCCAGTAGCATAGCTGAGATAGCAGCAGATAACTAAATCGGGACTGCATACTTGAGTATGCAGCCACACACCAAAGGAAAACTACGATGAAACGGCTACTCTCACAACTCTCAGTTAAGGCAACGATTCGGCTCGGTTTTGGGCTAATTATTGCCATTATCGCCATTATGATCGCCGTCTCGTTGAGTCGGGTCGATAATGTCTCCGGCCAAGTCGATACTCTGCTAGAGGTCAATGTGGGCAATAATCAGCTCCAGGCGCTGAAATATGAGCTCATCGCCACTAACAGTATCCTAATGACCTATCTGCTCGACAAGGTGCCCGATAATCTGCAGCGCTTCAAACAGGGTCAGCAGCAGATAGATCAGGCGCTAAACGACCTTGACCGTTCCAACGACCGTGTCGATCTAACAACGCTTAAACCGCAGCTACAGCAGCTCTATGCCATCTATGGGCGGCTGATTCCACTTGCGATTGACGCAACCCGCAACTACCCCGGTCAGCAGTTCGCTCTACAAAAGCTGACCCCTGAGGTGGATCACATTCACAGCTTAATCAGCCTAACACTCGATATCGGGCGTGAAATGGCCGATGAGTACACCGACTTTGAGAGCGAGGAGTCGATTGATAACCATCTAATTCAGATGGAGCTTGTCAATACGCTACAGGAGATGCGCTTTATTTGGGTCAATGTCGCTAGCACCATTCGCGGCTATCTCGCTTTTCGGAACGAAAACCTGTTTATCAACCTAAAGATGTTTGAGCAGATGATGGTAGGCGGAGTCGCCTCCATGCTCGATAGCGCCGAGCATCTCGATAGCGAACAGATTGAGAATCTAACCCAGATCGAGGCAAAACTAGAGAACTTTTTTAAGATGACCGAGCAGCTACGCACCATCCATGGTGGGGAGAAGTGGCGCGCTGATGCAGCGATTATTACCGATGAGCTAAATCCCGCCCTGCAACAGCTAAGCGACACCATCGATGCGCTAGTGGCCGACAGTAACCAGCGACAGCGGCAGAGCTCAGAGGCGGTGACAGAGAGCCTCAGTGGAATGGGCCAAATTTTGCTCATCCTAGCCGCTATCAGCCTTGTCATTACCGTTCTAAGTGGCTATCTCGCTGGCAGCTCCATCTTTCAACTCATCGGCTCGGTTAGCCATAGCGTCAATGAGCTCGTCGGCGGGAACCTAACCTACCGAATGGTGAGCCGCCATCAAGGGGAGTGCCAGCAGATAGCCAACTACTTTAACCACATGGCAGAGCGACTACAGGAGACCATCGCCGAGTTTACCCTCGTCACCGGTAGAATCAGCCAAGCGGCGGTTGAGGCGGTCTCTATCGCCGAGACCTGCTCCTCAGCGACCCATGAACAGAAACAGCGACTCGATACCGCCGCCGCTGAGGTCAATGCCTTTAATGTCGTCTTTGACGAAATCTCCCGCACCAGCAGCGAGGCCGATCTCACCACCCGCAGTGCCCTTGAGAGCGCCAACCAAGGCTCAGGATTAGCTAGCAACGCTCGCGAAAATATGAATAACCTCGCGCAAGAGGTACAGTCGGTCGCTAGGGTCATAGACAGAGTACAGCAGGAGTCGAGCTCCATCTCCAATGTTCTTGATGTGATTAAGGCCATCTCGCAACAGACCAATCTATTAGCGCTCAATGCGGCGATTGAGGCTGCCCGTGCGGGTGAACACGGACGCGGTTTTGCGGTTGTGGCCGATGAGGTGCGTACCCTAGCGACCCGCACCCAAGAGTCAACCGGAGAGATCGAAGGGATGATCGCAAACTTACAGCAGGAGACCGAAGGGGCGGTCATTGCCATCGACAAAGCGGTTAACCAAGCCAAAAATAGTGCCGAGGTGGTCGAACAGGTCTCTGAAGCGCTACAGACCATCTCCGATATGACCGCTAAGATCAGTCACATTAACTCACAAATTAACGACTCAATTAGCTCGCAATCGCACCGAGTTGATCACCTAGCCGATCAGATTAAGTCAATTAACTCCATGGCCGATCAGACTGTCGATGGGGCCAAGCGCACCCACGATGCCGGCCACCAACTCTCGCAACTAGGCAAGATGTTACAGAGCAAGGTGGAGCACTTTCGGGTATAGTGGCAGGATAGATAGCCTACCGTGAGATAATTGTGACGCAACCAAACCGCAAGGAGAATGTCATCATGGCCAAAAAAGCCAAAGCAGATAAACCCTCGAAACAGACCGTTAAAACGCAAACTGAAGCGCCAAAGTCGAAAAAGATCTCCAATAAGCACTACGAGGAGGAGCTGTTCCGGCTACAACTAGAGCTAGTCAAACTGCAAGAGTGGGTCAAAACTCGGGGCCTAAAAGTCGTAGCCCTCTTTGAGGGGCGCGATGCAGCGGGCAAGGGGGGGGTGATTAAACGAATTACCCAACACCTGAATCCTCGCATCGCCCGCGTGGTCGCCCTGCCGGCTCCGAATGATCGCGAAAAGACCCAGTGGTACTTTCAGCGCTATGTTCCCCACCTGCCCGCCGCAGGTGAGATCGTGCTATTTGACCGTAGCTGGTATAACCGCGCAGGGGTGGAGAAGGTGATGGGCTTCTGTAGTGAAGAGGAGTATAACGAGTTTCTGCGCTCCTGCCCCGAATTTGAGCGCATGTTGGTCCGTTCAGGCATTATTTTAATCAAATATTGGTTCTCGGTCTCTGATGAGGAGCAGGAGCGCCGCTTCCAGAGTCGGCTTAACGAGCCCCATAAACGGTGGAAGCTAAGCCCGATGGATCTCGAATCTCGCTCGCGCTGGGTCGAATACTCCAGAGCCAAAGATGTTATGTTCGCCCACACCGATATCAAACAGGCTCCGTGGTATGTGGTCAACTCCGATCTTAAAAAGCACGCCCGCCTCAACTGCATCGCCCACTTTTTAAACCAGATCCCCTATGAAGATCTTACTCCAGAGCCGATAGAGCTGCCCCACCGTAATCAAGACGAGGGGTATGTCCGCCCACCGATGTCGGATCAGACCTTTATTCCGGAAATTTACCCCTAACCGCTCACCAGCCGTGACTTGAAAATCGTTCACAACGCCACAACTGTGCTGGTTTTACCCACCAAAGGAGTTCTATCGTGTCTGTACTTGTAGGTCGTCAAGCCCCCGATTTTACAGCCCCCACCGTAATGGGGGATGGGTCTATTAACGAAGGCTTCAATCTTGCTAGCCACATCGCCGGCCACTATGCGGTTATCTTCTTCTATCCGCTCGACTTTACCTTTGTCTGCCCCTCCGAACTGATCGCCTTTGATCACCGCCTTGAGGAGTTCAAACAGCGCAATGTCGAGGTTATCGGCGTCTCTATCGACTCCCACTTCACTCACCTTGCCTGGCGCAATACTGCGATTAATAAAGGCGGTATCGGGGCGGTCAAATACCCCCTAGTCGCCGATATTAAGCATGACATTTGCCAAGCCTATGATGTCGAGCATCCAGAGGCTGGGGTCGCCTTCCGTGGTTCATTCCTAATCGATAAAGAGGGGGTCGTGCGCCACCAAGTGGTTAATGATCTGCCGCTAGGGCGCAATATCGATGAAATGTTACGCATGATCGATGCCCTCCAATTTACCGAAGAGCATGGCGAGGTCTGCCCTGCCGGCTGGAACAAGGGCGATAAGGGGATGCGAGCCGACAGCGAAGGAGTCGCTGCCTATCTGGCCGAAAATGCCGATAAACTTTAGCTCTCCTTCTGCTATAATTAAAGCCGGTTCTTACCGGCTTTTTCTATTTTTGGGGGTCCCATGCAATACCGCGATCTGCGTGACTTTATGGCGCAGCTAAAAAAGCGCCAGCTACTACACACTATCGATATCCCCATCGATCCTGCGCTAGAGATAACCGACATCGCCGACAGAGTGCTACGCAAAGGTGGCCCAGCACTGCTATTTACCCATCCTAAACAGAGCGATATCCCCCTGTTAGCCAACCTATTTGGTACGACCGAGCGGGTCGCTCTAGGCATGGGAGCTGAGTCGCTACAGCAGTTACGCGACATTGGCAAAACGCTCGCCTACCTCAAAGAGCCCGATCCCCCCAAAGGGATAAGAGAGGCTTGGGAGAGCCTACCGCTACTCAAAAAGATCGTCTCCATGGCACCCAAAACGGTCAAAAAGGCCCCCTGCCAGCAGATTGAGTGGAGCGGTAGCGATATTGATCTGACCAAACTACCGATTCAGACCTGCTGGCCCGGCGATGCCGCCCCGTTAATTACTTGGGGACTAGTGGTGACTCGTGGTCCTGATCGACCGCGACAGAATATGGGCATCTATCGCCAGCAGCTTATCGATAGTAACCGAGTCATTATGCGCTGGCTCTCCCATCGTGGCGGAGCGCTCGACTTTAAGGCGTGGCAGCAGCGCCATCCTAGAGAGCCGTTTCCTATTATCACCGTCTTAGGGGCCGATCCAGCCACCCTGTTAGCTGCGGTGACACCGATTCCCGATACCCTCTCGGAATACGCCTTTGCCGGACTTTTGCGCGGCAGTCGTACCGAGCTAGTAGCGAGCCGACTCCATCGCCAACTACAGGTTCCCGCCTCAGCGGAGATTGTCCTCGAAGGGTTTATCTACCCTGATGATATGGCCCTAGAGGGGCCGTTTGGCGACCATACCGGCTACTATAACGAAGCCGATCACTTTCCGGTAATGACCATTGAACGCATCACTCTACGAGACAATCCCATCTACCACTCGACCTATACCGGTCGCCCTCCCGATGAGCCGGCGATGCTAGGGGTGGCGCTCAATGAGGTGTTTGTACCGATTCTGCAAAAACAGTTTCCCGAAATTCACGACTTCTATCTCCCTCCTGAGGGGTGCTCCTATCGGCTAGCGGTCGTGAGCATCAATAAGCAGTACCCCGGCCACGCCAAACGGGTGATGCTCGGAATTTGGTCTTTTTTACGCCAATTTATGTACACTAAATTTGTGATTGTGGTCGATGACGATATCGATATTCGTCAATGGCGCGATGTCATCTGGGCGATGACCACCCGTATGGATCCCCTGCGCGATACGACTCTCATCGACAATACCCCTATCGACTACCTCGACTTCGCTTCGCCGGTATCGGGGCTCGGCTCCAAAATGGGGCTCGATGCGACCCATAAGTGGCCCGGCGAGACCCAACGCGAATGGGGTACCCCGATTCAGATGGATGCCAAAGTTCGTCAACGAATCGATACCCTGTGGCAACAACTCAATCTGGATACCCTATGCGCCGAATCGTTGTAATGAATCCTAAAGGGGGCTGCGGCAAGAGCTCGATCGCGACCAATCTGGCCGGCTACTGCAGCAAATTTCGCCAACAGGTGGTGCTAGCCGATCTCGATCCACAACAGAGCGCTAGCGAGTGGCTCGCCCTTCGCCCCGAGACACTCCCGACGATTGAGGGGGTCAGTGCCAACCCACTCACCCTCGATCTACCTAAGCAGAGGGGGATTATGCTCATCGACACCCCTGCCGCCATCGCCGATGAGGCGCTAGGCAGTTATCTTAAATTAGCCCACACCATCCTGGTGCCAGTCTTGCCATCGGCTATCGATATTCGAGCCGCTAACCACTTTATTGAGCTGCTGCTAGAGCAACGACGGGTGCTTAAAGAGCGGGTGAAGGTGGCCGTTATCGCCAACCGAATTAAACAGCGAACCCACGGCTTTACCGCACTGCAAAAGTATCTGCGAATGCTCGATATCCCCTACCTAACGGCGCTACGAGATAGCCAAAACTATATTCGTGCCGCCGACAATGGCCTCTCTATTTTTGAGTTAAAGGCGCGTGATGCCGGCAACGACTGGCGCGAGTGGCGTCCTGTTATCGACTGGCTCGGCAGTCGTGACAGCCTGCCCGGTGCCAAAATTTAACCTAAGGAGGTTCGCCGTGTTTACCACTGAAGCACTCTTTGCCACCCTAACTAACCAAGAGAAGCTGCGCATACTAGCCCTCATGGTTGATGGGGAACCGGTCTGCTTTTGCCACCTACAGCAGATTATACACACGACCGATGGAGATGAGCTGAGGCTCTTACTGGAGGCGCTGCAGTCAGAGCAGCTCCTCATCTGCCATCAGGATCGAAACTGCCATCAGTATCAACTCAATCCTGAGTTACCGAACTGGGTAACCACTATTGTCAATACCGCCACCCGTGACATCGGCTCGCTAGAGCCGTTTAACGCCGATCGCCTGCTCATTCAGCAGCTCATGATGCTACCGGGAGAGTGTAATGCCACCGGCGAGAGTTAACTTTTTGTGCTATTGGCTACTGCTGCTCCTCAGCGCTAGCAGCGGCGCGATCCTAGCTAACACTGAGCTTAACTTCGAACAGCTCTATAGCGAGCTCAATCAGCTCGAACAGCAGCTTCAGTCGGCTCCTAAGACGCCAGAGAACTTTACCCGACTCTGGCAGGAGAGCGAGACCATTCGCCGCCAAGCCACCGACTGCGTGAGTCAACATAGCACCCAACAACAGCAGATAGAGGCCGATTTAACGCTACTAGGCAGCGCTAGCGTCGATGAGGAGCTGACTCTGCGTCGCGCCAGACGCGATCTAGAACGGCGCCAGAAGAGTGTGGAACAGCGGCTCACCGGCTGTCGCCTAATCCTAGTCAAGAGCGAAACGATACAGCAGCAGAGTGAAGCGTGGCTGAACGAAAATCAGACCGAGACCCTGCTACAGCGCCAGGCCAATATCTTTGAGCTGCTCACCCTAGAGCAGATCAGCCAGCTACGCCACTATCTGCTAGCACAGCCGATTCAGTGGCAGCAGCTACGGCTCGATGAGCTCTCGATAACGGCCACCGCGACCCTCACAGCCCTCTCCCTGTTAGCGCTACTGCTCTATCTATACTGGCGCTCACGCCCTCACCCCCCGCCTCTCGATGCCGACACAGCAACGCTAACCCAGCGGGGACGAGAGGCGCTCACACTCGCACTCAGCCGCTACCGCCTACCGCTACTGCTCTTTCTCGGTTGGTTTCTGTTCTGGCTCACCTTAAGCTATCTGGAGCCAAAGTGGCTGCCGCTCGCCGGCCTTAACGGGGTGATTTTAGGCTATTTTATACTGCTAACGACGATTCATACCCTGCTCACGCCCCTACCACCGCTCTCCGGTTATCTTCCCTTCCCCACCCGTTCAGTCACTAATTTAGGGCGAGCACTCCATCTAACCGGAGTGATTGTGGCGCTCTGGGCCGGGCTGCTGTTTCTCCCCTATCAAGTGCCGGTACCGGAGCTACTTGAGGTGAGTGTTCGTATCGCCATGGCCATCACTCTCATTACTGGATTAATCTGGCTAGTCTGGCTTATCTTCTCCCTCAAAGCTCGCAGTGGCCCAGGGCTTATTCGCATGGCGACTATCTTGGTTCTCATCGGCACCGCTAGTGCCGAAATTGTCGGCTATCGCCACCTTAGTAGCTATATGCTGTTGGGAATGAGTGCCTCACTTGCGCTAACGGCATTAGGGTGGCTCGGCAGCTATCTTATCAGCGACTTTATCGACGGCTTGGAAAACAGTCGCTACCGCTGGCAACAGCAGCTACAGCAGCGACTCGACATCGGTACCGATACATGGCTACCGGGGTTATTCTGGTTTCGTCTAGGACTCAATCTGCTGCTGTGGCTCTTTGTCGCCTTCTTGCTGCTACAGATTTGGCAGATCTCCCACTCAGAGCAGGCGAAGCTCTTTAGCTATCTTAGCGACGGCTTTACCCTCGGCAGTGTGACTATCGTGCCAGGACGCATTTTGATCGCTATCGGAGTGCTGGCAATTCTGCTCTCGGCTATCGCTTGGTTTAAGCGCCAACTAGAGGAGAACTAGCTGCGCCGCTCCCGTATCGATAGTGGTGCTCGTAACTCCATTGTTGCCATTAGCGGCTATATTGGCGGCACTTTGGCGATTCTAATCGCCCTAAGTCTAGCCGGAGTCGATCTGACCAATTTGGCCCTTATTGCCGGTGCTCTCTCAGTGGGTATCGGCTTTGGGCTGCAAAATATTGTCAATAACTTTGTCTCAGGGCTCATTCTGCTATTTGAGCGCCCGATTCGGCGTGGTGACTGGGTGATTGTCAACGGTACCGAGGGGACGGTACAGAATATTAACATTCGCTCCACCCTCATTCGTACTTTTGATCGTGCCGATGTGATTGTGCCTAATTCGGAACTGATTTCGGGACAGGTGACTAACTGGATGTTAAAAGATCTTCGTGCGCGGGTGAAGATTCCGGTAGGAGTCGCCTACGGCAGCGATGTCGAGCAGGTTAAGCAGATTCTGCTAGATATTATCGCTAACCGCCCTGAGGTGATACGCGACGGCTCAACCGCACCACCGCAAGTGCTGTTTATCGGCTTTGGCGATAGTGCGCTAAATATGGAGCTGCGCTTTTTTGTCGAGGATATCGATACCCGCCTGCTACTCATGAGCGATATCTACTTCGAAATCTACCGCCGTTTTAAAGAGGCAGGGGTAGAGATCCCCTTTCCGCAGCGCGATATCCACATTCGAACAGCGCAGAGCGAGAGTGCACTCTTACCGCTTGGGCATAAAGTTGGGGTAGAATAGCCGCCGTTATCGATCGTGTTATCCTTTAAGGAGCCATTAGTGCCTTTTGAACTTATAATTTGGCTAAGCAGCGTTATCCTTACCGCTGCGGCGGTGCGCCTAATTCGCCCCTTTGCGCTCCATATCGGCCTAGTGGATATCCCCGCCGGTCGTAAAACTCATAGCGGCAATATTCCGCTCATTGGGGGGATTGCGATCTATATCGCCTTTTCGCTCTCAGTGCTGCTATTTCACGCCGATTTAAACACAATTCGCGGCTTTATTCTCGCCGGTTCGCTGTTAATTACTATCGGTGTGCTAGATGATCACCATGAGATTTCAGTTAAAGTTCGCTTTCTGTTCCAAATTCTCGCCGGCATTATTATGACCTCAATGGCTGGCGTAGTGCTCTACGATCTCGGTCTGCTATTGGGTACCGATACCCCCGTTACTCTGGCCATCTGGGCCGCCCCCTTTAGTGTTATCGCCGTTATCGGCGTGATTAACGCCCTCAACATGGTCGATGGCATCGATGGTCTGGCCGGCTCTCTTGCCTTGGTCACCCTCATAGCGATTCAGCTACTTGCTCTAATGAACGGTACGGTGCACATCGAAGCGCTCATTATCAGCGGCACGATTATCGGCTTCTTATGGTTTAACCTCTTTAGCCGCGATAAGATATTTTTGGGCGATGCGGGGAGTATGT
The DNA here is from genome assembly GCA_008375315.1 of Ectothiorhodospiraceae bacterium BW-2. NCBI lineage: Bacteria > Pseudomonadati > Pseudomonadota > Gammaproteobacteria > Chromatiales > Ectothiorhodospiraceae > Ectothiorhodospiraceae bacterium BW-2. The sequence goes on along the minus strand of CP032507.1, from coordinate 1,919,644 downwards.
TTCTCGGTTTCGCTCTCGCTTGGTTTCTCATTGAGGCGACACAGGGGGAGCAGCGGCTAATCCCGCCGGTGGTCGCGCTGTGGCTCTTTGCGGTACCGCTTATCGATACGGTTGCGATTATGATTCGCCGACTGCTTAAGGGGCAATCCCCCTTTCTGCCCGATAGAGAGCACTTGCACCACCTCTTTCTTCGGGCCGGGTTTACTCCGCCCCAGACGCTGCTTATTATTAGCGCGATTGCGATTCTGTTGGCTACCTTTGGTAGCAGCGCCTACTACTACGGTCTGCCTGAGTGGCTGCTATTGATCACCTTTTTAGCCCTGTTTGGCCTCTATCTGTTAACAATTACCCACGCATGGGTGGTCTTAAAGACGATCAGACGGCTACTGCACCGCTCTAACCCCCGCCCCGATAACAGCTCGACACCTGCTCGCCGTCACGATTAACTAGCTCGACTAGCAGCGGCATTTTGCCTAGCGCATGGGTAGCACAAGAGAGGCAGGGATCATAGGCGCGAATCGCCACCTCAATCCGATTTAACAGCGGCTCGGTGAGCTGCTGACCCTGTAGATAGCGGTTAGCGACTTGACGAATCGACTCGTTCATCGCCTGATTGTTATGGGTGGTCGAGACGATGAGATTGGCGCGAGTGACCAACCCCTGCTCATCGATCTGGTAGTGGTGAATGAGTGTCCCTCTAGGCGCCTCAATCACGCCAAACCCCTCTAGCTGCATCTGCTGCACCTCGGTGCGTAAAGTGTGCTGGGAGAGTAGATCATCTTGCAGCAGCTCGGCAATCGACTCGGCGCAATGGAGTAGTTCGATGAGTCTAGCCCAGTGGGTCGCCAGCGTCGCCTGCTGTAGCACCCCACTTCGCTGCGCCATAAACGCCACTCTGGCCGCTTCGGCGAGCGGGGTGGTAATGGTGTGACAGTTATTGAGCCGTGCTAGCGGTCCAACTCGATACCAACCACGCTCCGGCCCCAGCTCGGCTAAGTAGGGAAACTTCATATAGCTCCACGACTTCACCTGCTCCCGCAGCAGTTGTGGATACGCCTCAACCCGATATTGATCGTGCAGCAGCGAACCATCGGCTTGGCGAATGCGTAGTTTACCGTCATAGAGCTCCAGCTCGCCGTGTGCGCCAATCAGACTCAACATCGTGGTATCAATCGTCGCAAAGTCGCGCTGATACGCTAGCTCCGAACGGTAGATATCGGCTATTAGTGCCACCGCCTGCTCTGCCCAGTCGATTATCTCGCCACACTGCGACAATAACGACGCCCTATCCTCAACAGAGAGGTTACGATTAACGCCACCGGGCACCGCACCGGTACCGTGCACCCGTCTCCCTGAGGTCAGACGGATAATCTCTTGCCCAAATTTGCGCAGCAGTACGCCGCGTCGCGCCAATTCGGGATGGTCGTTAATCACCCCCACAATATTTCGGTGTCTGATCGCATCCTCAAACCCAAAGAGCAGATCGGGCGAGGCGAGATGAAAAAAGTGTAGCGCATGCGACTGCAGCACCTGACCGAAGTGCATTAAGCGGCGAAGCTGGATCGCGGTCGGCGGCAGTTCTGTCACACCAATCAGTTGATCGCACGCTTTCGCGGCCGCTAAATGGTGGCTGACAGGGCAGATGCCACAGAGCCGCTGCACCAACACCGGCAGCTCCCAGTAGGGTCGCCCCTGAATAAACTTCTCAAAGCCACGAAACTCAACGATATGGAGCCGCACCTGAGTAATTTGGTTCTGCTCATCCTGCCATAGCGTCACCTTACCGTGCCCTTCGACTCGGGTTAACGGCTCAATAACAGTCCGTTTTTTAGTTACCGACATACCTATCCCCCTCTCCGCAATTGAGTCTTTAATCGTAGTGTAGCTGGGTATAGGGGAGTATGATCGGCTCCCCCCGAAGTAGCGCACTTAAAAAGCGCCAGAGCGTCTCCCCTCCGGGCGGACAGCCTGGCAGCGCGTAATCGACCCGCACCACCTCATGCAGAGGGTGTACCTGATTGAGTAGCCACGGGATCTCATCATCGTCCGGAATCTGCCCCTCAGTCACACCAAGGCCATTGAGATAGGACTCTTGCAGAGACTCACTGACACTGAACTGATTACGCATCGCCGGAATACCGCCATTAATCGCACACGCTCCGACAGCAACTAAAATCTGACTCTTAGCCCGAAACTGTAGCAGTAGCTCAACATTATCACTATTAGCCACGCCACCCTCAATAAGCACCACATCGACTTCGCTAACCTCTTTCAGATCGTTTAACGGCGATCGCTCTAGCTCAATCAATTCGACCAGATCGAAAATCCGCTCATCGATATCGAGCAGCGACATATGGCAGCCAAAACAGCCACACAGTGAAGCGGTAGCCACTTTCGTTTTACGACTCATAGCGCACCTCCCGCGCTCTAAATGGCGCGATATCGCCCACCATCGCAATCGGCTCCCTATCGTAAAGCCGCTCCCCTATCGGCGTATCGTAACCGCGATGGCGCTCCAAAAAGACCCCAACCGGACAGAGTTGAGCTGCGCGATCGCTTATCTCAAAGCCACTCTCGGCTAGCTGCCCGCTCTCAGAGTTGATCGCCACACGGGTAGCTATCCCGCGTCCGCGCAGAGTAAACAGCCGTTTATGATCTAGCTCACGACTCGCCGCCACGCAGAGACCACACAAAATACAGCGGTTAAAGTCGAGAACCACATCGGGGTGGCTAGCGTCGAGCAGTCGTCGCGGGTAGAAGTGGGGGTAGCTCGAAGAGATCATCCCCACACTATAGGCGACCGCCTGCAGTTGACAACGACCACTCTGCTCACAGCCGGGACAGTAGTGGTTCCCCTCGACAAAGAGTAGCTGTAGCAGTTGACGCCGCCAAGCCATCATGTCGCCACTACGATGTTCGACTACCGCACCGTTGAGTGCCGGCTGGGTACAGCTACTCACGACTCGGCCATCCATCTTCACTAGGCAGAGGCGACAACTACCACTAGCCGGGAGGTCGGGGTGGTAGCAGAGGTGGGGAATATAGTGCCCCGCCCGCGCCGCTGCGGCCATAATCGTCTCCCCGGCCCGAAAGGGTACCGCCTCACCATCGAGGGTAAAGCGCCCCTCACCCTGATTAAACGAGGTCACCGAATCCGCCCCCGACGAGTCAGTTACCGTCTCCACCACAGCGCTATCGATCCGAATCGGCGGCAGCGAACGCGCCTCAATCCAGCAACCACCCTCGGCACTGAGCGTCGTCGCAATCGGAGGTGGCGGCTGATGCCGTAGTCGCCCCGACTCCGACAGTGCCGCCTGTAGATTAAAAGCCGGCTCATAGTCACTAGCTCGCAGCCGCTGCTGATAACTTGCAGGGAAGTTATTGAGTAGATCGAGCACCGGATTAGCCGCTGTCTGCCCTAGACCGCAGTGGCTCCCCTTATGTAACAGCGTAGCGATTTGATCTAGCTGCCGTAGATCGTGACAGCTAGCCTCACCCCGTTCGAGCTTATCGATACCATCCCGTAGCAGCGCGGTGCCGACACGGCAAGGAGTACAGAAACCACAGCTCTCGTGGGCAAAAAAGTGGCTAAAGTTACGCGCGACCTGCACCATATCGCGCTGGCGATTAAAGATCATCAACGAACCACCGGTGGAGGCATCCTCACAATCGATCGCCCGCTCAAACTCGATCGGTGCGAGCGTCTGCCCAGCAGCACCGGCTATCTGTACCGCCTGCACCTCGGTCGCGCCGCAATCGGCCAAGACCTGGGCGATGGAGACACCGAACGGATACTCATAGAGACCAGGCAGCTCACAATCACCACTGATGCTTAGCAATTTAGTTCCGGTAGAGTGGCTAGAGCCGCGACGACGAAACCACTCACTCCCATAGTGAGCAATACGGGCGGCGGCAAAAAAGGTCTCCACATTATTCACCACCGTCGGCAACCCCCGATAACCGGCGCTCACCGGAAAGGGTGGCCGCTTACGCGGAATACCCCGCTTCCCCTCCAGCGACTCAATCAGTGCCGACTCCTCGCCACAGATATAGGCACCGGCTCCGAGGTGGATCTCAATCTCAAACCGCCAGTTTAAATCGCCTAAAATCGATTCGCCTAGTAACCCGGCAGCTCGTCTCTTCATTAACAGCGACTCTAAAGGGGAGAGTAAAAAGCGGTACTCCCCCCGCAGATAGATAAAACCTCGCCTAGCGCCGACAATCGCCCCAGCGAGCGTCATCCCCTCAATCACATCCGCAGCATAGCGCTGCAGTAACACCCTATCTTTAAAAGTTCCCGGCTCCCCCTCATCGGCATTACAGACCACGATCCGCTCTAGCGCCTCACTCTGACGACAGTAGCGCCACTTACGACCGGTAGGAAACCCAGCCCCGCCGCGGCCACGAACGCCTGAGGCCTCAATATCGGCCAACAGCGCCTCCCCTCCCTGCTGCTGTAACGCGGTCAGTGCGGCTCCCTCAGGCAGAGGGGATTGCAACTGACTATCGGTACGACGAATGTTTGTCTGAATATCGAATAGCTCTGCCGGCCATGTTGATAACTCAGTACCCTGCTCAATTAGCTCGGCCACACGCTCAATACGCATTGAGTTCAAACGAGCTATCGCGAAGCCATTGACCAGTAGCGCCGGCCCCTGATCACTCATGCCGGTACAGGAGGTGGTATCGACCAACACCCGCCCATCGCCACGCACCCTCCCCACCTCGACACCCAATCGCTGGCATAGCTGCGCCATCAACTCTCGGCTACCGGCAAACTGATCGGTAATATTATCGCTAAAGCGAATCTCAAACTGACCGCGATAGTCATGATGCAAAAAGTCGTAGAAGTCGATAACCGCATCGATCTCGGCGATGCTGATATCAAGCTGCTGCGCCAGCGCCGCTGCGGCACCTTTGGAGATATAACCGTCGCGCTGCTGCAATGCAACCAGTCGCTGTAACATAGATTTCCCCCTAAAAAACGCCCCCATTAGCGATAGGTATAGCTCAATTGCAGCCACAACGCAACGAAATCTAAAAAAATAATCATTAAAATTCAGTAGTTTATAATAAAATAACTCACTAATATGGGAATTGGGAATTACGGTGACACTTTACCATTTACATACGGATTCAGGGCGAGCCCCCTTTAAGTGCGGTCGAACATATTTTCGAGTAGCTGCGCTGCAATAGCTGTGGCACCTACTTTACCGCGACCCCTACAGACGATTTTCAGCAAGATGGCGGCAGACGCTGCAGCAGATATTAGGGGTGCCACTGACTGCGTCGTCACTCTATGACCAAACCGAGTCTGTCGCCAATGATGGCTTCGTGGTATTTAAGGCACTCAAACAACTGACTGCTGATGCGCCCCACTTCAATCTGGATGACACACCCAACCGGATTTTGAATCAGGGCACGATTCTGAAGCCTGAAACAGTGGGGCGGAAGCTGTCAAGCAATTTGAGACCAGTTGTTAAAAAAATAAAGCTCTAAATCTAGCCGGTGATTGCCACTGCCCTCACCGGTAAATTTCGCCTATGTTGAGTCATGACGCAACAAGGAGCGAACATGACCCTCATGGCCCTTTGCCGCAAGAGCCAAGCCCTTCAGCAAGGGGGAGCTGCAAGGCGAACTGCAACCCCTAATCTAGGAACCTCCCTCCTGCACCGCGTTACCCACAGCCCGCCCCCCTACGATAATAAGGGGGTCTCCGGGGGGCGGGCTATGGATAACGCTCTGTCATTCAGCCACCACAACCGGCTAAAGCCATCGACGATAGACCCACTAGCGGCACCGTCACTCATCTCTCCTTCGCTCTATTCAGGGTTGGATAGTTGACCTCCAGCGACCCCACCCCCTCCTCCGGTAGAGCGGGGTTAATCCATACCTCAGTAGGGGGTTGCTTAACCTTGGGCTCACCATGAATAAAGCGTTTCGGATGCTGCTGATAGGCCTGCTTCAGCGCCTGTTCACGCTGCTCGCTAACCTCCTTGTAACGACCGGTAAATACCTGCTCTGGAGTGAACCACGCAATCCCTCGATGGTGGTGGTGGAAACAGTACCAGTCAACATAGTCACTAAACCATATTCTGGCATGGTCAACTCCTGTCAATCGTTGAGGATAATCGGGTTGTTGCTTGAGTGTTTTAAATTGACTCTCGCTAAACGGATTGTCGTTACTGACTCGTGGACGGCTGTGGGAGCAGGTGATCCCCAGTTCGGCCATCAAGTCGAGATAGCCTCTGGCGGTCATCGGCACACCTCTATCCTGATGCAGTGTTAAGCCACTGAGCGCGACCCGATAGCGAGCCGCTGCGTCACTGATTAACAGCTTGGAGAGCTCACTATTCTCCTTCCTTGAGACCATCCAAGCCACAATAAAACGGCTGTAGAGATCCATCACCACATAGAGATTCAAGAAGTTACCCTGCTCTGTGGTGGGAAGCTTAGTGATATCCCATGTCCAAACATCATTCGGGCGGGTCGCCCGTAATCGGGGGATAGCGTGTGATTTGGCCGGTTTTTGAGCTCGCCGCTCTCCCGTCTGTTGATTAGCACGAAGGATCCGATACATCGTACTGATTGAACAGTAATATTTCCCTTCATCCAGCAGGCTAGCATAGATCTCTGCCGGAGGTTGGTCATAGAATCGTTCGCTGTTCAAAAGCCCCAGAACGGCTTGCCTCTCTGCCTCACTCAGCGCATTGGCTGCGACGGGTCTTGGAAGGCTCGCTCGGGGGGAGACAACCGGAGCCTGTCGGCGGTAGTAGCCTGCACGCGAGAGCGCTAGGCTATCGCAAGCGGCTCTTATGCTCACCGAACTGGGGCACTCTTTTTCAACTAATCTCATAAGCTTATCTCTGTGTTCATCTGCTCCAATAAGCTGAAGGCTTTTTTTTGGAGCGCAATCACCCCTTCGGTCTGCTGTAACCGTTGGCTAAGACGCTGAATTTCCTTCTTTAAACGCTCTATCTCCTTATCTCGCTTGTCTAGGCTCGGTTTGCGACCACTCTGTTTCCCTTTCAGGCCAGCCTGCCCCTGTGCTTGCAGTTGTCGGCGCCATTTGGTCAGATGGGAGCTGTAGATCTGCTCTTTGCGCAGCAGCTCGCCTAGCTGACCCGGCTCCTTGCACTGCTCTGCTTCTGCTAGGATCCGAAGCTTCTCTTCCTCACTAAATTTGCGGTAGGAGCGCTTCTCTTCATCGGGGTCGGTAACCTCGTTGGAGGGTAAAACGGTAGTATCTTTGGGCATCGTGTATCTCCTCTGTTGCCCCCCCTGATTCTACATTCATTTCTCATCAGGGGTGGTCTCAGGGTATCTTGACACTCAGGGGGGGCGAGGCGCAGATTGAGAGTGGCGATGTCGAGGAAAACAGTCCGCTAGGCAAAGCGATCCGCTATCTGCTCAACCACTACAATAAGTTGACCGGATTTTGCCGCATTGAGAGGGCACAAATCGATAATAACCGGATGGAGAGTATGCTCAAGCTGGTGATTCGGGGACGGCGTAACAGCCTCTTCTTCAGAACGCTCGGCGGAGCCGCTGTCGCCGATGTCATTCTCTCTCTGGTCGCCACTTGCTATTTGGGAAATTACGGTAAATTACGGAAATTACGGTGACACCTTACCATTTACACTAATTATCTCGTCCGGTAATATCGCGACATGGCAAGACTTCCAAGAATCATCGTGCCCGGTGTTCCGCATCATGTGACTCAGCGGGGCAACCGGCGTCAGAAAGTGTTCTTTGAAGAGAACAACCACGCGCTCTACAAAGATTGGCTGGCAGCAGCCGTGATGGTTTGGCCCTATTGTTTGATGCCGAACCATACACACCTGATTCTGGTACCGTCAGACGAAACCGGATTGTCTCGGGCTGTGAGGGAAACGCATCGTCGTTACAGCGCCTATATCAATGCAAGACTTCACGTTACAGGTCATCTGTTTCAGGGGCGCTTCGGCTCAGTTGCCATGGCTGAAGCTCACTTGATGGCCGCCTTTCGCTATGTCGCAATGAACCCTGTTAAAGCAAAGCTTTCGGCCACTGCCGTAGATTGGAAGTGATCCAGTACTTTTACCCACTTTAGGGGAAAGGATAATGGCTTAGTCGTCGTCAAGCCGCTTTTAGATCGGGTCGAACGACTTGATGAATTTCTCGACATGCCGGCGAATGCAGAACTTGAAGCCGCCCTAGCAAAGGGGCAAAGTATTGGGTACCCGTTGATGGGAGATCAAGCGTTGGCGAAACTTGAAAAGACATTGGGTTGCTCATTGAGACCGGGCAAGCGTGATCGCCCGCCATCACAGAGTAAGGGGATGGACAGTTAAAATTAGTGTAATTGGTAAAGTGTTACCGTAATTCTCAATCATAATTCCTCGATATACAGGAATTATAAATTGAGTTTTATTTGAAGATAAAAAGTCTTCTATTTTAGTTTCGTTTGCTTTCATTCTCTATTTCCTGTTTTCAGCACATAACAATTACCATCATTTGCCGTTTGGAGCGTAGCGAAAAACGGTCAAGTGGATGGTTTTGTTAGGTTTTAATCGTCGTTATTTTATAATTGATAAGGAATTCGTATGCCTTCAGAATTTTCTGGAAAATCACGAGTATTACGTGTAACCAATAATGCATTATGTGCTTGTGCAGTAGCCTTAATTATTGCATCTGGCAATTTAATTTTTTGCTGTTTGCGGATAATTACCGCTTTTTCTGCAACATCTTGGGTAATCGGTAAGGTAATAAAGTAATCCTGTAAAAAATTTTCGGTTAAAGTATCATTTTCGTCCGTACCAACCATAACTTCCATCCAAGTAATTAGGCTTATATAAACTTGTTGATAACGTTGATATTCCACATCTGCTTTATTAGTACCATTTAAAGCATCAATGACAATATTAGTATCAAATACCGCAATATTCATGATGACCATTCATCTCGTAAATGGTATTGATATGTTAAGCCATCTTGTTGTTTATTACGCCAACATCCAAAAGCAGCATGCTCAGATAATTTACGTTGAGATTTTACTTTTGTTGATAAAAATTGAACTAAAGCTTGACGTATAACCTCTGCTTCACTGATGTTTACTTTATGACAATATTGTCGCAATATTTCAGCTTGAGGTTCTGGTAATTCAATTTGCATTGTCATTTTATCCTTCTAATTAACTTGTGCCTGAAAAACTGGGGTTCCGCAAGCTACAACTCAGCCTACGAACTGATTCCCACGCCAAGGCGCGTGGAAACTAGCGAAAGGCAAAAAAGCCATCTTCTTAATAAAGTCTTTCCAATTACCCCGGACTCGTCCAACAAACGGTTCAGCAGGCAACAAAATAGAAGTGAGGTTGAGCTTCAGTATCATAAATAGCCATGTTAGCAGCAACAATTTTATAACCTTTGTTATAAGCTTTATTAAGCTCCTTATCATGAGTATATTGATTATTTTCAAATGAGGAATAACACTTGCCATCACCTGCGTGAGCAAAAGAAATAATCTCCATGTTTTCGATTTCTTTTAGACCGTATTGAGTTGTAAAAGCAACAAAAAACGCAAAAAATATTAATATTAATTTCTCTTTCATAATTTAGCCTCTATATATGTGTGCTAACGCCCGAGCTAAGACGACACCCACCGGCACTTAGCCCAAAACTAAACCAAAAAAGCCCGACGGCAGGTGGTCGGCCTTGAGCAACAAGTTATGCCAAAAAGCCAATCCTACCAATCGTCGAAACTATAGCTTTCCAGAAAAACATTTTGGAATGACTACTAGGAAAAATGAGGGTATGAACAGTGTTTTTACCAGAATATTTATCTGGAAAGCTATACATAACTAAATTTTAACCAAATAGTCCTTTAGTTCTTCCACATACAGTGCATTGCGCCTGACTTGAGTTACTTATTGCTGTTAATATCCAAAGAATAACCCAGAACCCGGCTGTGAACACTGTCAATACAAGATGCAGAAGATGAGAAGTGCTTGGCTGAGTATGTTGGGTCACTCTTCCACATGATTTGCATTCCTTCATTACGATTTGACATGTATTTTCCTTTTAGTACTTGATCATCCGAAATTGTTAAGCATAACCCCTGGGCTAAAACCCCGAAAAACCATTCAAGCAGAAATCAACAGCGTGCTATCGACAGCTAAAAAACTGACAGGCATAACAAGTTATTAAACAGATCCGTATATCTTCCCAACAGACCCTCATTAACCTCCCTGAATCCAGTCGAAAACAGCGATTTCCTAACGAGTGATCCTTCCATTTGGCAGGATAAACAGAAAACGGGTTATCTTCCCCGTCGATCAGGTATGGAGTGAGCATATCAAAAAATCCATGACGATTCTATCGTTTTTCCCATCAGTTTGCGGTTTTTGGGTACAAAAAGACTCTTGATGTGCGGCAATGAGTGATTTAATCTTGCGAAATGGTACCTGTTTTGGCGATTTTCTAACGGGTTATCCTCCTTTTTGTCATGTTCACTGACCAGGGCGTGTTTGATGCTGAAATTACCAGATGAGCTAATCCGCCGCTATGAACAGGCGTCTCCCGCCAATCTTTAAAGGCCTGCGATACGGCTGCTAGGGTGGGGTTCGGCCTCTCTGTTCTCCTCTGTGGTTCATCAGGGGAGTAGTGAAACAAATGTTGCGGCGTTTTTTACGCTATGGTGGCGTAAGGTTACCGATTTCAAAATGCAGTGATGGACGATATCCCAACATTTTGTGTGGTAGTCGGTGCCAATGGCAGTGGCGATTTTGCGCACAATCACCAAAAATCAATATCAGCAAATTGCAGGATCACGCGCTATTGGTCGCCATCTCGATCCCCTGGCTTTCAGTTTGGCAGTGGCAACGGCATAACACTCGATGAGTACAGCCTGCTGATTGAGCGGGAGCAGGCCGAAGCGTATCAACAGCAGCTTGAACAGCCGGTGGCTACCGCACACACTCTCAACCACACGATCCAACAGCGGCTGGTTTTATGGAATTTCGCGCGGCTACTGTCAACTAATATGGCTTTCGCCACAAAATCGCTGTTCATCGCCGCTGTGAGCCCATATCATTACCACTCACAACAGCGGAGCGAAACGAGGCCACCATGGGAAATTCACTTCAGGATCAACTACTGAAAACCGGATTAGTTGATGAAAAAAGACTACAGCAGAGTCAAAAGGCGCTAAAAAAAGAGCGCAAACAGCAGCCAAAAGCGAAAAAGCGCGCCACTCCAGAGCAGAGTGAGTTGCAGCGACAGTTAGCCGAAGAGGAGGCGATGCGCCGTCAGCGGGAGCAGCAGCTCAATGAGCAGCGCCGCCAACAGGCCGAGCAAAAGGCGAAACTCGCCGAGGTGCGCCAGCTAATTGCCCGCCACAAAATAGAGAAAGAGGTGGGCGAGTGCTGCTACAACTTTGTCGATAAGGGCAAGGTAAAGCGATTCCATATTACAACCGCACTGCGCGACAGCATTGTCGCCGGTAAGCTAGCCATCGTCAAAATCGATGGTCTCTATGAGCTAGTCAAATGTGATATCGCCGCAAAAATTGCCGAGCGCCGCCCCGCGAGCCTAGTGCTACAACTGCAGCCGGAGAGTGAGCCCCCCCCTGCTGTTGCCGATGATCCCTATGCCGACTATGTCGTGCCGGATGATCTACTATGGTAACTAACACGACTGCCACCGAAACAACTTAACCCCGATGGCCAAAAAGAGCAGTGTCATTAGCAGCAGCGCTCCTAGCTGTGGCGCAATATCGATCACCCCCGCCCCGCGTAACATCACCGCCCGCCCCGCCTCAATCGCATGAGTTAACGGTAAGAGCTGCGCCAAAGTCATCACCCAAACAGGAGAGCCTTCGAGCGAAAACCAGACCCCTGATAGCAGCATCATCGGCCAGGCGATCCCGTTAGCTAGGCCGCCGGCCAACTCCTCATTATAGAGCCGTGAGGCAATAAGTAGCCCCATCGCAATCATCGCCAAGGCTCCACAAAAGAGCACCAGCAGCAGCGTGAGATAACTGCCGTGCATAGTAAAATTGAGCAGCAGATCACAGCCCCAATAGACCAGCGAAGTCACCCCTAAAATGAGCAAGATGCGCGAGACAATTTGTGCCCCCAAAAACTCAGCCACCGTCAGCGGGGTGGCTCGTAACCTTTTTAACACCCCGTTTTTACGATAGCGCACAATCACAAAGCCGATGCCATACAGGGCATTAAACATCGCGTTCATACCCAACAATCCCACCACCAGCCAGTCGATATAGCGCTCGGCTCGGCCACTCACCGGCTGGCGCTGTAGTATTGAATCGCCCGCAGCGGCATAGAGTAGCTGCTCGACAATATAGCCGTTAGGGGAGCTCTCATTGACCCAGTAACGCCGTAGCTGCCAATCTATCACCATATCAAGCTGGTGGCGCTCCACTTTAACCACCGCCTCGGCCACCCCCTCTTCGGGCAGAAAATCGATATAGCGCTGCGCTAAAAAGGGGTGATCAACCGGCACCTCCCCCACCATGCCGACCTTATAGAGGGCCTGCTCCGACTCGCTAAAGAGTAGCGCAAAGGCCAACATAATCATCACCGGAAACAGAATATTCCACCCTAACGCCGCCCGATCCCGCACAAACTCCAAAGTACTCGCCCGCACCAGCGCCATAAAGCGCCGCCAACTCATCACTGCCGCAACTCCTTACCGGTAATATGCAAAAAGAGATCTTCTAAATTGCGCTGCCTCACCTGTACCCGACTCAAATCGACCCCTCTGTGTAGCAGTCGCGTCAGAGTCTGCCCGACATCAGTCGTGGTCAATTCGACCCACCCCTGCTGCTCGGTGATAAGCTCACTCCCTTCCCAGTTCGCCACAAAATCGCTCTGCGGTAGCTGCACGATTTGGCCCTCAAAATGCTCTTTGAGCAGCGCCCTAGGCGTGCCAAGGGCGATCACTTTACCGTGGTCAATAATTGCCACTTGATCACACAGCTCTGAGGCCTCCTCCATATAGTGAGTGGAGAGGATAATCGTCGTCTGCTGCTGCTGAATATGGCGTAGTAGCTGCCAAAAGTGGCGTCTTGACTGTGGATCGAGCCCGGTAGTCGGCTCATCTAAAAATAGGATCTCCGGTCGCCCCACTAGCGCTAGCGCTAGCAGCAGCCGCTGTCGCTGCCCCCCCGAAATATGCCGATTGTCCTGATAGAGAAAGCTCTGCAGCGAACAGAGCTCAATGAGCTGCGGCAGTGGTAGTGGATCGGGGTAGAGACCTGAGAAGAGCTGTAGAGTCTCCTTAACCGATAAAAACTCCTGCAGCGCAGTATGCTGAAACTGAATGCCCGCCTTGAAGCGAAAAGTGTGATCACGCGGTTTACCACGATAGAAGATCTCCCCCGCAGTCGGCTCGATCATCCCCTCCATCATCTCCATGGTAGTACTTTTTCCGGCACCATTTGGCCCTAACAGACCAAAACAGCTCCCCTCAGGCACCGCTAAATCGATACCATCGACCGCAGTGTGGCTACCGTAACATTTAATTAACTCTCTAACCTCAAGGGCAATCACATCGCTCATACAGATTAAATCTTGAACTGATTTAACAGCGCCTCCAGCTTTTGCGCCAGCTGATTAAGCTCTTGGCTGGTGCGGCCAATCTCATTGGCGCTATCGCTAGTCTGGTGGCCAATGTCCTGAATGTTAGTCACATTACGACTCACATCGTCTGCCACCGCCGCCTGCTGCTCCGCCGCCGAGGCGATCTGAGTTGACATATCGGTCACCAGTTGGGCTGAGTGGGTAATCGCCTCCAGAGCGCTGCCGGCCTGACGCGCCTGCGTGACCGTCTCACCGACCTGTTGATGGGAGCTATTCATCATCACCACCGCACTATTCGCTCCGCTCTGTAGCCTCTCAATCATCTGCTGAATCTCCTGCGTTGACTGCTGGGTGCGCCCAGCGAGCGTCCGCACCTCATCGGCAACCACCGCAAAGCCTCGCCCCTGCTCTCCGGCTCTAGCCGCCTCAATCGCGGCATTCAGCGCCAACAGATTGGTCTGCTCAGCAATGCCGCGAATGACATCTAGTACCGTGCCGATATTTTCGCTATCTTGCTCCAGTTGATGGACCACCTCCGCCGCTTCACCCACTCTAACCGCTAGCTGTTCAATGGAACGAATGGTACAGGCGACCACCTCAAAGCCGGTTGTCGCTTCCCGCTCAGCCTCATGAGTCGCCTCGGCCGCTCTAGCGGCATTGTTTGCCACTTCAGCAACGGTAGCCGACATCTGAGTCATCGCCGTCGCTGCCATATCGGTTTCGCTACTCTGATTTTGGATCGAGTGGATCGTCTGCTCAGAGATAGTCGCCATCGATCCGGTCAGCCGATTTAAACGGCTCAAGGTCTGATCGATCTCAGCCACCATCTGGCGCAATTTCTGCAAAAATTGGTTAAACCAATGGCCTAGCTGCGCCAACTCATCTCGACCCTGCTCACTCAAGGTCACGGTCAAATCCCCCTCGCCAGCGGCAATATCGTGCATCCTTTCGACCACCGCCCTCAGTGGCGTTAATATCGTTACACGCATCACCACAATCACCACAATCGCAACCCCCACCCCGATACCTAGGGCGAGCAGGAGCAAAAGCTCCGCCTGCACAATTTGGGGCGCAACCCTCTCTATCGCCCCCTCCACTTGGCTATCGCCGCTCGCCTCTAACGCCTCAATTAGCGCTAATAGCTGCGAGATGGTCTCCTGCATCTGCAACTCTTGCTGCCGAAACGCCTTAAAGTGAGCCACACTCCGCTCAAACTGCTGCTGATAGTCATCTAATAGCGATAGCATCAGTTCACTCACTGTCTGCGAATAGCCATCGAGCCGCTGATTAGCGTAGGGGGAGAGCGAGACAACATCGATAAGGTCACCTAGCTCCTGCTGATACGCCTGTAGCTGCTGCTGCTGTGCAGAGGTCAACTCGCCCTGCAAAATGGCATCTTCAAAAATTTTCGCCCGTTTGAGGATCGCAATACGGCTCTCCATCAAGCCATCTGCAAACGCCCACAGCCGAGTGATGGTAAGCGGGTCGTTTGTCACTAGCTTAGCCCCATCCATGTTCTGCTCGACCACCGCTTCAGCCCCCTCTAACAGCCTATCTAGATCATTGACGATCTCGCTTAACCGCTGCTGCGATTGAGCATAATCGCGATAGAGCGCGAGAAACAGATCGCGCTTTTTACGATAATCTTGCAAAAATTGCCGACTCGAACGCTGCTCATCCGCGCTCATTAAGCCAGAGGCGAACATCCTCTCTAGCGCCTCGCCAGCAAAACTCTCCGCCTGTGCTAGCTCGGTACGCATCTGCTCATAGCTCACCTCTTGACGCAATAACCGACCGATAGCGAGAAGTTCACTCTGAATCCCGATAGTCCCCTCCATTGCGCCATCAGCGGCATCCCACGCCGGACCGGTGACAAAGCGCAGGCTACTGCCGAGGTTCTGCACCCCCATAATGCCGGCTGCGCTGCTAAATAGCAGCAGCAACACCATACCCACCATCGCAAAAATCACTTTTTGGTTAATTGTCAACTGCACAGTCAGCCCCCTCTCCATTGTTAGATCCTCAAGCCATTATGCAATAGCTTGCCCGCTAAAGCGACTCTACTTTAAGTTGACACACGGGCCAACTTTTAGGTTAAGATAGACCGCTAACTGCAACAGACTGTCACCTCTGTGCGCTAAACCCCGACAGTTTTTGGCATTTTGAACCGTTAATTGATATTTAAACAGCTATTAAACCACTGAAAAAAATTACCTATAGATTATGGTCTATGATTTTTAAAGAAACCATTTATTGGATAAACCCTCCCCTTTCTTCCTATCATCTAGGACGAAAAGGTTTTAACCAACTGGCCAATCCGGCATAAACAGGAGTTGAACATGGCAAAACAAACTTACGATGCAGGCGTTAAAGAGTACCGTGATATGTACTGGACGCCGGACTATGTCCCCTTAGATACCGATCTACTCGCGTGCTTTAAGTGCACCGGGCAGCCCGGCGTTCCCCGCGAAGAGGTCGCGGCCGCCGTCGCTGCCGAGTCTTCGACCGGTACTTGGAGTACGGTATGGTCTGAACTATTGACCGATATGGAGTACTACAAAGGCCGCGCCTATCGTATCGAAGATGTTCCGGGCGATTCAGAGTCCTTCTACGCCTTTATCGCCTACCCTATCGATCTATTCGAAGAGGGCTCAGTCGTTAATGTGCTGACCTCACTCGTCGGCAATGTCTTTGGCTTTAAAGCGCTGCGCCATCTGCGGCTGGAAGATATTCGCTTCCCAATCGCCTACATTAAGACCTGCGGTGGCCCTCCTGCCGGTATTCAGCTAGAACGAGACCGTCTGAATAAATATGGTCGTCCAATGCTAGGCGCGACCATTAAGCCTAAGCTCGGTCTCTCGGCTAAAAACTATGGCCGTGCCGTCTATGAGTGTCTGCGCGGCGGTCTGGATATGACCAAAGATGATGAGAATGTCAACTCGCAGCCCTTTATGCGCTGGCGCGACCGGTTTGAGTTCGTCGGCGAGGCGATTCAGAAGGCGCAGCAGGAGACCGGCGAGCGCAAGGGGCACTACCTCAATGTGACCGCCTCAACCCCTGAAGAGATGTATAAGCGGGCCGAGTTTGCTAAAGAGGTTGGCTCCCCTATCATTATGCACGACTTTTTGACTGGCGGTTTTACCGCCAATACCGGTCTAGCTAACTGGTGCCGTGAAAACGGTATGCTGCTCCACATTCACCGCGCGATGCACGCCGTTATCGACCGCCATCCGAAGCATGGTATCCACTTTCGCGTCCTCGCTAAGTGTCTGCGCCTCTCTGGGGGTGACCACCTCCACACCGGCACCGTCGTCGGTAAACTTGAGGGCGACCGTCAATCGACACTCGGCTTTGTCGATCAGCTACGGGAATCGTATGTCCCCGAAGATCGCTCTCGCGGGGTCTTCTTCGATCAAGATTGGGGTTCACTGCCCGGCGTGATGGCTGTCGCCTCAGGCGGTATCCATGTCTGGCACATGCCGGCGCTGGTGACCATCTTCGGTGATGACTCCATGCTACAGTTCGGCGGCGGTACTCAAGGGCATCCATGGGGTAATGCAGCTGGGGCGGCGGCGAACCGTGTCGCGCTAGAGGCGAGCATCAAGGCGCGTAACGAAGGGCGCGAAATCGAGAAAGAGGCACGAGATATTCTCTCTGAAGCTGCACGCCACAGCCCTGAACTCGCCATTGCTATGGAGACTTGGAAAGAGATTAAGTTCGAGTTTGATACGGTTGACAAGCTGGATCTCTCCTAATCCTCAGCCTAATCAAATTCATCAGTCTTAACTACTTTAAAGATTTAAAGAGGAACTACCATGTCAATGAGTAACCAAATGGGTGATTTTCAAACCGCACAGACGCTGGAAACCTTCGGCTTTCTGCCTAAGCTGACTCAGGAGGAGATCTATGATCAGATCGCCTACCTGATCTCTCAAGGCTGGACGCCAGCAATCGAGCATGAACACCCCTCGCGCTCAACTAACCACTACTGGACGATGTGGAAGCTACCCTTCTTTGGGGAGCAAGATCTAGAGAGCGTTGTCAACGAGTTAGAGGCTTGTCGTCGCGCCTATCCCGACCACCATGTCCGCCTACTCGGCTACGATAACTACACCCAGAGTCAGGGATTAGCCTTCGTTGTCTTCGAAGGTCGTGCCTAATTCGGGCACCTAAAGGCAACAGAGTCTTTCTGTCAGGGTCAATCAAACACAACGGGGAATAGTAATGGCACAAACCGCGAATGCACAAAGTGTCCGAGCGTTGGCAATGGAGAGGCGCAGAGCATTGTCAACTTCAGGTAGAACTGCCGCGACGGCTCAACAAAACAGCGCCTCGGTAACCTCAACTGCCGCACCGGCTCGTGTCCAAGCCGCCCAATGCACCGGTTCGGCCCGAACTGCCTCTCTGGCCCGCAGAAAGGCTCTCTCTAGCCGTGGCAAGTTAGCACAGCGTGGTGGCGACAGAACTCGTTCTGTCCCAGCGCCACCGCCGGCTGCTGTTAATGAAACTGTCGCTCAACCTGTCGCTGCTAAAGCGCCTGAGAGAGCTAGCAGCGCCAGAACTCGCTATATCATCTCCCCCGCAGTCGGGGGGGGCTCCAGCACAGCCCGCCAAGCCTCGCGCGAGCGGCGCCGTGCCCTCTCCACCCGGGGTAAGTCGGCCGACCGTAGCGCGGATAGAACTCGCGATGCGGCCTCGCACCGTACAGCGACGGTAGCGGAGAGTTCCGAATTAACCAAGGCGACAGAGCCTAGCTGTGGTTGTGGCGGCAAGAGCAGCCACAGACCCGCCGCCTCTGAGAGCCGTACGCCCGTGCGCAGCAGCGCCTCGCGTTCTAAGATCAAACCCAAACAGCCGCCGGTCAGCGCAACCAGCTCCTGCCGCACCATTGCGCTAGCCAGACGCCAAGCGCAATCGACTCGTGGCAAAGCGGGTATTAGTGCCTCAGGCATGACAACCGCGCAGACCGCCCGAGTGCGCAATCCGCAACTCACCAGTCGCGAACTAGCCATGGCAGTTCGTGAACAGCAGAGTCGCCGCGGCAAGGTAGGGCAAAAAAAGAGCGAACCGACCGGTAAGCAGCGAAGCAGCCGCCAGAGGGCAGCAGCTAGCGATGCGACTTGGAAGGTCGGCATGAGCGAGACCGCGAGAGGACAGAGACTCACAGGCACCATGGTCGATCGCACCGAAAAGATGACCGGTAACGATGAGAGTACCTGTCGTACGGTCACGGGTACTGAGTATATGGGCGCGGATATCTTCCGAGATTTCTGTCAAAGCGACCCCCCGATGAGTCCCAGTCGCAGTAGCGTCACCTCGACTAGTCGAGGCAACCAGGTCACCGGTAATCGGGTCGGCCGTAGTCAGAAGGTGACCGGCGATGAGCCAGGTACCTGTCAAAAGATTACCGGCTCTGAGTATCTCGCCGCAGAACAGCAGGTAGAGTATTGTGGTACCGAACCGGTGCCGGCACCGACCAAAATTACCACCAGCCACACCGCCAGAGGGAGTCGCGTTAGCGGTAATCCCGAAACCCACGCCCGCCGCGTTACCGGTACCGAAACCGGCGCTAACCGTCGCCTCTCCGGAACCCAATATATGCCGGCTAGCGATGTCGAGCTGACGGTTCCGGCCAAGGTCGGCAGTAGCCAGACCCTCAAGGGTCGAGGGGTCACCGGCACCATGCTCGGTCGTTCGACTAAAATGACAGGCGATGAGTCGGGGAGCTGCCGTCATGTGACCGGAGATGACTATATCGGTCAAGAGCAGTTCACAACCTTCTGCGACACAGTACCGGCAGCGGGAGATGAGAAGGTCGGTACCTCAGTGACCCCCAAAGGTCGTCCCGTGACCGGCACCATGACCGGTCGCGCGAACCAAGTCACCGGCGATGAGCCCGGCACCTGTCAATCGATTACCGGCACCCCCTATGCTGGTATCGAACAGTATCGTGACTTCTGCCCTCCTGAAGCGAGCCGCGAGGTCGCGCGGCGTATGCCCCCGCAACGCCCTCTAGGCGGTGCCTCCCTAACGGGGCTGCAACCGGCTGTCGGCGACAAAATGACTGGGGATAGCCGCGGGGCCTGTGAAGCGATCAGTGGCACCCCCTACCTAGGGAGTGAGCAGATTGTTCAAGCGTGTGCCGCCACAGCCGCAGCGCCCGACAGTCCCGACTTTCCGCAACCACTACAGCCGCCAGCGCCGCTAGAGAGCGCGACTAGTCTAACAGACACAGCCCCCCCCGCCCGAACCAGTGCTGTCACCGGTGCCGGTTACGAAAATAGCCAAATTACCGGCCCGTTCGGGATGGCTGCTGGCAAGGTCACTGGCACCGAAGAGGCCCGTTTTGGCCACACTGCCGCTAAACCGCGTGAGGCTGCCCCAAAGCAGCGAGTCACAGGTGAGGGCAACGCCTCAGGCAGGCGTATTACCGGCGATGATTGGGATCGCGGCGAACGGGTCACCGGCACCGAAGGTCGGTCGGTACTCAGTCGCAATCCGACTCGCCGTGGCGGCCCAGTATCGGTGATGGCACCTTTGCAGCAAAACAGCTGTAAAGAGGAGCTTGCCGCACCGGTTAGTCGAGTTACCGGCAGCAGTGGCAATACCGATAAAGGGGCGCTAGTCACCTACTCCGGTGGGGCTAGAGGCTAGGTTAAAGCCGCATGATCCGCAACTCTCGCCAATATCCACAGCCAGCTAGAGCGCCGCTGCGCCGTCCCGGCGCGGTAACCTCTAGGCAGGGCCACTCGCTGACAGATAGCCGAGCGAACGCTCGTCTAGCCCACTATGAAACGGGGGTTAAGGGCACTTTTGACGCCATCATCCCGGTGTTAAAGCAGCTTTCGGCACGCCAGCATGAGCCTAACTTCGAGACAGTGGCACAACAGCTCGTTCAGCAACAGCTTGGATTTGCTCTCCCTGAGGAGCTCCTCGCCGCGGCGTGGGTGACTCAGCTAGATATGCGCAAACTCTATGCGATGGCAACTTTTTCGACCTATCGCCAGTTCGCTGATCGCTTCTATAGCGACAATCCACTCGGGGCGATGAGTGACGCCGAATTTGAGCCATGGTTACAGTCGTGCGGTTTTCATACCCTTGATATCTCTCCCTGCGCCGATGGTCGTCTAGCCCATCTCATTCGCTATGTGCTGCGTCTGCCCCACCGCGCAGTGCGGCGCAAATCGTATGCCGGTTCGCTATTTGATATCGAAGATAGCCTCCAAAAATGGGTTGAGGTCGAGATGCTGCGCTATCGCGAAGGGCGTCCTAATCTAGCCGATGAGCCGACCCGCTACCTAAAAGTGGTCGCCTACCACTTCAGTTCGGTTGATCCTGAACATGAGGGGTGCGCAGCTCACGGCTCTGATACCGAAAAGGCTGCTAAGGCTGGCTTAGAGCGCCTCTTAGCCTTTCAACAGGCGATAGAGAATAGCTTCTGCTGTGGTGCCTCGATCGATCTACTGCTGCTAGGGCTCGATACCGATACCGATGCCATTCGCATCCATCTGCCCGATGGGAAGGGGGAGCTAGCCTTAAATCGCTATGTCGATACGCTACAGCTCTACCAGCAGAGCTATAGCGACCATCCGCAGCAGGCAGAGCAGACGATTGAGAGTGCAATTGGCTACGCTAGCCCCGATATTGACCCTGGGATGGCGCGTTTTATTCAGGCCATTGCGATCAACAATCTCTCCCAAATCGACTATGTTAAACAGCACCACGGCAGCCACTATCACGATATCGGCCATGCCGAGCGCTTTATCGGTGCCGGAGTCGGCTTTGAAGAGATTCAGCTACGCAACTTAATGTACTTTGCCTACCTCAATACAGTTGAGGAGGCGACTCAAGATCTCGATGTTGGGATTAAGATATTTACCGGCCTTAATGTGTCGCGTTCGCTGCCTATTCCGATTGTGATTCGGTTCGACTACCACAGTCGAGTCCCCGGCGCTAGGGAGCGAGCCGTAGAGAAGTGTCAGCGAGTGGCAGCAGCCATTAACAGCCGTTACGCCGAACTAGCCACACAGGGGCTGCTGCATACGCTACAGGTCATCCGCGATTGTAACACTCACGATGCGCCGTTGGAGACTCTCCACTGCAGCGTGAAGGCCTCTCTAAAGGTGGGAGCCCACTAAATGAAAATCTGTCAGGTAGAGAAACCGCTAGTCGCCACCAACCGCATCGCAGGCTTTGAACATAAGCATCTGCTGGTGGTTAAGGATGGCTCCTCAAAAATGGTCGCCGTCGATGCCGTCGGCTGTGTGCCGGGGGATTGGGTGATCTGTGTCGGCAGCTCGGCCGCGCGAGAGGCGGCCGGGAGCAAAGAGTACCCTAGCGATTTAACTATCGTCGGTATTATCGACCACTGGCCTCCTGCAGAAGATGAGTCGGCGGTGGGCGAGTAGGTATGGATATTTTTCAAGTAGAACGATCGCTCTTCTGTACCCGTCGCATTGAGGGGCTAAAACAGATTGGGCTACGGGTGCTGCGCGACGCTCAAGGTAAGCGCCAAGTCGCGGTTGATCCTGTCGGCGTTCGTAACGGCAACTGGGTCTTTACCGTCAACGGTTCTGCGGCAAGATACGCCGTAGGTGATTTTGAAATTCTGACCGATTTAACCATCGGCGGCATTATCGATAACTGGGAAGCCTGATTACCCTCAGGCCACCAGAGTCTATTTATTTAATAAGTCAACAGGAGACGAAAATGGCAACTGAAAACTATGGTATCGCACTAGGCATGATTGAAACTCGCGGTCTGGTACCGGCTATTGAAGCAGCCGACGCCATGACTAAAGCGGCAGAGGTCAGACTGATAGGGCGTGAATTTGTCGGTGGCGGCTATGTTACCGTGCTAGTTCGTGGCGAGACCGGTGCGGTTAATGCGGCGGTTCGTGCTGGCGCTGATGCCTGTGAGCGAGTCGGTGACGGCCTAGTTGCCGCCCATATTATCGCTCGCCCACACCGCGAAGTTGAGCCGGTACTAGGCAACAATAAGTAGCCCACGAGCCTTAATCTGAATCTGAATGGAGAGATGACAATGTCAAATGATAACTACGGTATTGCACTGGGGATGATCGAGACCCGTGGCTTGGTTCCTGCCATTGAAGCGGCTGATGCAATGACTAAAGCTGCTGAGGTGCGCCTTATCGGGCGTGAGTTTGTCGGCGGTGGTTATGTCACCGTCTTGGTAAGAGGCGAGACTGGAGCTGTCAATGCCGCTGTTCGCGCCGGTGCCGATGCTTGTGAGCGCGTTGGTGATGGCCTAGTTGCCGCCCATATTATCGCCCGTCCACACCGCGAAGTTGAGCCGGTACTCCCTACCGGTGGCGGCGCTGACTCTAGCGACGCCTAATTCGACAATGCGAATTTAGCGCACAAGAGATAGAACGGTGATTACCAATCAATCGGATCAGAGAATTTTAGGCTATCTAGGGCGAGCCCTAAGCCTAGAGTTCTCTGCCGTTCAGCTCTACACGGCTCAAGCACGCCTAGTCTCTGGATGGGGTCTGCTCAAAGATGCCGAGCGCCTAGCTGCCGAAGCGAAGGAGGAGATGGAGCATATCGAGCGTATTATCGCCCGTATGCTCTCGGTGGGGGTTGCCCCTAGTGCCTCTCAACTACGACCGGTCAGACTCGGCACTCAGCTAGCAGAGCTAGTGTTGGTGGCTATTGAGTTTGAGCAGGAGTTGGTTCGGTTCTATAGTGAGGCGGTCAGCTACTGTCAAACCACCCCCTATAGCAACGACACCCTCTTCTTCCAGCAGCTACTACAGGAGGAGCTCAACCACAGCCATGAACTAGGGCAGTGGTACACCCAGTTAACCGCCCCTACAGCAGCCGACAACCGTCGCAGTTACTATAGATAGCGCGTAGCTGCTCGATAATGTTTCAGAGCCCCCCGCGATAGGGGGGCGATACCTAACCCATTCACGAGGTAAGCAATGAAGCCTTGGCAGGAGCGCAAACGACCTAATCGGCTCGAAAGACGCTATGAGTTTGCCGATTATGAACAGTTGCGTGATTTTCTCGACTTAGCCGCAGAACTCTCTGAGCAGGAGGCCTACTATCCTGATCTCGGTTTTGGCCGTAACTATGTCAATGTCACCATCCATGCCGAGCATCCTGAGGCGACTCCCACCGCAGCGCAGTGGGCGTTTGCTCATAAAATGGATCAACTGCTTACTAACGAAGATAGTGATCACTGACACCCCCCATTGACAATCGAGGTAACTCTCTATGACCACTCCGGAAAAGACAGATCCAACCGAACAACTGCCGACCACAACGACTGAGCAGCAGACCCCGAAAAAGCGCCCGGCCACCACGCGGCGTAAAGCCTCTTCCCCGTCGCCGCAATCGCCGAGCCACAATGAGCAGCAGCAGACACTGGTGCAGAGCTTTAAACACGGTAAGCGCGTCTGGCCCGACTGATCGAACGGCTGTACTCGACCCGAATCCCCCTCCATGCCCCCTTTTAGTGAACCTGGCTATACCCCCCCATCGGCGATGCCGACCTATCTCATCCGCCATACGACTCTGCGCCAGCTCCAGATTTTTGAGGCGATTGTCCGGCATGGTAACTTTACCCGTGCAGCGGAGGAGCTCTTTTTAACCCAGCCGACGGTCTCGATGCAGGTCAAAAAGCTCTCCGACTCGCTCGGCATTGCGCTATTCGAACAGGTGGGCCGCAATGTGCGCCCGACCGAAGCTGGGATGGAGCTCTACCAGTCGTGTCGTAAGATTTTTGAAAATCTGGCCAATCTGGAGATGAAAGTGGCCGATCTAAAAGGTCTAAAACGGGGTAGATTGCGGCTAGGCGTGATATCGACCGCCAAATATTTCGCCCCTGAAGTCCTCGGTGAGTTCTGCCAGCGCCACCCCGGCATCGATGTCTCGCTCAAGGTCTCTAACCGAGATCGCATTATCGAACGGATTAACGCTAATGAAGATGATCTCTACATTATGGGGCAGGTCCCCTTTGATAGACTCGATGTAGAGTCGTTCCCCTTTACCGCCAATCCGCTGATGGTGATGGCTCCTCGGGATCATCCCCTAGTGAAGCAGAAAAATATCTCATTAGAGAGAATTGTCATGGAGCCTATGATTATGCGCGAACCAGGCTCCGGCATTCGCGACGCCGCCATCAGAACCTTTGCCAATAGAGGGCTACAGCCTAATGTACGCATGGAGCTAGGCAGTAATGAGGCGATTAAGCACGCGATTGTCGGCCACCTTGGTCTATCGGTTCTCTCACTACACACCTTGGCACTAGAGGGCACGAACGGCCCGCTAGCCCTTCTCGATGTAGAAGATTTTCCGATTATGCGCCAGTGGTTTTTAGTCTATCCTAAAGGCAAAGAGCTATCGCTAGTAGCCAGCACCTTTTTGGCATTTGCCATGGAGATCCAGCCGCGCATGAATCAGCGCCTGCTGGAGCTCTGGCCGGAGCTAGCACACCACCTCCATCACCTACAACCCTCGGTGAATACTAAAAGTAGTGACCGTTAAACCCTAGGTGAACCACGATACTAGCCAGATACCCCAAGGCGATCACCGGAGTCCACTTTAAATGGCCAAAAAAGGTATAGTTCCCCCGCGCCTGCCCCATCAGCGCCACCCCGGCCGCCGAACCGATAGAGAGCATTGAACCGCCCACGCCTGCCGTCAGCGTAACGAGCAGCCACTGTCCGGTTGACATCTCGGGGTTCATCGTTAACACCGCAAACATCACCGGAATATTATCGACAATGGCTGAAAGGAAGCCGATGGTGATATTAGCCGGCGTCGCCCCCCAGCCGTTATACATCAGCTCAGAGCTTAGAGTTAGATAGCCAATAAAGCCTAACCCCCCCACACAGAGCACCACACCATAAAAGAAAAGCAGCGTATCCCACTCCGCTTTGGCGATCGGTTTAAAGACATCAAACGCGATCACGCTCCCCATTTCACCGCTGTGCCGCTCCTCATCATCATCATCAGCAGCAGCAGCAGCGGAGTGGGGGCTGCGATGAGCCGTCTTTTTCATATAAAAACCAAATAGCTGCAGATAGGCCAGCCCCGTCAACATCCCGACCACCGGGGGGAGGTGGAGGAAGTTATGAAACGAGACTGCGGTCACAATGGTCGCCAAAAAGAGCACCAAAATGCGCTTCGCACCGCGCCGCATCGACACCACTTCGTTAGTCGCTAGAGGTTTGACATCAGGCACCGCAAAGTGCATCACCGTAGCTGGCACCAAAAAGTTAACCGCTGCCGGCACAAACAGTGCAAAAAAGGTCCAAAACTCCACCATCCCCTTCTGCCACACCATCAGCGTGGTGATATCGCCAAAGGGGGAGAAAGCTCCCCCTGCGTTAGCCGCCACCACAATGTTAATGCACGCTAGGAGGATAAATTTACCGTTATCCCCCCCCACTGCCATCACTACCGCGCACATGAGCAGCGCGGTGGTCAAATTATCGGCGATAGGTGAGATAAAAAAGGCGAGCATACCGGTAATCCAAAATAGCGCCCGAAAACCGAAGCCACTACGAATCAGATAGGCTCGTAGCGCATCAAATACCTGCCGCTCTTCTAGGGTATTAATATAGGTCATCGCCACCAGCAGAAACAGCATCAGCTCGGCATACTCAAGCAGATTGTGGCGTACCGCCAGCTCCGCTTCATGCTCAATACCATAGCTCACATAGATCCAGCCGATCAGTCCCCAAATCAGACCGGCGGCTAAAATCACCGGCTTCGACTTCCGCAGGTGGGTAAACTCCTCCGCCATCACTAGCAAGTAGGCGATAAAAAAGATAGCGAGCGCGGTAAACCCCACCCAGTGAGTCGTCAGATCGAGCCGCTCCCCGCCGGTAGCACCCCACACCAAGCTAGGGAGCAGTAACGCAAGGGATAACAATAACTTTGACATATATACTCAGTTCCTTGATTAAAAGACCAACGACATCATGACCATCATGACGACTAAAAACAGAATCGTCATAATCCCTCCAGCCTTCATAAAGTCGGCGACTCGATAACCCGCCGGCCCCATAATGAGCGCATTCACCTGGTGGGTCGGAATGAGAAAGGAGTTAGAGGTAGCAATTGCGACAGTTAGAGCAAAGACAGCTGGATTTGCTCCCGCGCCAATGGCGATATTGACCGCAAGCGGAACTAACAGCACCGTCGCTCCAACATTCGACATGACCAGAGTAAAGAAGGTCGCTAGCACGGCGATGGAGGCTTGAATGACCCAAATCGGCATCTCTCCCACAACCGAGAGCACCTGTTCTGCGATCCATTTAGCCGTCCCACTCGTCTCAACCGCCAGCCCCAACGGGATCAGTGACGCTAGCAAAAACACCGTTTTCCAGCTCACCGCCTCATACGCCTCCTCTATTTTTAGCACCCCAGCGAGCACCATCCCCATCGCGCCGGTCAGTAGCGCTACCGAGAGGCGAATATCGGTAAAGAGCACCATAAATAGCGCTATTCCGAAAAAGAGCAGCGCGGGGACAATTTTATGTGGCCGCAGCTCCTCTTCTCGTGGGTATTCGGTGGTGACCACGACAAAATCACGACTCTTCTCAATCCTCTCCAGGACATTCCATGGGGTATGCACCACGAGCGTGTCGCCAGGGTGGAACGGCATATTCCGAATATCCTCCCCCTCACGCATCGTTTTACCGTCACGATGCAGACCAATAAGCGCCAGACCATAGGTTTTGCGCATCCAGACATCGCGGGCGCTCTTGCCGATTAGGCTCGATCCCGGCGGAATCACTACCTCGGCAATCCCCGACTTAACCGATGAGAGCGATTCGGCAAAGGTTCGCAGTTCACTGCGCTGTTTTAGTTGGTATTTTTCGACAAAGTGGGCTAAATCGGCCGGATCAGCCACCATACCGAGCACCATACCGGCAACAAATTCGGTATCTCGCGCCACCGTTCCAGGCCCAACTCTAACCTCATCACCGGCACGCTTAGAGCCGATAATTCGCACCCGATAGCTCGTCTCGACATCGTCTAGCTTTTTGCCGATAAGATCACTACCATCGGTGATAACGACTTCGTTAATGGTGTAATCGACCCCATAGACTTCGTTAAAATAGGACATCGAATCGGTTCCGACGGTGCTACTCTCGGTTTTACTCTTAGGCAACACAAAGCGCCCGGCAAGGACAAAATAGATAATTCCCGTTACCACTAGAGCGATCCCAATGGGGGTGACCGAAAACAGGCCCCAGGTCTCCATCTGCTGTTCGGTAGGGAGTGCCTGATTGGAGGTTAAGATAAGATCGTTTAACAAAATCAGTGGGCTAGAACCGACCATCGTCATAGTTCCCCCTAAGATAGCGGTAAAGCCCATCGGCATTAACAGCCGCGACATCGGTAGGCCGGAGCGGGCCGAAATCCGCGATACCACCGGTAGAAACAGCGCTGCCGCCCCCACATTTTGCATAAACGATGAGATAAAACCGACCGTTGCCGAGATAATCGGAATCACCCGCTTTTCGGTCGTCCCCCCCACTTTGAGAATAAATGCCGCCACCCGAGCCATAATACCGGTTCGATCCAGCCCCGCGCCGATAATCATCACCGCGATAATGGAGATAACCGCATTTGACGAAAAGCCGTCGAATAGGTGCCGATTATCGACCAACCCCTGCTCTAGCCCCATCACCGGTGCTAGTAGTGAGGTGAGACCTAAGAGAACCATAATGCTCGTAGCAGCCACATCGACGCCGACTACCTCAAAGGCAAAGAGGTAGATGGTGAGCAATAGAATCGCGCTCACCCACGCAATTTCAACGCTCGGCACGAGCGTCGTCAACCATATCGCCACTAGCGCAAAGATAACCGCCGCAACCGCCTGTTTGACGCTAATCACACCGGGTTGAATCACCTGCCGCTCTTCATCGGCCATTTTTTTCATATAAACTCCTATCAAGATCACTGCCATTTAGAGAAAAAATAGAGAGCACTGGCCGAAGCAATCGGTATGCCAAAAGTTTAATTTGTTGATTTTTCTAACATTACTGCTTTGCATTAGCGCGCAACCGTTGCTATTTGCAACGCCCTCACACGCCAGTTCGGCCAGTAATGCTTTTATCAAGCCGTTGTGCTATAGTGTTGCATTATGAAACACCTATTGCGTTCTGTTATGCCCTCCCCCCGCCACCCTCCTAGTGTGCAAAGAGAGATCAGCCACTGCTACCTCATGCTGCTCACACTCATCGTGCTACTGTTACTGCTCGCGGTACCCTCGCTCCCCCACTTAGCGCAGCGAGTATGCCTAACCCTACTGACCCTCGTTATTCTCATCAGGATCGGTAGAACGCTGCATACCACGCTCTTTAGGCCATTCAATCAATTAGAAGAGCAGCTTACACAGATGAGCAACGGCCACTTCACCCCCCTGAAAGAGGCGGCTGCCCTACGGGAGCTAGCGACACTCACCAGCGCCGTTAACCGCATCATACATGAGCTAGAGCAGCGCCAACGCTTAATCATGCAGACAGAGAAGCTCGCCTCCATCGGCGTTCTCGCCGCAGGTGTCGCCCATGAACTCAATAACCCGCTCTCTAACATCTCAATAGCCAACCAGCTACTGCAAGAGGAGCTGACCGAAGCGGAACCGGAGCAACTACAAACATGGTTAGCACAAATTGCCGCTGAGAGTGATCGGGGGCGCAACATCGTGCGGACACTGCTCGACTTCGGCTCTCAGCGCCACTTTCAGCGCCAAACTTTAAACCTAAAGCAGCTCATAGAGCGACTACGACCACTCATCACCAAGACACTGCAACGGACAGGTACCGAGCTAGTCCTCAATATTCCACCACACCTAGAGCTAAGCGCCGACAGACAGCGACTCCAACAGCTACTCATTAACTTAATTCAAAACGCAAGCCAGGCCGGTAGCCAGCGCCTCTCCATTAGCGCCACTTACAGCGACAGGCCGCTACTACCGAACAACGCCACGATGGCCGGTTACCTCCCCTCAGCTAGTGACGATAGCGGCCCCTTTATCGAGATAGTGGTTAACGATAACGGCAGCGGGATCTCGCCCCAGCACCAACCACAACTCTTTGATCCCTTCTTCACCACCAAACCCCCCTCAGAGGGGAGCGGGCTTGGACTCTGGATTGTGCAGGAGATAGTTAAAGAGCACGACGGAATGATTGCCATCCACTCCCCCCCAGGACACGGCACCGCAGTGACGCTACTCTTCCCCCCACCGAGACGACTCGATAATGAGTAGAGAGATCTTAATTGTCGATGACGAACCTAACGCAGTCACCAATCTCGCCCACCTCTGCCGTAAAGAGGGGTATCGGGTCACGACCACCACTAGCGGCGCAGAGGCGAAACAGCTCATCCAGCAGCAAAGATTCGATCTCATCCTTACCGATCTGCATATCGATCACACTGATGGCATGACACTACTAGAGCTAAGCGGTCGCTACCAACCCGATAGTGCAGTCATTATGATTACCGGCTTTGCCACGCTCGAATCGGCGGTAGCGGCGATGAAAGCGGGCGCATTTCACTATATCGCCAAACCCTTTCATCTGAATGAAGTTAGACAAATTATTCGTAACGCCCTCAATGTTGTCGATCTCAAACAAGAGAACCAGCAACTGAAACAGCAGCTCGAAAAACGCCACACTATCCCGCTCATTATCACCCAAGATTCGACCATGGAGCAGCTACTACAGATGGCACGACAGCTAGCCACCGCCACCACCAGCGTACTCATTAGTGGCGAGAGCGGTACCGGTAAAGAGCTACTAGCCCGCTATATTCACGCCCACAGTGGTCGCCACCGCCGCCCCTTTATGGCGATTAACTGCGGTGCGCTACAGGAGGAGCTGCTAGCGAACGAACTCTTCGGCCACGAAAAAGGGGCATTTACCGGCGCGGCACAGCGCAAAACCGGACTGATTGAAGCGGCTAACGGCAGTACCCTACTCCTCGATGAGATTGGTGAAATGTCACTATCGATGCAAGTAAAGCTACTGCGGGTACTGCAAGAGCACGAGATACAGCCACTAGGCTCCACCTCAGTCACACCGGTCGATGTGCGTATCTTATCGGCGACCCATCGCAATATGTCGCATAGGGTCGCGAACGGCGAATTTCGCCAAGATCTCTACTATCGTCTCAATGTAGTAGAGCTAACGCTGCCGCCACTGCGACAGCGCCAAGGCGATATCCCACTGCTAGCGCTCCACTTTTTACGCAAACATACTCGGCGCATGGAGCGCAATATCGACACAATAGCGCCAGAAGTGCTCGACTACCTAACCCACTACCCCTTCCCCGGCAACATTCGTGAACTAGAGAATATTATCGAACGGGCGGTCGCTCTCGCCCGAGGGAGAGAGATCTGCTTCACCGAACTCCCCCCTCACCTACAGCCAGAGGTGCAGAATTCACCGCACTTACGTCGCTCCCCCCTCCCCCCCTTAACGACCCTCGCCGAACGAGAAGCGCAATATATTACCGAAGTCTTACAGCGAGTCGGCCATAACCGCACCCAAGCTGCCAAAATTCTCGGCATCGATAGAGTCTCCCTATGGCGCAAAATGAGGCGCTACCAACTCGATAACGGCCATGACGATCCCTCTTCAACCCAGCACTAAAGACCACAATTTATCCATGGCCAAAGGCGATGTATAGAAGAAAGACTATCGTTACCATTGCCTGTAAGTTATTAAAAATGAATATATTTACTTAATCAATAGCCTATTGACTATACATTGAGAGAAAATCTTTGTGTTGTATTTATCAATTAAGCTCACTATACTGCCGACTTTCGGTCAGGAACGATTGCATCAACTGGCTAACAGCAGACTCCCGACTGAAATCCAAGGATACCCCTAAAACTACCTATTTTTTGTTGCTGAAACCCAACAGGAGGCCGTATGGCTAAGAAGTATGATGCCGGTGTCAAAGAGTACCGCGAAACCTATTGGATGCCGGAGTACACTCCCGTCGATACCGATATTTTGGCATGTTTTAAAGTGACGCCTCAGCCCGGTGTCCCTCGGGAAGAGGTGGCGGCAGCCGTTGCGGCTGAATCTTCTACCGGAACATGGACAACCGTCTGGACTGATCTGTTAACCGATCTTGACTACTATAAAGGCCGCGCCTACGCCATCGAAGATGTCCCCGGAGATGATACCTGCTTCTACGCCTTTATCGCCTACCCCATCGATCTGTTTGAAGAGGGCTCGGTGGTTAATGTCCTGACCTCACTGGTGGGTAATGTCTTTGGTTTTAAAGCGCTACGAGCCCTGCGTCTGGAGGATATCCGCTTCCCAGTCGCCTATGTCATGAGCTGCAACGGCCCGCCCCAAGGGATTCAAGTTGAGCGCGACATTATGAACAAATATGGCCGCCCCATGCTCGGCTGTACGATTAAACCCAAGCTCGGTCTATCGGCTAAAAACTATGGCCGCGCCTGTTATGAGGGGCTGCGCGGTGGCCTCGACTTCACTAAAGATGACGAAAATGTCAACTCTCAGCCCTTTATGCGCTGGAAGCACCGCTTTGACTTCGTTATGGAGGCTATCGTCAAGGCGGAAGCTGAGACCGGCGAGCGCAAAGGCCACTATCTGAATGTGACCGCGCCGACAGCCGATGAGATGATGAAACGGGCTGAGTATGCTAAAGAGATTGGTGCCCCCATCATTATGCACGACTTTTTAACCAGTGGCTTTGCGGCCAACACCCAGCTCGCTCGCTGGTGTCGTGATAACGGTATGCTACTCCACATCCACCGCGCCATGCATGCGGTGCTCGACCGTAACCCTCACCACGGGATCCACTTTCGCGTCCTGACTAAGTGTCTGCGCCTCTCCGGCGGTGACCATCTCCACTCAGGTACCGTTGTCGGGAAACTCGAAGGTGATCGTGAGGCCACTTTAGGCTGGATCGATATTATGCGTGACTCCTTCATCAAAGAGGATCGCTCCCGTGGCATCTTCTTCGATCAAGATTGGGGCTCCATGCCTGGGGTGATTCCGGTCGCCTCTGGCGGCATCCATGTCTGGCACATGCCGGCACTGGTGAGCATCTTTGGGGATGACTCGGTACTACAGTTCGGTGGGGGTACCCTCGGACACCCTTGGGGTAACGCGGCGGGCGCTGCGGCCAATCGCGTTGCAGTTGAGGCGTGTGTTGAGGCGCGTAACCAAGGTCGAGTGCTGGAGAAAGAGGGCAAAGAGATTCTCACCGCAGCGGCTAAGCATAGCCCTGAGCTCGGTGCCGCCATGGAGACTTGGAAAGAGATTAAATTCGAGTTTGACACCGTCGATAAGCTCGATGTGTCGCACAAATAGGCACCCTAATCCTAGTCAACCGCTTTAACCGTAGGGCAGCGATGCCCTACCGAACATTTTGGAGAGATTCACATGAGTGAGATGCAAGACTACAACTCAAGCCTGAGCGATATCAGCAGTCGTAAATTTGAGACATTTTCCTATCTGGAGCCGATGGATAGTGCCCGTATCCGCAGCCAGATCGAGTATATTGTCTCTAAAGGCTGGAACCCATCTATTGAACATACCGAGCCTGAGAATGCGCGTGGTAGTTACTGGTATATGTGGAAGTTACCGATGTTTGGCGAAACCAATGTCGATACCATTTTAGCCGAGTGCGATGCGTGCCATCAAGCGCACCCGAATAACCATGTCCGCCTGCTTGGCTTAGATAACTTTGCCCAGTGCCCCGGTGCCTCGATGGTTGTCTATCACGGCACTGCGGTTTAAGCTGCGAGGGTAGCGACCACAGTGGCCCCTGCCCGACTGATACGGACAGGGGCTTTTTTATTCGACTGCGTTTTGGGAAAATAGCCACAACAGTGACCTATTTCACTGCTCTTTTTTAATCTATATTGCAGAGGTAACCATGAGTAGATCGGATAGATATGTCGGCATCCACAGTGATATGTTTGGCGGGATGACCGCCATTGGTAAAACCATTCGTGATGCTTGGGTCTTCGGCCTGCTATCCGAAGATGAGACCTGTGAGGGGTGGAATCTAGGTGGCATCAATAACCTACAAGATAAAGTCAACAGAGAGTGGGATAAATATGGTTGCCTAGTCAGCCTGCTTCCCCCTGAACTACAGCAGCGGCATAAAAAAATTCACGCCGAAGCGGTAAAAATTGCCAGAGAGAAGGGGTGGAGCGGTGAATATGAGACCTATAGCGATTGAAACTATTTAAGTAGCATTTGAAGGATCTATTATGTTGGAACACACAATTGACTCACAGCAATATATAGTCAACACTGAGCCCTACTATGAGTCGGTCGCAGATGAGGTCGCCCTCTACGAGGCCGCCTACAATGTCCGTATGCCAATGATGTTAAAAGGGCCTACCGGATGTGGTAAGTCACGCTTTGTAGAGTATATGGCTTGGAAATTGCAGCGGCCACTCATTACCGTTGCCTGTAACGAAGATATGACCGCCTCTGATCTGGTCGGTCGCTTTCTACTCGATAAAGATGGCACCAAATGGCAAGATGGCCCGCTCACCACCGCCGCTCGCCTCGGCGCTATCTGCTATCTCGATGAGATCGTTGAGGCGCGTCAAGATACCACCGTGGTGATCCACCCCTTAACCGATCACCGCCGCACCCTCCCATTAGATAAGAAGGGGGAGTTAGTCGTCGCCCACCCCGATTTTCAGCTCGTCATCTCTTACAATCCTGGCTATCAGAGTCTCATGAAAGATCTGAAGCAGTCCACCAAACAGCGCTTTGGCGGTCTCGACTTTGACTACCCATGTGAAGAGAAAGAGGTAGCGATTGTTGCAAAAGAGTCGGGGGTTGATAGCACAACGGCCGCCAAACTGGTACAAATTGCCCATCGCGCCCGAAATCTGAAGGGTCACGGTCTGGATGAGGGGATTTCGACACGGCTGCTAGTCTATGCCGGTCAACTGATTCACAAAGGTATCGAACCGGCCTCGGCCTGTAGCATGACGATGGTGACACCACTCACTGACGATCCCGATATGCGAGATACCCTTAAGGCTGCGGTACAGACATTTTTTGGTTAGAACAGCATGAGGGTTCGATGGTAGTCAGTGATAGGGGAGTCGTTCGATGAGTATTCAGCTCGAAGAGTACCGAGAGTTTCTTGATAGTGTACCGGCGATAAGAGAGGTGCTAGAGGGTACCTTCCATGAGGCGGCACGACTGATGTCCCCCACCGGACTACGAGACTATCTGGAGGGAGCCAAAGCGCTATGCAAGCTAGGACGAGGGAATGATCTGGTCATTACCTACCTGCAAGAGATGCCACTGGTTGTCAAGGAGTGTGGCGAGGATATTATCAACGACTGCCTAACAGCGGCGATGAAACTCTCCTCCATGGTCTCAGGCGAGGTCATTACCCTACTATTAAGCAGCCTCCCTTCAGCGGCACGACATTTAGGGGATGCCGAGTTACTGCGCGGCTATCTCACACTGATGCATCAACTCTCCTCCACCGCCGCCCGTGGTGTGCGGCCGATGCTAAACCATATCGATGAGCTGCTCTCCAAACTGACCCTAAGCGGCCTGCGGCGCTGGGCCAATTTTGGCGCCCAAGCCTATCGACGAGACTTTAACAACCTGACCGCCTACTTTAACCTAGAGTCGGCCGACTCTAAAGCCGTACTGCAAAGAGAGCGGCGCGGGGTACTGTTCGTCAAAACTCAGCGCAAACTCAACTTCTACCTACGGGCACTGTGGGGTCGGGACTTCTTTCTGCGCCCAACGGGGGCCGACTATACCGACTTTAGGCCCTACATTGAACACCACATTCTGCACCTACCCGATGCCGTAGATGATATCGGTAGCAGCGAGAACCCCATTTTAGGGCTAGAGCTCTATCGCGCCACAGCGGCACACATGGCCTCGCATCTCTGCTACACCACCTCCCCCCTCTCGGCAGAGCAGCTAAGCCCAGCCCAACTCTTCTTTATCGGTCTATTAGAGGATGCCCGCGTTGAGTATCGAGCCGCCACCGAATTTCCCGGTCTAAAAAAGCTGTGGCAGACGCTGCTACGACTACCACAGACCGAGAGAGCAGAGCATGAAACCATGCCAATCTTAGAGTCTATGGCGCTTATGCTGCTCGATAGCGAAGTGCAGTGCGATGATGAGCAGCTCAACCGCTTCGCGGCCCGTTTTCATGCCAATATTGATACAAAACGGGATGATAATCGGTTCTCTTGGCAGATGGGACTGGAGCTATTTACTATTTTCAGTCAACGCAAGGCGGTACCAAGCCTGAGAATTTTAGAGCGCATTCGTATCCCCTATCGCGACGATAACCGCTATATCTGGGAGTTTGACGAGCTAATGTGGCAAAGCAGTGGTAACCACTATCTTCCCGCTAGCCAACGCCAAGTTCGGCGGGTCATGACGATTATGGAGATGGCCAACGAGGTCGATTGCGAACTCGCCGGTGATGATGCGCAGGAGATCTGGAGCTGTCCCGATGAGATGTTCCCCTACGAAGATGATCTCACCACCACCAAAAGCTTTAATGAGATGTGGGGTAAAGAGCCAATCTCCGATCCATTCCACTATCCGGAGTGGGACTACCAGATACAGCTCGCCCGCCCCGACTGGGTCACCCTCTATGAGCGACGCCCACTGCGTGCTAACCCAGCAGATATCGACCAAATTCTACTGGAGTACCGGCCGATAGCCCACCGCATTAAGCAGATTATCGATCTGCTCACCCCAGAGGGGGTACAGCGGGTGCGCAATATGGAAGATGGCGACGAAATCGATATTAATGCCGCCGTCGATGCCATGGTTGCCATTCGGATGGGAGAGCAGCCGAGCCCCCGTATCACCATGCGTAATGTGATCAAAAGCCGCGATTTAGCGGTAGTGGTGCTGATGGATCTCTCCGAATCGACCAACGAGACGATGGCCGGTACCGATAAGACGGTACTACAGTTAACCCGCGAGGCGGCCACTTTAGTCTCAATCGCCATTCAGGGGATTGGCGATCCTTTCGCCCTGCACGGCTTCGCCTCCGATGGACGCCACGATGTCCACTACTACCGTTTTAAAGATATCGGCCAAAAGTTTGATGACGAGGTCAAATCGCGACTCGCAGGAATGAGAGGGGGGCTATCAACCCGCATGGGGGCCGCTCTGCGCCACGCAGGCTACCACCTAAGCAAACAGCCAGAGCAGCGCAAACTAATCCTATTGGTGACCGATGGCGAGCCGGCCGATATCGATGAACGAGATCCACAACACCTGCGACACGACACCAAAAAGGCGGTTGAAGAGCTCTATAGCAGCGGGATCCTCACCTACTGTCTAACCCTTGATCCACACGCAGATCACTATGTCAGACGAATTTTTGGCGATAACAACTACACCATTATCGACCATGTCGATAGGCTACCAGAGAAGCTGCCGCTCCTATTTGCCAGTTTGACTAAATAGACCGAGCAAAATGATGTAGCTGCAGTCGCCGAGTCTTCTCTAGCATCCGATAGGTGGAGCGGTTATTGTTAAATTGTAGTGTCCGATAGAGCGGCACCCATAGAATTTGGTGCGACTCATCATTACCAGGCACCGGCAGCCTCTCATCGACCTCGACTAGAAAACGAATATCGAAGTGAAGATGGCGATTATCATGCAAATTAGCTGCAATCGTATGGATATCGACATCAAACAGCGCGTCGCTCACCAAGTGAATCGCCTCCTCAGGCAGGCCGCTCTCCTCGGCAGTCTCCTTTAAGGCGACATGAACGATATCAGCCTCACCATCGGCGTGGCCGCCGGGTTGAAACCACTGATCCAGCTTTTTATGGTGCAGCAGCAGTACCTGCTGCCGATCACGACTGACAACCCAAGCTGAACCGGTCACATGGCCTATCTGTAGCTCTCTGTCAAAGCAGTTTTCGTGCTGTTGGACAAAGTCGAGCGTATTTTTGACAAAGGCCGCCTCATCCATAAAGCGGGTCGTGTAGTGACTTAACAGCGTTAACAGTTGCAGTCGGTGCATCTATTTAAGTTCCAGAGGGATTATTAACCGCCGTAATGGCCGCCTGTGCCGCCTCGTCGATCGCCCCCTCCCGCCCCGAGAGGATCAATCGTCCATAAGCCCCGACCGCCCGTACATCAATTAACGAAATATCGGCCGCCTTCTCCGCCTGATTGGCCGCATAGACGATATAGCCCGCCGGCTCAGTCTCAAGAATAAACATACTTTGACCCGGCAAAATCATATTACCGCGCCGATCTTGACGATTAATGAGTACCGTATGATCGGGGCTCATGCCGCGAATAGTCTCTTGCCAAGCGATTTTGCACTGCTGCCTATCGCTCTGTTTCGCCCCCATGGTGGCTAAAATAGCCCGACCGGCCTCAATCACATCGCTCTGATCCCGTTGGTGAATCACCATCGACCCATAGGCCCGTTCAACCACCTGCTGCGCTAAATGGACCCGAGTCGCCTTGAGCGCCCTGTCGGTTAGGCGGTGGACTGCCATCCCCGGGGAGACCTCAACCCAGAGGCAGGCATCGCCCGGTACCGGTAAAAACCCCTGCGAGGCAGTCGCGATATAGGCCGCTAACTGCGGCTGCAACGCATCAATATAGACATAAGTTCGCAAACTAATCATACCGTTTTATCTTAATCCATCTATTAGAACAACAGCGCCACGATAACCATAGCGCTCAACAAGGCTGTTAATGGCTCCCCGCTAACGCCCTCCAAAGAGCCGAATATCACTACGACCACTTTTAGCCACTATCGCCACCGCCACTTCGGCATCCTCAAGCTGTTTCTGATCAAGGTAACGATTAGCACGCTCTAGCGCCTCCTGCCGAGTTTGAAGAATATTCTCCTCCCCCACCTGTTGCAACACACCCATATTGGCCAATCTTTTATGAATGCTCTGCTGCATACCGACAAGATAGACCGGCTTATTGTTGGCCCTATCTTCCAAGATCATCTGCTCTATCGCTAGGGATGAGGAGACCCCCAACATCGGCACCTGAGTGAAGTCTAGCACTAGCACTTGGTGATCGGCCAGTACCGCCCGTTTTCTCGAAATCGCCTTGGCCACGCCAAAGATGAGCGCCCCTCCAAGCACAAAGACCAAAATCTTGCCCTGAGCCCGCTCCATTAACATCTGCTCATCCTGACTCATGCTGCCTGAACCATCAGCATGTTGAATCGCCTCCAGTGAACGACTCTGAATCTTCGCCATCCGCTCAATCGTCAACAGATTAGCGATAAAGACTCCAATCACTACCGCCGTGATCAGATCAACAAATACCGTTAACAGAATCACCCCATACATAATAACCGCCGCTTTAGTCGATACTCGGTGAGCTCGCCTCAAAAACGACCAGTCGATAATATCGATACCGACCTTAATCGCAATTCCGGCTAACACCGCCAGCGGGATATGAGCGGTTAAGTCGGCGGCCCACAACACGACCACCAGCAGCAGTAGCGCCCGAGTCACCCCCGACAGCGCTGTCTTCGCACCGGTCTGAATATTGACTACCGTGCCCATCGTCGCCCCCGCCCCCGGAATCCCACCGAAGAGGCCAGAGGCGAGATTACCTATCCCTTGGCCAATGAGCTCCTTATCGGAGCTACACTGCTTGCGGGTTAAATTTTCAGCAATCACCGAAGTTAACAGCGCATCGATACTCCCTAGCACCGCCAACACCACCCCATCCATCACCATCGCCTGCCACTGTGCGGCAGTAAAGTGGGGTAGCTGTAGCTGCGGTAAGCCCATCGGAATCGGGCCAATTTGACGAATATCGCTCTCAGAAAGGAACCAGACCGCAATGAAAGTCCCCGCCACCAAGGCGACGAGCTGCGGTGGCAGATAGCGGCGCCAAGCGTTAGGAAAGAACAGAATCAGTGCAAAGGTCATCACAGCCAGTAGAGTTTCGGCCGGCTTAATGGCCGCTATTAGCTCCGGCAGCGAGGTCACACTCCCCACCACGCCGCCGGGCGGCGGTGCCTGTCCGAGAAGTGGCCCTAACTGTAAAATAATCAAGATAATCCCGATCCCAGTCATAAAGCCGGAGACAACCGTATAGGGCATCATGGTGACATAGCGCCCGAGCCGCAACACCCCGAACAGCATCTGAAACAGCCCCGCCAACATCACCACCGTAAAAGCCATCGCCATGCCATTATCGGGATTAGCCGCCATCAGGCTGGCGATCACAGCGGTCATCACCACCGTCATCGGCCCAGTCGGTTCAGAGATGAGCGTCGGCGTACTACCGAACAGAGCCGCAAAGAGTCCCACCAACACCGCCCCATAGAGACCGGCCGCAGGACCCGCTCCCGAAGCGACCCCGAAGGCGAGCGCCATCGGCAGCGCGATAATGGCGGCGGTAACTCCGCCAAAGAGATCGCCACGAAGGTTATCAAAGCGTATTTCGTTAATTAGCTGCACGGCTATCGCCCTATCAAGTTATCTCTAGCTGCTGATAGCGCTTTATAAACCAAGTCACCCCTCTTTTAAAAGTGATTATTTCAATGCAATCCATAGATAATTATCGATAGTAAAACCATTAATCCATAAACCACCGCCACACTGTCACCACACTACGAGCCACAAAACGGGCGCTTTTGTGCCCCCGCTCCGCCCCCTTCGCTGAACTTAAATTTGCAGCCACTACCTATCGACTATATACTACTTGGCCATTTGCCCGTCCGTTCTGGCAACGCCAAGCTGACCCGTTTTATAAAAATTCAGGTGGAATTGCATATTGTGAAAGAGAAGAGTCAAGGTCTGTATCATCCCCAATTTGAGCGGGATAACTGCGGTTTTGGATTAATGGCCCACATGGATGGCACTAGCAGCCATTGGCTGGTGGCCACGGCGATTGGAGCGCTTAACCGCATGACCCATCGCGGTGCGATTGCCGCCGATGGTAAGAGCGGCGACGGCTGCGGTCTGCTACTAAAAATGCCGACCCCCTTTATGCGCACCGTTGCGGCCGATGCGGGGATTGAGCTAGCCGAGCGCTTTGCCGTGGGCGTCGTCTTTCTGAGCCAAGAGGATAAGCAGGCTAAGGCGGCACGGCAGCAGCTAGAACAGGAGCTCCAGCAGGAGGGCTTTCTCGTCGCCGGTTGGCGGGTAGTGCCGACCGACAGCAGCGCCTGTGGTGCTGCCGCTCGCGCTACTCAACCCCAAATTGAACAGATTTTTGTCAACTGCCCCGATGGAAGCTGCGAAACCGCCTTTGAAGCCGGCCTCTATATCGCCCGTCGCCGTACCGAAAAGTGGGCTGAGGCTCAGGGAGATACCGTGCTCTATCTTCCTACCCTCTCCTCCAAAGTGATCGCCTACAAAGGGATGGTCATGCCGCAATTTCTGCCGCAACTCTACCCCGATCTCGGCGATGAGCGGCTAGAGAGCTCTATCTGCGTCTTCCACCAGCGCTTTGCCACCAACACCCTACCGCAGTGGCGTCTGGCGCAGCCGTTTCGCTATCTGGCCCATAATGGCGAAATTAACACCATTCGCGGCAACCGTAACTGGTCTCGCGCCCGCTCCTTCACCTTTAAGAGCGCTCAGATTGGCGATATGGAATCGATTCGGCCGTGGGTTAACATGGAGGGCTCCGACTCCTCCAGCCTCGACAATATGCTTGAGGCGCTGGTCGCAGGTGGAGTCGATATCTTTCGCGCCATGCGGCTACTCATCCCCCCCGCGTGGCAAAATGTCGCCCACATGGATGCCGACCTAAAAGCCTTTTACGAATATAACTCAATGCACATGGAGCCGTGGGATGGCCCCGCCGGCATCGTCTTGACCGATGGCCGCTACGCCGCCTGTACTCTTGATCGTAACGGCCTGCGTCCGGCGCGTTATCTGATCACCAAACAAGGTGGCGCGGCCACGGCTGCACCTAACGACTACAGCGGCTGTGTCATTACCCTCGCCTCAGAGATGGGAGTATGGGACTACGCCCCCGAAGATGTTCTCTGCAAAGGCCGACTCAAGCCAGGGCAGATGATTGCGGCCGATACCGAAACCGGTACGCTGATTCTCCCGGATGATATCGACAACCGACTCAAAGTCGCCCAACCCTATCGCCAGTGGATGGCCTCTGCCCACAAACTCCCCCCACAAGAGGGTGAGCCACTCACACTCACCCCCATGACGAGCGAGGCTCTGAATCGAAACCAGAAGCTGTTTCAACTCTCGTTTGAGGAGCGGGATCAGGTACTGCGGCCGATGGCTGAAGCGGGCCAAGAGGCGATAGGGTCGATGGGAGATGACGCCCCCTATCCGGTGATGTCACGCCAGATTCGGTCGCTGTTCGATAACTTCCGCCAACAGTTCGCCCAAGTGACCAACCCACCGATTGATCCGATTCGCGAACAGGTAGTGATGTCACTAGAGACCCTACTTGGGCGAGAGAAGAACCTCTTTGACGAGACTCCCGAACACGCCAATCGGCTGATTATCCCCTCACCGATCATCTCACAGAGCCAATTTGAGCAGCTACAACAGCAGCAAGACCCCGCCTTTTTGCACCAGCGAATTAGCCTTAACTATCCGCTAGGGAGCGATCTAAAGCAGGCAGTGAACGAGATTGCCGCCCAAGGGCTAGCGGCGGTCAATCGTGGTCAAACAGTGCTCATTCTCTCTGATCGTGACCCTGCTGTAGGTCAAATGCCGATCCACGCCGCGCTTGCTACCGGCGCACTCCACCATCACCTCATTGCTAAAGGGGTTCGCTGTAACGCCAACATCGTAGTCGAGACCGCCACGGCTCGCGATCCGCACCACTTCGCGGTACTACTCGGTTACGGTGCCACCGCAATCTACCCCTATCTCGCCTATGAAGTGCTACACGATATGGTCACTCATGGCGAGATAACCAAAGTCGATAGCGTCACCGCTAGCGCCAACTACCGTAAGGGGATCGATAAAGGGCTGTTTAAGGTGATGTCGAAAATGGGCATCTCCTCGGTCGCCTCCTATCGCGGCGCACAGCTCTTTGAGATAGTCGGCCTTGCGAGCGAAGTGGTCGAGCTCTGCTTTAAAGATACCACCTCCCGCATCGAAGGGGCCGGCTTTAGCGAACTACAGCAAGATATAGCGACCTTAGTCGCCATGGCATGGAATCGACACAAACCGCTCGATCAAGGCGGTCTGCTCAAATTTGTCCACGGAGGCGAACAGCACGCCTACGAGCCCGATGTTGTTAAAGCGATCCACACCGCAGTACAGAGCGGAGAGTGGGAGGACTATCTCAAATTTGCCAACCTAGTCAATGGTCGCTCACCGATGGTACTGCGAGATCTATTAAAAGTACGCCAAGATCTCCCCGCCATCCCACTCGATGAGGTCGAGCCTGAAACAGAACTCTTTAAGCGCTTTGATACGGCGGCGATGTCGCTCGGAGCCCTCTCCCCTGAGGCTCACGAGGCGCTAGCGATTGCCATGAACCGGCTCGGCGGGCGCTCTAACTCCGGTGAAGGCGGCGAAGATCCAGCCCGCTATATCGATAAGAGCCGCCGCTCCAAAATCAAACAGGTCGCCTCGGGCCGCTTCGGCGTCACCCCCGGCTATCTGGTTAACGCCGAAGTGCTCCAGATTAAGGTCGCCCAAGGGGCCAAACCGGGCGAAGGGGGACAGCTCCCCGGTCATAAAGTCAACGATATGATCGCCAAGCTGCGTTACACCCGCCCCGGGGTGCCGTTAATCTCCCCCCCGCCCCACCACGACATCTACTCTATTGAAGATTTAGCGCAGCTAATTTTTGATCTCAAACAGGTCAACCCTGAGGCCCTAGTCTCGGTCAAGCTAGTCTCCGAGCCGGGTGTCGGAACTATCGCCGCAGGAGTTGCGAAAGCCTACGCCGATCTCATTACCATCTCCGGCTACGATGGCGGCACGGCAGCAAGCCCAATCACCTCGGTTAAATATGCCGGTTCGCCATGGGAGTTAGGGCTCTCAGAGACCCACCAAGTCCTGAAGATGAACGATCTGCGCGGCAAAGTACGAGTTCAGACCGATGGCGGCCTCAAAACCGGCCTTGATGTCATCAAAGCGGCCATCCTAGGGGCTGAATCGTTCGGCTTTGGCACCATGCCGATGGTGGTGTTAGGGTGCAAATATCTGCGCATCTGCCACCTCAATAACTGCGCGACCGGCGTCGCTACTCAGCACGAACAGCTACGACAGCACCACTACAAGGGGAAACCGGAGCTGGTAATGACCTACTTCGGCTTCATCGCCCGCGAAGTACGCGAGTGGCTAGCTAGGCTCGGGGTGGCCAAACTGACCGATCTCATTGGCCGTACCGATCTGCTCGAAGTCCTCCCTGGCCAGAGCGTTAAACAGCGCAAAATCGACCTAAAACCGCTGCTTGAGTTCAATCTCGCCGCTGATGAGAGCACCGCTAACTGCTGTATCGCCGATCGCAACCGCCCCTTTGATGCGGGCGAACTGGCCGAACAGATGGTCAAAGAGACGCTGCCGGCGATCGAATCTAAAAGCGGTGGTCAGTTTAGCTATACCCTGAAAAATGTTAACCGCTCGATCGGGGCTAGGCTCTCGGGCGAGATCGCTCGTCGCTACGATAGCCTCGGCATGAGCGATACCCCCATTGAGCTCAAACTCACCGGTACCGCTGGGCAATCCTTCGGAGTCTGGAATGCCGGCGGCTTGCACATGAGCCTAGAGGGGGATGCTAACGACTATGTCGGCAAAGGGATGGCGGGAGGCAAACTGGTCATCTATCCGCCACGCAACAGCCGCTTCGCTAGCCAAAATAACGCCATTATCGGCAATACCTGCCTCTACGGAGCGACCGGCGGTAAACTATTTGCCGCCGGTATCGCTGGCGAGCGTTTTGGAGTCCGTAACTCTGGGGCCGTTGCTGTTATCGAGGGCGCAGGAGATCACTGCTGCGAATATATGACAGGTGGCATCATTGTGGTTCTTGGCCCGACTGGGGTCAATATCGGTGCCGGTATGACCGGCGGCTTCGCCTTTGTCTATGATAAAAACCAGACACTGGCCGACAACTGTAATGGTGATGTCGCTATTCACCGTATCAATACCGCCACCACCGAGCCGTATCGCCACCGCCTCCATGCGCTGCTGCAGGAGTTTGTCACCGAAACCGGTTCGAGCTATGGTCAGGAGCTACTAGACAACTTTGAGGCCCTGCTCGGCCACTTCTGGCTAGTCGCCCCTAAGGCTGCCGAGCTGTCCGTTTTAGGTAACTAGCAATTTACATTTTTTATCATCATAGACATCTAGAGTACATCAGCGTGAGTAAAAGTAACGCCCTGCAATTTCTCGATATCGGTCGAGTCGATCCGGCCA
Source organism: Ectothiorhodospiraceae bacterium BW-2 (assembly GCA_008375315.1). Classification (NCBI taxonomy): domain Bacteria; kingdom Pseudomonadati; phylum Pseudomonadota; class Gammaproteobacteria; order Chromatiales; family Ectothiorhodospiraceae; species Ectothiorhodospiraceae bacterium BW-2. Next base: position 1,874,712 of record CP032507.1, on the reverse strand, counting down.
AAAAAGCGGTCGATAGTCGTATTCAGGAGTATGCCGAAATCTACGGCGATTTTGATCAAAAGACCGCAGCCAGTCAAGCGGGTCGCTGCCTCCACTGCGGCAACCCCTACTGTGAGTGGAAGTGTCCGGTACACAACTACATCCCTAACTGGCTACAGCTCATTAATGAGGGCAATATCGATCGAGCAGTCGAGCTCTCCCACCAGACCAACTCCCTACCGGAGATAACTGGCCGAGTCTGCCCCCAAGATCGACTCTGCGAGGGGAGCTGCACCCTCAATGACGGCCTCGGTGCGGTCACCATCGGTACTATTGAGCGCTATATCTCCGATACCGCCTTTGCCAATGGCTGGCAGCCGGACTTAAGCCAAGTGGAGCCGAGCGGCAAAAGGGTGGCGGTCATTGGTGCCGGCCCAGCCGGTCTCTCCTGCGCCGATGTGTTAGCCCGTCACGGTGTGAAGGTGACCGTCTTTGATCGCCACCCCGAAATTGGTGGACTACTCTTCTTCGGCATCCCCGAATTTAAGCTCGAAAAGTCGGTCGTGCGTCGCCGACGGCAGATATTTGAGCAGATGGGCATTGAGTTTGAGTTAGGGATCACCATCGGTGAGGATAGAGAGCTACAGCAGCTACTCGACAGCTACGATGCCATCTTTATGGCCATGGGCACCTACACCTACATGAAGGCTCGTATCGCTGGCGAAGAGCTCCCTGGTGTCTATCCGGCACTCGACTTCCTGATCGCTAATGTTAAACACTGCCACCACTTAGAGCGCTCTGGTGATCGATTTATCGATATGGCCGGTAAGCGGGTCGTCGTCCTAGGTGGCGGCGATACCGCCATGGACTGCAATCGCACCTCAATTCGACAGGGAGCCGCCTCGGTCACCTGCGCCTACCGCCGCGACGAAGCGAATATGCCCGGTTCGCGCAAAGAGGTCGCTAACGCCAAAGAGGAGGGGGTTACCTTTCTCTGGAATCGGCAGCAGGTCGAAATTATCGGCAGTGACAAAGTCGAGGGGATAAAGCTGATCACCACCGAACTCGGCGAGGCCGATGAGCGTGGTCGGCGCCGTCCGGTACCGATTGAGGGCTCTGAGGAGATTATCCCCGCCGATGCGGTGATTATCGCCTTCGGCTTTCAACCGAGCCCCGCCCCCTGGTTGGCGCAGTACGGCGTCACTACCGATGAGCGCGGGCGGGTGATCGCCCCAGCCGACTCAGCATATCGATATCAGACCGCTAATCCGAAAATCTTTGCCGGTGGCGACATGGTACGCGGCTCCGATCTAGTCGTCACCGCCATTTGGGAGGGCCGCCAAGCAGCCGAAGGGATCGTGGACTATCTCCAAATTTAACGACAGCTTGCGGACTCTTTATGGCACAACTGCTTAATGACACCTTTATCAAAGCCCTACTAAGGCAACCGGTTGACTACACCCCCGTCTGGATGATGCGCCAGGCGGGGCGCTATCTGCCGGAGTATCGTGCGACCCGCGCTAAAGCGGGTAGCTTTCTCGATTTATGTCAAAACCCTGACTACGCCTGCGAAGTCACCCTACAGCCGCTAGAGCGCTTTCCGCTTGATGCGGCGATCCTCTTCTCCGACATCTTGACCGTTCCCGACGCGATGGGATTGAAACTGCGCTTTGCCGAAGGCGAAGGGCCCGTTTTTGACGCCCCAGTCCGTACCGAGGCCGATGTCAAACGGCTACCGATCCCCGACCCCCACGCCGAACTCAACTATGTGATGCGGGCGGTCAGCACCATTCGCCAAGCGCTCAACAATAGTCTCCCCCTTATCGGCTTCGCCGGCAGCCCTTGGACGCTGGCGACCTACATGGTTGAGGGAGGCACCTCGAAAGAGTATGCCCATGTGAAAGGGATGCTATTTGACCGTCCCGATCTGATGCACCACCTACTGGCGGTCACCGCCGAAGCCGTCACCCGCTACCTGAACGCCCAAATTGCCGCTGGAGCGAACGCGGTAATGATTTTCGATACCTGGGGCGGCCTACTCACACCTAGAGACTACCAGCAGTTTTCGCTCCACTATATGCAGCAAATTGTGGCCGAACTAACCCGCGAAGTCGAAGGTGAACCGATTCCGATCATTCTGTTTACCAAAGGGGGCGGACAGTGGCTAGAGCTATTGGCCGACAGCGGTGCCGACGCCTTAGGCGTCGATTGGACGACCGAATTAAGCAGCGCTAGAGCCAGAGTGGGCCAAAAGGTCGCCCTACAGGGTAATATGGATCCCACCGTACTCTACGCCTCGCCAGAGAGAATTAGAGAGGAGGTCGCCACCATTCTCGCTAGCTACGGCCACGGCAGTGGCCATATCTTTAACCTCGGCCACGGCATCCATCAGCATGTTAACCCCGCTCATGCTGCCGCGTTTATCGATGCCGTTCATCAACTTAGTCGCCCCTACCATCGAGCAACCTAGTGACATTGCCCCGCTGCTGCAACCACTCGACGACTTTTTACAGCAACACCCCGAGGGGGTCGATGAGTTAACCCTTATTCGACACCTACAGCAGCAGCAGCTCTTACCGCAACAGTCGCTAAGTGATCAATACTCGCTATTCCAGATCCACTTTCTCCTGTTTCACGCCCTCTATCTGCTGCGAAATCGGCTCCGCTCAGCGCAGCAGGGCGAGATTACCATCCATGCCCTAAAGATTCAGCGCCTCGACTACCAACCCCAAAGCCCCGGCCTGATCTCTCCCGATCCCCTAGCGGACTACTATCTTGATCTTAGCCAGCTGCAGCAGACCGGTCGTGAGGATGTTATCGCGATGCTAACGCAGTTCTGGCATCAGCTCGGCACCTCGCCTCAACAGCGCGATACTGACTATCAGCAGGCGCTAGCCACACTCAATGCCGATGAGACGATGTCACTAAGCGACATTAAGCGCCACTATCGAAAACAGGTCATGCAGCACCACCCCGACAGAGGCGGTGAGACAACCGCCCTTCAGCACCTAAACCACGCCATGAAGATAGTTAACCGCTACCATAGATAATGACGCTCTGCCTCAATGGCAGTATAATCACCGCCGAACCACAACCCGATTTGGAGGGAGTATGCTAACAATTGGAGTCACCGGCGCCGCCGGCAGAATGGGGCGACGAATTATCGAAGCTGTTACGAGTAGCGCAGACACCACCCTCGGTGCCGCCATTGAGCGCCCCGACTCCACACTCATTGGCGCCGATGCCGGTGAGTTAGCGGGTGTGGGGACGAACCATATCCCACTAGTCGCCTCGTTAGAAGCGGTTGCCGACCGAGTCGATATCGTGATTGAGTTTACCCTACCCGAACCGACACTCAGCAATTTAGCTCTCTGCCGCCGCCTCGGCAAACCGATGGTTATCGGCACAACCGGCTTCTCTGAGGCACAAAAGAGGGAGTTAGAGGCAGCAGCGACAGATATTCCGCTCCTCGTCGCCCCCAATATGAGCGTAGGGGTCAACCTAACCCTCAAGCTGTTAGAGCTCACGGCGGCTATCTTTAACGAAGATGTCGATATCGAGATCATTGAGGCACACCACCGCCATAAAGTTGACGCCCCCTCCGGCACCGCACTGCGAATGGGCGAGGTGATTGCCCACACCCTCGGGCGCGATCTACAGCAGTGTGCTGTCTATGGCCGCGAAGGGCGCACCGGTGAGAGAGCTTTGCACACCATCGGTTTTGAGACCATTCGCGCCGGTGATATTGTCGGCGAACATACCGCCCTATTTGCAACAGAGGGGGAGCGTCTTGAGATTAGCCACAAAGCCTCTAGCCGCATGACCTTTGCCCGTGGCGCTATTCGCGCTGCTCGCTGGCTCAGTACGCAGCCGACAGGACTATACGATATGCAAGATGTCCTCAACTTGCGTCGAGTGGAATAACACAATTAACAGAGAGAAAGGGTATGACTGAAACTGGCTGGAAGAAGCGAATACAATTTTTTGGCGACCAAATGGTCGATATTTTCCACTATTTTGCCCTGTTTATTATTGGTGCAACGATTATTTGGTCGGCGGCGTATGAGTATGTTCACATCATGCAAAATGGGTATGCCAAGTTAAAAGACATTCTACTGCTGTTTATCTATCTTGAACTGGGGGCGATGGTTGGGATCTACTTTAAAACCCACCGACTACCGGTGCAGTTTCTAATCTATATCGCCATTACTGCCCTCTCGCGACATTTAGTTATCGATGTACAACAGGTCTCCGATCCATTTCACCTCTATCTACTGTTAAGCATTACCGCCTCGATTGTGCTATTAAGTTTTTCTGTGATGGCGCTTAGCTACTCTAGTCGTCGATTTGGGCGGCCAGAGGATGATATTTACGACTCAGAAAAGCGGGACGAATAGTATCCTTGGCAACCCATTTTCTTTAATGACAGATAAAGCCAAACTCCCCGTCAGTCACTTCATCGTCCGCTACATGGAGCGTTTGGGCATTGAGGCAATTTTTGGGATGCCCGGTGCCCATATTCTACCGGTCTATGACGCCCTCTATGAGTCTAAAATTGAGACCGTACTGGCCAAACATGAGCAGGGGGCTGCCTTTATGGCCGGTGGTTACAGTCGCGCCTCCGGTAGAATCGGTGCTTGCATTACCACCGCCGGCCCCGGTGCAACCAATCTAATTACCGGCATTGCCAATGCTTATGCTGATAAGCAGCCTATCTTGGTAATTACCGGAGAGACATCGACCCACATTTTCGGTAAAGGGGGACTACAGGAGAGCTCCGGTGAGGGCGGCAGTATCGATCAAGTCACGCTCTTTAAGGGCATTACCCGCTATAATAAGATCGTTGAACGCACCGATTATCTAGTTAATGTCCTCAACCAGGCCAGTCAGGTACTCCTCTCCGACACGCCCGGCCCAGTACTGCTCAGTCTGCCCTTTAATATTCAGCGCGAACTCATTGAGGAGTCACTTCTAGATCAGATCACCACTCAGCGACGCCACTTCTCCCTCTATGAGGAGTCGCTACCGGTAAAAAAATTAGCCCAACTGCTGCTACAGAGTCGCCAAACAGTGATCATCGCCGGCTTTGGTGCCCTACAGGCAGGTGCCCGTCACACCATTGAGCAACTGAGTCAACAGCTACAGATTCCGGTCGCCACAACGCTTAAGGCGAAAGGGGTTATTAACGAAACCTCTTCGCTATCCTTAGGCAGCTTAGGCGTCACCTCCAGCGGCGAAGCCTACCGCTATATCTGTCAACAGGCCGATACCCTGCTCTTTTTGGGGGCTAGCTTTAATGAACGCACTAGCTATCTCTGGGAGAGCGAACTACTCGATAACCGCACCCTCATTCAGGTCGATCTCGATCCGAACCAGCTCAATAAGCTATTTCAGGCCGATTTGGCAATTCAAGGCGATATTAATAAGGTCATAGAGGGGGTGTTGCAGCAGCTACCACCACAGCCACAACGCACAAGCGCCACTAAAGCGCCTGCTATCGCCACTACCCGCCCCGATTACGCCCTCTTTCAATCGGGCTTTTCACTCATTGAGCACTTTTTTCAGCAGCTAGCAGAGCACTTTCCGGCCGATATTCAGGTATTTGACGACAATATTATCTTTGCACAAAACTTTTTTCAGGTCTCAAGCCAAAACCACTACTACCCTAACTCTGGGATCTCCTCCCTTGGCCACGCCATACCCGCGGCGATTGGTGCCCGCTTTGTCACCGAGCGACCGACCTTTGCCATCTTAGGTGATGGCGGCTTTCAAATGTGCTGTATGGAGCTAATGACCGCCGTCAACTACCAAAAACCGCTTAATGTGCTGGTATTTAATAATGGCACCATGGGGTTGATTCGCAAAAATCAGCACCAACACTACCAGAGCCGTTACATTAACTGCGACTTTATCAACCCCGATCTGCGTCAACTGGCGGCCGCGTTGGGTATCTGCTACTATCTAATCGAGACTGAGGCCGATACTGAGATGCTGTTTGAGCGTGCCGATCTAAAAGGCTCCATTAACCTCATCGAAATGGTCATTGATAAAAACCTCTTTCCTAACTACTCATCAAAGCGTTAAATCTGGAGTTTCTGACCGATGCTACACTATAGTCTGCTGACACTACATCTGCTCTCTGTCCTCATCTGGGTTGGTGGAATGTTCTTCGCTTGGGTCGTCCTGCGCCCCGTCGCCGCTAGTCAACTTGAACCCCCTGCTCGCCTGACGCTCTGGCGTAGCTGCTTCCATACATTTTTTATCTGGGTCTGGCATGCCGTGGTGCTGCTACCGCTTACCGGTTATGCAATTATCTTTACCACCTATGGCGGCTTTGCCAATACTCCCCTCTTCGTCCATGTTATGCAACTAACAGGCTGGCTGATGGTTATTCTCTATCTCTATCTCTGGTTTAAACCCTACGCAGCTCTCAAAAGGGCTGTCGATAGTGCACAATGGCCGAGCGGGGCTATCGCTCTGGCCTCTATTCGGCGTATAGTAGGATTTAATCTACTGCTTGGCCTATTGACCACGGTACTCGCTCTCATGGGGCGAGTTTTTATAACTTAACTTCCCTTTTACAGGAGCCTGTCACATGAATCGACCCCTATCCACACTCTCGCTAACGATAACTCTCCTTCTCCCTGCGCTGCCGCTACAGGCCGAACAGACACCTCCCCCCCTCCCCGCAACAGAAGAGGCACCTAGCCTGTGGGAGAAGACCAAAGAGGGGGCGGGTAAGGCGTGGAGCGCCACCAAAGAGACCGCCGGTACCCTTGCCGATAAGACTGGCGAGGTTTGGAAAGAGACCGAAGATGAGCGCCAAGGGGCGTGGGAGGCGACCAAAGAGGGAACCGGTAAGGCGCTCAACTGGATCGGCGACAAGGCACAACAGGGTTCAGAGGCACTCAAGGGCGGCAACAACGCCCCAGAAACCCCCATGACCCCACCCGCTCCGCCCCAATTCCCTACTGACGGAGAGAAGCTTTAACGGTAACTCTCCATGCGCTGGTATCTACTCACTCTGGTTGGCAGCGATAGACCCGGTATCGTTGCCACCATTACCACCACCCTCTATCAACACGGTGCCAACTTAGGCGAGGCATCGATGATACGCCTCGGTGGCAACTTTACCATTATGTTAATGGTCGAGTATGCCGGCGACCTACAGCTACTACAGCAGGCGCTCTCACCTATCTGCCGCGAGCAGCAGCTACAGTTTCACCTCGATCCGGTTCAGCACCAGCCCCACGATCACAGCCAACCCGATGTCCACATTACCCTCCATGGTGCCGATCGGGCCGGTATCGTCTCCCGAGTCACTACCGCCTTAGCCGATGCCGGACTCCATATTCTCGATATGCAGAGCAGTGTGATAGGCAGCGACAGCGATCCTATCTACCTCATGCAGATTGAGGGGATCGCCAATGAGGGTATCGATGCGCTACAGCAGGTGATGGAGCAGCTACGACACGCCGGCATTACGGCTCACTGTCGCGATAGTGAAACACTCATTGGATAGCACTCAATGGCTGAACTGGAGATTCTGCGCTACCCCGATCCGCGTCTAAAACAGCTCTCGCAGCCTGTCACCCACTTTGATGAGGCGCTGCGGCAATTTATCGATAACCTCGAACAGACAATGCGGGCTGGCCCGGGCGGGGTCGGTATCGCTGCCCCCCAAGTGGGCTACTTTAAACGCATTGTCCTGATCGATGTCTCTAACGCTAAACATCCGGTCGACAATCATGGCCTGATGGTACTAATTAACCCCGACATCACCCAATGGAGCGGTATGGCAGTCGGGCGAGAGGGGTGTATGTCGGTGCCCGACTATACGGGCAAAGTCATTCGGGCTGAATCGATCTCACTCACAGCTGTCGATAGCCACGGTAAACCACAACAGTTTAACTGCCATGGCTTTGAGGCTCGTGCCGTTCAGCACGAAATTGACCACCTAGATGGGCTACTGTTTATCGATAGGTTAGTCAGTCGGCGTGATCTACGCCAGCGCCAATAACCTCTCATCTCATCTCGCCTTGATATTGATATTGATGTTGATAGTGACCCTAACCCTCATCACCCTGACCGCAGCGGCTCTCGCCCTCTATGTTATCGGCCATAGAGAGCACCGAACCGACTGGAACCACCGTGGACTCAACTGGCTAGAGGGGATCAATCAGCTCTTCTGTCGCCGCTACCACCGCCTACAGGCCCCGATGCTAACGCAGCTACCGGCGAGTGGCGGAGCGGTGGTCGTCTGTAACCACCTCTCGGGGCTCGATCCGATGCTACTCATTGCCGCTTCCCCCCGTCCGCTGCGCTTTCTGATTGCCAGAGAGCAGTACCGCCGTTTTGGCATGCAGTGGCTGTTTCGGGCCGTAGGCTCTATCCCCGTTGATCGCGATGCCAATCCCGAACGAGCCTACCGCGCCGCGATTCGCGCTCTACAGCAAGGCGAGGTGATCGCACTATTTCCTCAAGGCGGAATTGCGCCCGATCAGCAACCGCGCCCCCTGAAACCGGGGGCTTGGCGTCTAGCGCAACGAAGCGGCGTGCCGATGATCGTCACCAAAGTGGAGGGGATATCCAGTGCCGCCATCGGCCATGTTATCCGTGCGGTGTGGCATCGTGGCAGACCTAAGATTACCGAGCTCGACACTCCCCTCGACTGTCGGCAACTCGATAAGAACCAATGGCAACAGCAGCTAAACCAGTTCTGGTTTAACGCCTACCGATTAGCTCAATTGGATAGCCATCAGGATCTTCAACAAAGGCGATAATCGTACTGCCGGCGTTCATCGGCCCTGCATCACGCACTATTTTACCGCCTCGCTCTCGAATCGCCGCTGTCGCCTGATAGACATCCTCGACTTCAATAGCAAGATGGCCATAGCCATCCCCTAACTCATAGTGGTCAACCCCCCAGTTATAGGTCAACTCAATGACACTACTCTCAGCCTCGCTGCCATAACCGAGAAAGGCGAGGGTAAAGCTACCCTCTGGATACTCCTTTCGACGCAACAAAGTCATCTGCAACACTTCGGTATAAAAAGCGATGGAGCGATCTAGATCGCCAACTCGCAGCATGGTATGTAAAATTCGCATCATTTAGCCCTATTAATTACTCTCTTTAGACGACGACTTGTGACTCAGCGGTGACAGGTGGCGCTCTACCCACTGCAGCAGAGTTGATAAATCCATCGCACCAGGCTGACGCGCCACCTCTGCGCCCCCGTTAAAGAGCGCCAGCGTAGGAATAGAGCGAATCTGAAACTGTATCGCCAGTGGCTGCTGCGCTTCGGTATCGACCTTAATCAGGCGCAGCGCAGGCTCTAGCCTCGCTGCCGCCTGCTCAAACACAGGCGCCATCATTTGACAAGGCCCACACCAAGGTGCCCAAAAATCGACCAGTAACGGAATATCGCTCTTTTGTAGATGGGTATAAAAATTGGCCGCCGTTAAGGCGAGCGGCGTTGCCGTAAAGAGCGGCGCTTTACAGCGACCACAGCGAGCAGAAGTTCGCTCTCGCTCCAGCGGCAGACGGTTAGTACTATGACAATCCGGACAGACGATATGCAGCGAAGACATCACTCACCCCACTTCGTAACTCAGACAAGACCGAGACGGGAGTCGAGCTCCCCATCCATATCGAGCTCAACCATATCGTCAAAGCCCCCAACATGAAAATTATCGATAAATATCTGTGGTACCGAGGTGCGCCCCGCTCGCTGCTCCATCTCCAGACGCTTTTCGGGCTGTTTATCAACCGCAATGTCGGTATAGCTCACCCCTTTTTTATCGAGCAAATGGCGGGCGCGAACACAAAATGGGCAGAACTCGGTCGTATAGATCACAATGTCAGCCATACATTTTTGACTCCTATAGGGTTAGGTTACGGTTAGGTTTTACGCTTTTTGCGCCTCTTATCCGGTTTACTGAGCGGCAGACCGGCACTTTGCCACGCCATCACCCCGCCACGCAGATTATAGACTTCGGCAAACTGCTGTTTACGCAGGGTGCCACACGCCATCGCCGAGCGACTACCGCTACGGCAACCGACAATCAGCGGTCTAGCGCGATACGACTCTAGCTCATCAAGACGCTTACCTAGATCACGCAACGGAATGTGAAGCGAATTGAGGATATAGCCCTCTTTAACCTCACCCTCTTCGCGCACATCGATAAGCAGCGCATCGCGATGGTTCATCAAGGCGACCGCATCGACAGCCTCAATCTCTTTGTAATCGCGAATGCGGCGCATCAGCGGCCCCCAGACCATCATCAACAGGATGATAAGTAGCGCCAAAAAGAGATCCCAGTGGTTTACCACAAACTCGGCTAGGCGTTCCATAGCGTCTCCGACTCTACCGTTTTACTCAACATTACAAAAGACATTGCGCATCATGCTAATTAACTGCAAGGTGCGAGAGTCAACCATCTTGTAATAGACCCGATTAGCATCCTTACGGGCAGAGAGGATGCCCTTATCTCGCAAGATGGCTAAATGTTGGGAGATATTGCTCTGCGATGTGCCGACACGCTCGACAATATCTTGAACACTCACCTCCTGCTCACCCAGCGTACAGAGAATCTTCAGGCGCAACGGGTGTGACATCGCCTTTAAAGAGCGGGATGCACGCTCTATATCTTCATCGTGAGTCATCACACCTGGGTCATCGTAATTCATTCACATACCTCTAGTGAAAGTGATGCAGTTTAGTGGGCCATCTCCAACCAATTGGAATCGACCCCCTGCCCACAACGGGCGAAACATTATACAATAATGTCGCTGCGGTAACAGGGGGTATTCCCCTGCTCTTCAAATTTAAGCGTATCGACCCTCAATCCAACCACTGAAAATTGTTGATGAAAAGACCATGAGCCAAGCCAAACCCGGTTCCCCCCCCGTTGTACTGACCATTCTTGACGGCTGGGGGTGTAGCGATGAGAACACCTTCAATGCCGTTGCCAACGCCAAAACCCCCGTTATGGAGCGGCTCTGGCGAGAGGCCCCCCACACCACCATTAATGCCTCTGGCGCCTCTGTCGGCCTGCCGGGGGAGCAGATGGGTAACTCTGAAGTCGGCCACCTTAACCTAGGGGCAGGTCGCGTCGTCTATCAAGAGTTTACCCGCATCAGCCGCTCCATCAAAACCGGCTCGTTCTACACCAATGCCACCTTGACGGATGCGGTAGATCAGGCGATTGGCAATCGATCCGCCATCCACATTCTGGGGCTACTCTCACCCGGCGGAGTACACAGCCACGAACAGCACCTTCACGCCATGATTCGACTGGCGGTGGAGCGAGGGGCAAAACGGGTCTATCTGCACGCCTTTCTTGATGGTCGTGATACCCCCCCTTCGAGCGCAGAGGCGTCGATTATTGCCGTCGAATCGCTATTTAAAGAGCTAGGCTGTGGCGAACTGGCCTCTATTGTCGGTCGCTACTACGCCATGGATCGTGACCACCGCTGGCCGCGAGTTCAAGCCGCTTATGATCTCATCACCGGCCATAGGGCGGCACTGATAGCGCCCGATGCCCTCACTGCATTACACCAAGCCTACGCCCGTGATGAGAGCGACGAATTTGTCCAGCCCACCGCCATTAGCGCCACCGAACCGGTCACAATGGCCGATGGCGATGTGATTATCTTCATGAATTTTCGCTCAGATAGAGCACGGCAGATTACCCGCCCCTTTATCGAACCGGAGTTTAACTGCTTTGAACGCGCCATTTGGCCACAGCTATCGAGCTTTGTCAGCCTCACGGAGTATAGCGCCGACTACCATATACCCACCGCCTATCCTCCGGAGCGGCTCGGTAATGTCTTTGGCGACTATATCTCCCGCATGGGGTTGCACCAGCTACGCATTGCCGAGACAGAAAAGTATGCCCATGTCACCTTCTTCTTTAATGGCGGACGGGAGGAGCCATTTGAGTGGGAAGAGCGCATTTTAGTCCCCTCCCCCGATGTCGGCACCTATGACGAACAGCCGCAGATGAGCGCCGCAGAGGTGACCGACAGACTGCTAGAGGCGATCGAGAGCGGCCGCTACGATGCGATTATCTGCAACTTTGCCAACCCCGATATGGTAGGCCATACCGGTAATTACGAAGCGACCGTAAGCGCCCTAGAGTATATCGACGAGTGCGTTGGGCGAGTTGAGCAGGCGATTCGTAACTGCGGTGGGCAGATGCTAATTACCGCCGATCACGGTAATGCTGAAAAGATGGTTGACGAGACAAGCGGCCAAGCCCACACCGCCCACACCTCTAACCCAGTTCCCCTAATCTACATCGGAGACTCCCCCCTACAGCTAAGCGATGGCGGCAGTTTGAGCGATATCGCCCCCACCCTACTAGAGCTAATGGGGCTAAAACAGCCGGTTGAGATGACCGGACACTCACTGGTGAAAAGTGGCTCGCGTCAAGGCTAACACGCTGCTACTGCTACTGCTGCTGCCATTGGCCACAGCCGCCGATCTTGCCACTGACAAAAAGAGTCGCGAAGCCGAACTCGAACAGCTACGACAAGAGATGCAGCAGCTACAGCAGCAGCAGCAACAGCAGCAGCAGCGCTATAGCACTACCGAGCGCGAGCTAGCCCGTACCGAGCAGGCAATTAGCCACAGCCATCGCCGTCTGCAGCAGCTACAGCAGCAGCTATCCTCTCAGCAGCAGCAACTCAACCGACTACAACAGCAGAGCGAACAGCAGCAACAGAGTCTGCAACAGCAGCAGCAGCTACTAGCCAGACAGCTTCGTGCCGCCAGCATGAGTGGCCTCTCTGAACCGCTCAAGCTGCTACTCAATCAAGAGAGCCCACAACAGTTAGGGCGAATGCTGCACTACTATCGCTACTTTGCTGAGGCCAGAACTCGTACCATTACCGCACTACAACAACAACTTAGCCAAATGAACAGACTTAAAGCGCAACTTGAGAAGACCCGTAGCGCCAATCAACAGGCACTACAGCAGCAGCAACAGCAACAGCAGCAGCTACAGCAGCAGCAGCAGCAGCGTAGCCAACTACTCGCCGAGCTAGAGCGCCAGATAGACTCGACCGAAAGTCGGCTGCAACGGCTACAACAGAATGAGCAGCAGCTACAGCAGGTGATTAACCAGCTAGGCGAGCGGCTAAAAAAGTTGGCTCAACAGCCGCGCCAGCGCCCCTTCAAATCGCAACAGGGCAGACTCCCCTGGCCGGTCGAGGGCAGAATCAGCCACAGCTTTGGCAGTAGTCGAGGCCTCGGGAACTTAAAGTGGAACGGCGTCGTTATCGACGCCCCGAACGGTAGCCCAGTGAGAGCCATTAGCGGCGGTCGGGTGGTCTATGCCGACTGGTTACGCGGCTACGGTCTGCTGCTGATTATCGACCATGGTGATAGCTACATGAGTCTCTACGGCCAGAATCAGACCCTATTTAAAGAGGTTGGTGACTCGATTCAGGCCGATGAGATAGTTGCCGAAGTCGGCGGTAGCAGCGCTGAGAGCAGAAGGGGGCTCTACTTCGAAATTCGCCACAAGGGCAATCCCGTTAACCCGAAAAGTTGGTGCCGCAAAGCCTCCTCGCCCCGCTAGCCCTACAGTAACACTCGCTCCACGCCCCCACGATTGACCCTATCAGCAAACTGCTGCTGCCAGTCGCTCCCCCAACGCGCCTCCGACAGCGCCACTACCGGATAGGTCACCCTCAGCTTAGTCTCATGTCGATAGCGGGCTAGCCCCTGCTGACAGGCCGGACAGGTGGTATAGATCACCTCTGGCCGCTCCCCCGTGCTCTCCTCAGTGGCGGCGAGATTGTGCTGCAGCTCCTCCAATTTACGAAAGCGCACCTGGGATGCGATATCGGGTCGAGAGAGAGCAAAAGTCCCCGCCTCGCCACAGCAGCGATCAGAGAGGGTAATCGCCTGACCGGTCAGCGCTTCAACCACTGAGACCGCCCCTCTATCCTTAATCGGCGAGTGGCAGGGATCATGGTAGAGCGCCCCCCCCTCCTGCGCCATTGAGACACCGCGCTTGTGCAGATAGCGGTGGATATCGATAATGTCACACTTAGGAAAAATGCGCTCTAACTGATAGAGTAGTAGCTGATCCATGCAGGTACCACAGCTAACGATCACGGTACGAATATCAAGATAGTTCAATGTGTTAGAGATACGATGAAACAGCACCTGATTGGCGGTCGAAATCCGTTTCGCCTCACTACCATCCCCATTGCCACGCTGTGGATAGCCGCAGCAGAGGTAGCTAGGGGGAACGACAGTCTGCACCCCCTCATCGAATAGCATCGCCAATGTTGCCGCCGCAATATCGCTAAAGAGCCGCTCCGAACCGCAGCCGGGAAAGTAGAACACCGCCTCGCTGCTATCGTCACAGCGACTCGGATCACGAATAACCGGCACAATTTTGTCATCTTCCAACCCTAACTGACTACGCAGCGTACGAGAGGGGATATTGGCCGGCATCGGCTGGCGAACCAGCTCCACCACCTGCTCGATCATGGCCGGCTTTCCGGTGGTGGCTGACGGCTGTTTAGCGCGAATTAGCCTCACCCCTCGCAGCAGCTCACTCGCCCAGCGCTGAGCCCGATAGCCCCACTCAATGGTCACCTTACGCAGCAGTTTCACCGTCATCGGATCAGTGACATTAAGGTAGGTCATCGCTAGGCGAGTGGCGAGGGAAGTGCGCTTCTGCTGCTGCTGCTTTAATAGCTGCCGCATCTGTATCGAGACATCACCGAAGTCGATATTGACCGGACACGGTTTAGCACAGCGATGACAGAGGGTACAGTGATCGGCAATATCGTTCATTTCGTCAAAGTGGCGTACCGATAGCCCCCGTCGAGTCTGCTCTTCATATAAAAAAGCCTCAATAATCAAGCCGGTAGCTAAAATCTTATTGCGCGGCGAGTAGAGCAGATTGGCCCGTGGCACATGGGTGGTACAGACCGGTTTACACTTACCGCAGCGCAGGCAATCTTTAATCTCACGGTTTAATAGATGGAGATCGTTGGCTTCGAGAATGAGCGCCTCCTGCTCTAATAGCTGGAGTGAGGGGGTATAGGCGCGGCTTAAATCGGCACCGGGCAGGAGTTTACCCCGATTAAAGCCCCCTTTAGGATCGACTCTCGCCTTGTAGCGCTCAAAATCGGCCACCACCTGTGGCTGCAAAAAGGCAAATTTAGTGATCCCAATCCCGTGCTCTCCCGAGATTACCCCCCCTAACTCTTCAGCGATAGCCATAATTCGCTCAACCACCTCATCCGCATCGCGCAGCATGGCGTAGTTATTAGAGTGAACCGGAATATTGGTATGAACATTACCGTCGCCGGCGTGCATGTGGGTGGCGACAAAGAGTCGCGCTGGCCGCCATTTAGCATGAATTTGGTCAAACTGCTGCCGTAGCTGCTCATAGTCACGACCACTAAAAATCGTTTTTAACGGTCTCTCTACCGCCTTGCGCCAAGAGATTCGTAGCTGTCGTGATTGCAGCGCACTAAACAGAGTCGCCTCGCTCTGGGGGGTAAACGCCTCACTCCCCTGCCGTAACCCCGGCTGCTGTAATAATTCAGTTAGCTGCGATAGCGGCTGCTCTAGTGCGGCGAGGGTCTGAGACCAGCACTCCGCGACCTGCCGTAACAGTGTTAGAGCGCTCTGACATTTCTCATTGAAGCGCTGTTCGATCTCGCTATCATCGCGATATTCGGGCGGGATATGGCGCGTTAACTCCTCCCCTTGTAGATAGTTGACCACCGCCTCAACCATCGCTAGCTTGTTTTTAGTCGAATATTCGATATTAATTCGCTCAATCGCTTCACTGTAGTCAGCTAAGCGCGGCAGTGGAATGACCACATCTTCATTAATTTTAAAGGCATTGGTGTGGGCTGCGATGGCGGCAGTGCGGCTACGATCGAGCCAAAACTGCGCTCTCGCCTGGGGAGTGACGGCGATAAAGCCCTCGCCACCACGACGATTGGCCGCCTGCACCACCTGTGAGGCAACTTTGCCCACCACCCGCTCACTATCGCCAACAATATCGGCGAGCAGTACCATGCGCGGCGCTTCAGAACGCGCCGATTTGGGGTGATACCCGACCGCTCGAATATAGCGTTCATCAAGGTGTTCTAACCCTGCTAGCGCCACATCGGGACTGCTATCGACCAACGCTTTAGTTTCGACTATCGCTGGAACGGCTTGGTGCAGATTGCCATAAAACTCCAGACAGAGAGTGCGGCTATGGGCCGGCATTCGGTGCAGCACAAACTCTGCCGAGGTGATAATCCCATCACACCCCTCTTTCTGTACCCCCGGCAACCCCCCTAAAAATTTATTGGTCACATCTTTGCCTAGCCCCCGTTTGCGTAACTCATGGCCAGCCATCACCAATATGTCGGGGTCACCGACGCGGGTGCGGGCATCGGCTTGTAGTCGATAGAGGTGAAACACCACCCGCTCCTGCTCATGAATTTTGCCCATATTGTGGTATTGGCGCTCCACCTCCAGCCACTCTCCATCGGGGGTCACCATCCGCCAGCGCAATAAGTTATCGAGTGTGGTGCCCCACATCACCGCCTTTTTTCCTCCGGCATTCATAGCAATATTTCCGCCGATACAGGAGGCGTCTTGTGAGGTCGGGTCAACCGCAAACACATGCGCCACCCCCGCCGCCGCCTCAGCCACCCGCCGAGTGACCACGCCGGCACCAACAGCAATCGTCATCGCCTGCCGCTCTAATCCTGGCAGGGTGTTTCGCTGCGGTTTCTCGATCTGATCTAGCTTTTCGGTATTCATGATGACACTCGCCTCTGTGAGCGGCACCGCCCCACCGGTATAACCCGTCCCCCCCCCACGCGGGATGATGGTTAACCCCAGCTCCAGCACCGCCCGTACCAGTGGCTGAATCTCCCGCTCATGATCGGGCACCAGCACCAGTAGCGGATACTCCACCCGCCAGTCGGAGGCATCGGTGGCGTGAGAGACGCGACTTAAACCATCAAAACAGATGTTATCAACATGCGTCAGCCCCTTTAAGCGCCGCCGAATCGCCTGCCGCTGCTGCTGCTGCTGCGGTAGCCAGCGCTCAAAGCGCTCTATCGCCCGACGGGTCTCGCCAGCTAGTGAGAGCGCGAGGGTATTACCATCGGCTCTAGCCTCAATTTGGGCCAGACGGTGATAGAGGGCGTGTACCAGCGACTGCCACCGTTTTGGGTTCTCCAGCAGATCGTCCTGAATAAAGGGGTTTCGTTGAATCACCCACATATCCCCTAAAATCTCGAACAGCATCCGCGCTGAGCGACCGGTCACCCGTTCGCTACGCAGGGTCTGTAACACCTGCCACATCTTCTCTCCTAAGAGTCGTATCACAATTTCGCGATCAGAGAAGGAGGTGTAGTTGTAGGGGATTTCGCGTATCCGGCTCATGATGGTCACTCGCTATAGGCTGTAGTCGAAAAGCCGCTATAGTGACAGATTAGGCCCCGCTTATGCAAAAAGATCGAGCCCCGATGGTGCCACAGTCGCCTGCTGCGAGGCTAACAGCGACTCCTCCCCCTCCAGAGCCATATCGCCTCCAAGGCCGGCTCTGCCACCCCCTTGCTGTCGATTGCCCTCCGCCTGCTGCTGCTGCTGACGGGTGGAGACATCGGTGTCACCTAAGCTCATCCCCGACTGCTCTAACATCTCCCGTAGTCGTGGCATCGCCTGTTCAATCGCTTCACGAGCGCTCTGGTTATTGGCTACAAAGCTAACACTCACCTGCTGGTCTTGATTGACGCTCAACTTAATCTCAACCGGCCCTAACTGTTTCGGATTGAGCTCTAGTTTCGCCTGTTGCAGATTATTTTTGGCCATCCAGGTCACCCGCTCGCCCATAGCTCGATCCCAGTTAGCGTTTCTCAGTGGTACTGGAACGGTAAAACTCGCTAGCTGTGCCGGGGCACCGGTCTGAGTCAATCCGCTTAGGAGGCTATGTGGTGCGTGTGACGCTGAAGAGGCGCTCGGGTTCAGTTGGTTCTGGGTAGCGAGGGTCTCAGCTACCGTGGCAGAGAGTTGGGCGAAGGTTGCTGCGCCATTACGGGGGGGAGTCGTGGCTGAGACTATCCGCTCAGGCGGCAGTTCGCCCTCGCGTGCCATGCGAATAAACTCCCGTAGTGATTGGCGCTGCTGTGGCATCTCCTCACTCTGCTGCCGCCCCTGACGCCCCTCGCCGGCGCTATCACCTTGACTGCGGGTAGCGCCACTCTCACCACGATTCATCGCCTCTCGCGCTTCAGAGAGCACTGAGGCGGTCGAACCGCTGCTACGATTTTCGACAGCTACGGTCGGTTGTACTGGGGGGGCAACTGCGGTGCCTTCGGGTTGTGGTTCAAGCTCGGTATCGCGGCTAATCTGTTCGGCGTTATGATCAGCATTGGCACTGGTGACATTAGTCACATTGGTAGCATTAGTGGTATTGGTAGTATTGGCAGTCGGTTCCGATGCTCTCTCAGTCGGCTCTAGCGACGCTTGCTGCGCTAGTTCGCTACTGTTGGCTAGCGTCACTGCGCTCTCGGGGGCGTGATTTAGCTCTTCTAGTTCATGGTTGCTATCATCGCTGTCGGTAGTCATAGCCACACTCTGCTCTCTAGCTGACTGTTCACTGGTAACGCTGCTATTGGTATCGATAGTGTTGGCGTTGGCGTTGGCGTTGGCGTTGGTGTTAATAGCGGCGGGGGTGACTGGCTCTCTTTGAGTCAAAGTTGCCACGGTCGCATTATCGTTATCTTTATATGTATATGTATCTTTATCGGCGGCGGTCGGGGCGATACTCTCTGTTTGGGTGACTACATCGGCACGCTGCTGAGCTCTCTGCTGTGTCGTCATCATAGCTTCGCCATTAGGTTCGCTTGGTCTGGGTCTGTTATCTGACTGCGCTGGTTCGGATTGCGATTCGGATTCGTTGACCGCAATTGGCACTGGTTGCACTGGCTGTTCGTCAGTGACGGCGGTTTTGACTTGAGCCGCTGTTTGGGCTCGCTCTGGCTCGGTCGTTGAGGGGGAGGGGGAGGTCGGGACGCGCTCTGCTTTCACTTCAGTGGCTGCTGTTTGGGCTCGCTCTGGCTCGGTCGTTGAGGGGGAGGGGGAGATGGGGACGCGCTCCGCTTTCACTTCAGTGGCTGCTGTTTGGGCTCGTTCTGGCTTGGTCGTTGAGGTGGAGGGGGAGATGGGGACGCGCTCCGCTTTCACTTCAGTGGCTGCTGTTTGGGCTCGCTCTGGCTCGGTCTTTGAGGGGGAGGGGGAGATGGGGACGCGCTCCGCTTTCACTTCAGTGGCTGCTGTTTGGGCTCGCTCTGGCTCGGTCGTTGAGGGGGAGGGGGAGGTCGGGACGCGCTCCGCTTTCACTTCAGTGGCTGCTGTTTGGGCTCGCTCTGGCTCGGTCGTTGAGGTGGAGCGGGAGGTCGGGACGCGCTCTGCTTTCACTTCAGTGGCTGCTGTTTGGGCTCGCTCTGGCTCGGTCTTTGAGGGGGAGGGGGAGGTCGGGACGCGCTCCGCTTTCACTTCAGTGGCTGCTGTTTGCGGTTGTTGCGACTCAGTTTCTGCGGTTAGGGCCGTTTTGACTGTCGCTACGGTGGCATTGCTTCGGCTGCTCTCGCCACTTTTGCCACCGTCACCACTCTCGCTACCTACAGAGGTGGCTTGAGCCGTGGTTGTGACTGAGTCGCTCTGTGGCAGTTGCGACTGCCCTCTATTGAGCGGGGTTAGGGCAGTTTCAGCTACGGAGTCACCGCTAGCCTTAGAGTGTATCGACTGCCTAGCACTACGCAATATCGATAGCGAGAGCTCACCGGGACGGTTAACGGTTAGTTGTTGGTCAGTCAACACGGTACCTAGCTTAGATTGACCACTAACCGCCTCAGTTATTGGGCCTTTTGTTGAGTCTTTTGTTGAGCCATTGACTGCCCCTTCGACAGTCCCTTTTACGCTATCTTTGGCGGCCAAAGAGATCCCCTCTTCGCTCTTGCTATCGCTCTTCAGTTGCCCTACCGTCTGCTTCTCTGTGCTCTCGGTAGTCACGGTGGTCGCGACAGCGGTACCTTGCGCGACTGTCTTGGTGCTAGCCTCAGACGCGATAAGCTCCCCCCCCTCTCCTGCCGGTGCCATGGTCTGAACCGCAACACCGCTCTGCTGCTGTAATTGACGGCTGAACTCCGAGGCAAACAGCAGTGGCTGCCCCTCGGTTTTCCCGAAAGTGACTCCATTGGCAGCTCGACTGCCCCCCGCTGACAGACCCGATTCTGCCTGAATTGTAACTGCTGCCTGCATGGCTCTTACCCCCGTAACATTAAATAGTATCGATTCACTCTAGTCACTACGGCGCCGCTGCGCCATCTCATCTATCGCCTTCTGTTCCTGACGACTCTCACTCTGCCGCTCCTCTAGCAGATAGCGTTCGGTCACCTTATTAAACGCTTGGGTGCGGCCACGACGGCTTAACCAGTAGCGTTGCGCCTGCTCCCGTTGTAAATTGGCCTGCTTTACGACCTCCTGCTGCTGCTCAATGGCTACATCGAGCTTGGCCAAAAAGAGCTGTAGCTGGCGCAGTCGTCCCGCTGAAACCCCCGCTCTTCCCTGCTGCTGTAAGCTCTGGTGATACTCCTGTTTATAGAGCATCAGCTCACTGAGCTGCTGCTGCTGTCGCTCGACATAGCGACTGCTCTTACCAAAATCCTCTAACGCCTGCTTTTCGGCCCTCTCCGCCAACATTTTGACACTGTCGAGGCGTTGAGATCTCTTCTGTGCCACGACCGATTACCCCTTATGCCTGCACTAACTGCTGCATCTGTTTAATGGAGTCCGCTAAGGTCACCTTCTGCTGCATATCTTGCTGCAAGAAGGTGGCGATATGGGGCTGCAACCGTATCGCCTCGTCGATCTGCTTATCGCTGCCACTGCTGTAGGCACCGACGCTAATCAGATCGCGACTCTTTTCATAGAGGGAGTAGATCCGTTTAATCGCCCGCGCCTGCTGCTGGTGCTGTGTCGTAGTGACCGCTGGCATAACTCGGCTAATAGAGGCCTCAATATCGATAGCGGGAAAGTGGCCCATCTCTACCAGACGCCGATTGAGCACGACATGGCCATCTAAAATCGCCCGAGCCGAATCGGCGACCGGATCTTGCTGATCATCCCCCTCGGTCAAGACGGTATAGAAGGCGGTCATTGAGCCCCCCCCCTCACGCCCATTCCCTGCCCGCTCCACTAGCTGCGGAATTTTGGCAAATACCGAGGCCGGATAGCCCTTCGTTGCCGGCGGCTCACCGATGGAGAGCGCTAGCTCCCGCTGCGCCATCGCGTAGCGGGTAAGGGAGTCCATGAGTAAGAGGACATTTTTACCCTGATCGCGATAGTACTCGGCAATCGCCGTCGCCATGGAGGCACCATGGAGCCGCATCACTGGGGTGGTGTCGGCCGGTGCGGCGACCACAACGGAGCGCTTTAGCCCCTCTTCGCCCAAAATCTCGTCAATAAACTCCTTAACCTCTCGCCCCCGCTCACCAATTAGCCCAACCACAATGACATCGGCGGTGGTATATTTGGTCATCATACCGAGCAGGACACTCTTACCGACCCCACTACCGGCAAAGAGCCCCATCCGCTGCCCCTGACCGACGGCCAACATTGAGTTAATCGCTCTCACCCCGACATCGAGCTGCTGCCTAATCGGTGCCCGTTCCATCGGATTGATAAAGTAGCCCGCTAACGGATAGCTGTCGCTAGTCTGTAGTGGCCCTTTGCCATCGAGCGGCTCACCGGCACCATCGATCACCCGCCCTAACAGAGCCGCTCCGACAGGTGCGGTATAGTATTTACCCGTCGGGACGACTCGCGAGTCGGGGCTAATCCCTTGGGTATTGCCGGTCGGCATCAGATAGACTCTATCGCCGCTAAAGCCGACCACTTCGGCCTCAATTTTACCGCCGTGGGCATTATCGATAAGACAACGGGAGCCGATGGGGGTACGAATACCGCTCGCTTCGAGCGTTAACCCCACCATGCGCATTAACCGCCCCTCAACCTGCATCGGTAGCGGAGCATCGCGATTGCTTTCAAGCGCCCGCTCTAAGCGGCTGCTAAGTCGGCTTAAACGCTGCTGCTGTAGCTGTTGAAAATTCATATCGGGTTACTCTTCAAATATCTCGGCGGCAATGGCTCGAATCTGCTCTTCAATACTCATGTCGATGCGAGCGCTCCCCGACTCCAACCTAGCGCCGCCACGACTCATCGTTGCATCGGCTCTCACTCTGACTAGCGTCGGCTCGAAATGGTGTTCAATCAGCGCCACATCCTCCGGATTGAGGTAGAGGGTACTCTGCTGTTGATCCGCTCCAGGTAGCCGCTGCAGCGCCTCGCGAACCATCGGTAGTAGCGCTTCGCTGCCACTACTAAAGTCGGCGCGAACAATGCGCTCAGCAATCGAGATCGCCAATTGACACACCTGCTGCGACAGCGTCTCATCCAGTCGTTGTAGCGGTTGCTGTACCGTTTCGAATAGCTGCTGTAGCTCTTCACGAGTACGGTTCAGCTCTGCCTCTCTCTGAGCTATCTTCTCTTTAGCGGCCGCTAGACCATCGTTCTCACCCTGAACAAACCCCTCTTGATAGGCCTCTTGCTGAATCGCCTCTAGCTCCTCTGCGGTCAGCGGCTGAATCTGCTCCTCCTCCTCAGCTAGCTCCTCATAGCTCTTGCCTGAGTGGCCGCTATCGAAGTTAGGCATCTGCCACAGCTGGGCCGCCTGCTCCTTGTCACGAATTAGATCAGATATACTCATCAGCGCCACCTAGTGAAATTTCACCCGCTTCGGCCATGCGTCGAGCCACGGCCAGAATCTCTTTCTGCGCCTCCTCGACCTCGCTAATTTTCACCGGCCCCTTCGCCTCCAGATCATCGCGCAACATCTCTGAAGCCCGCTTGGACATATTCTTCATAATCTTCTCCCGCAGCTCATCATCGGCCCCTTTCAGTGCCATGACCAGCGTTTCGGAGTTAATCTCACGCATCATGGTCTGAATGCCGCGATCATCGACCTCTTTCAGATTATCGAAGACAAACATCAGATCCTCAATCTTCGCACCGAGCGCCTCATCGACCTCTTTCAGCTCCTCCATAATGGTGGCCTCAACGGCTGAATCCATAAAGTTAAGGATGTTGGCTGCTGTTTTGTGTCCCCCCACCGTCGAGGAGCGGTAGTTCGAACTCTCACCGGAGAACTGTCGCTCCAATATCTCATCTAGCTCATTCAGAGCCGAAGGCTGAATACCGTCAAGACTGGCGATACGCAGCACCAGATCGGTACGCATATTCTCCGGCATTAGCTCCAGAATCTCCGAAGACTGCTCCGGCTCCAGATAGGAGAGGACAATCGAGATAATCTGGGGATGCTCTAGGCGCAAAAAGTCGGCAATAGCGCGAGACTCCATCCACTTTAGCGCCTCTAGCCCTTTCGATGAACGGCCTAACAGAATCCTATCGATGAGACTCTCAGCCTTATCCTCTCCGAGGGCATTTCTTAGTACCTTGCGTAGATACTCCTCATTACTGGTGCCTAGGGATGTCAGCGTACCAAGGGTCTCGGCAAACTCTCCGACGACGGTATTGACCATACCACGACTGACATCGGTTAAATTGGCAATCGCCTCACCGACACTCTGAACCTCTTTTGGGCCGAGCTGGCGCATAATTTGTGAGGCGGTCTCATCCCCCAAACTCATCATCAAGATGGCGGCCTTCTCCGCCCCCGAGAGCTTGGTAACATCTTTCTCTTGTGCTTCGGCCATGACTAGCGACCTCCTTCCCCAATCCACTTTCTAACGACTTGAGCAACTAGCGCTGGATCATTTTTGGTGACATGAGCAACCATCTGTAGATTCTCCTCGTAGGCACCCGGTGTCGGTAGCTCAATCAACCCATCCAAACCCAGCTTCTTATTAGCATCAGCCTCCTCTTGCTTCATCGCCGCCGAGAGCCCCTCAGCCAGCGCCAGCTCCTCTGCTACCTGCATTCGGTTCGATTCCGCCAGACGACCTAGCATCGGACGGATAACCACCAGCAGGAAGAGTACCACCAATAGGAAGCCGAGTACCAGTTTGATGACATCGATAAACCAAGCCTGCTCCCAGATGGGGATCTCTGGCAAGACGATAGGCTCACTATTTAACCCCTCAAACCGCGTATTCATTACATTAATGGTATCGCCTCGACGACCACTATAACCGACCGCCTCTTTGATTAGCGCCGTCAGCCGCTCCAGCTCATCGACGCTGCGCTCGATAGGCTCGCCATTCTCGTCCAACTTATGATCCAGTACCACCGCAATCGACAGCCGTTTTACCTGCCCCATCGGGTTAGAGATATGGCTAATGGTACGATCAAGTTCGTAGTTACGGGTTGCCTGCAAGTTTTTGCTCGAAGAGCGAGTCCCCCCATTCGCGCCTACCGCATCTTCGGGGGCGTTACCCGCTCCGGGAGGTTGATTGGCCAACGCGCCAGGAATCCCTATCGGTGCGGCACCAACCCGCTCCTCTTCGACCACCTGCTCACTCCGTAGCGCGGGCAGATCGGGGTTATAGCTCTCCATGGTCTTTTCAGTCGCGGTAAAATCGATATCAGCTGCAATTTGGGCTCTGATCTTATCCTCCCCCACAATCGGCCCTAGAATCGACACCACTCGATCAATGTAGGTATTTTCGACCATGCGGGTATATTTTAGCTGCTCTTCGCTCACATTGAGCGCTGAACGGTTCTGTTTATCGCTCAAAAGGTTGCCCCGCTCATCGATAATCGTCACATCAGCCGGCTCCATATTGGGTACGCTAGCGGCCACTAGATGGCTAATCGCATCGACCTGACTCTCCTCTAGCTGGCGACCGGAGAAGAGGTTCACCAGTACCGACGCTGAGGCCCGCTCCTTTTTGCGCACAAAGGCCGACTGTTTCGGTAGCGCCAGATGGACGCGGGCGCTACGAACGCTGTGAATTGCGGTAATCGATTTAGCCAACTCCCCCTCAATCGCATGCTGATAACGGGCTATCTCCATAAACTGACTGGTACCGAACTCCGGCTTCTGCTGCAAAATCTCCAACCCCAGACCGCTGCTGCGCGGCAGTCCCTGACTGGCGAGTTGTAGCCGAATATCGTGCAGTCGGTCACTCGGCACCATCACCGCGCCGCTCATGCTGTCGAGCTTATATTCGACATTTAGCGCCATAAGGGCATCGACGATTTCAGTCGCCTCTTTCCCCTCTAGGCCGCCAAATAGAATCGACATATCGGGCTTCATCGACCAAAGAACAACAACGGCAATAAGCGCCACACTGGCCGCAGTACTAATTAACAGGGCCAGTTGACGCACCACTGGTAACCCCAAAAACCCCTTCACCGACTCAGGTAGGTTATCGGGAGGAACCAAATCGTGTTCAACAGTAATCTCTTTTTCCATGATGGCTCTCTCTTGCGCTCTAAATCTTATGATTGTGATTCATTTAAGCAGTTACCGCAGGGCAAAAGTGTGTCGTAAACGACAAAATCGCCCTGCAGCACCACTCCCCTACACCTGCATCCGCATCATCTCTTGGTAGGCCTCTACCATCTTGTTGCGAATCTGCATCATACCGTCAAAGGCGATTCCCGCCTTCGCTTTCGTCATCATCACCTCGGGCAGGGTGACCTCAGGGTCACCCATCTCAAACCGCTTGGTAATATCGCTAGAGCTCTTCTGCATCTGATTAACCCGATTAATTGAGTTAGCTAGCAGAGAGGAGAAGTCGCCATTCGCCCCCTCGCCTAGCTGCGACTTGCCGATAGCCTCAATGGTGCCGTTTGGTCTGATACCTTGATCAACCTGTTGAGCCATCTGCCGCAACTGTGCTAAAAGTTGGCTGTTATCTATTTTGCTAATCATATTACACCCCCTGAAAGAGTACTAAACTGGAAACATCTATTCCAATGCAGATTTCGTTCCAATTTTATTTACCCTATGATTTTTAATGACTTTTATTTTGAAATTGCGCTCTATTGGGCACAAAAAACCGCAGCGTCAATATTTTGACAAGATGAACTCGCCCCCCCCCTATCGAGTCTGCACCTTCACTACCTTGCTGCCGTTTATCCTGATTGCCAAGGTTGCCGCGTTAACGGTCGCGACGGTTGTCTCTGATAGCGAGACCGATTTTTGGGTTCTGATGGCGCTGTTATCGCTGTTTCTGCTCTGGATAGCCATTATGGTGGTCATCAGCCTCTGTCTGCTACAGAGCTGGTTACGCACTCTGTCGCTAGGTCGCCAAATCGGGACAATTGCCGCTATCGTGGCGTTGTGGCTCGTGGGGGTGACCGAACTGACACAGCACTCTCTTGGTTCGCTCCTCCCCCCGGCGCTACTTACCCTGTCGCCCTATTTTCGCTGGCAGGTCTATCTGCTGGGGTTATTGAGTCTGCTACTCGGCACCCGTTACCTCTATGTGCTGTTAACCTGGCGTCAGCAGGTAGAGCAGCAGGCTGAGCTTAAACTACAGCATCTACAGGCCAGAATTCGTCCCCACTTTCTATTTAATAGCTTAAACACGATTGCAGCTCTCATTCCTGAACACCCTCAAGTCGCGGAAGCGGCAGTGCTCGATTTTGCCGATTTAATGCGTAGCCACATCCATCAGCAGCGTATCCTAGGTAGCGTTGGCGAGGAGATCACCCTCTGCCAACGCTACCTCGGCTTAGAGCAGCTACGGTTAGGGGAGCGGCTGCGCTGTTGCTGGCAGATAGAGCCCGGTACCGAGCAGCTACAGCTACCGCTACTCACCCTACAGCCGCTGTTGGAGAACAGCATCTATCATGGCATAGAGCCCTCACCGTCGGGGGGGGAGATTCGAGTGACGATTCAGATCCAAAAGCAGCGCTTAAAGATAGTGGTGAGCAACCGTGTTGAAGAGCGCTTAAACATAAGCTCGCGCCAGCACAACCATACCGCGCTAGAGAATATCGCGACTCGGCTACGCCACTGTTACGGCAGCGACGGCTCGATCACCTCGCAGCAGCAGGCGGGGCTCTTTACGGCCACGATTGAACTCCCTGTTCAATATTGGCAAAAATGAGTGTAACCGTTCACACTCCCTGCTAATTTTACCCCTCACCCCAACCCTCTCCCGCTGGGAGAGGGAGATTAAGGAGGGAGAGTGAACGGTTACAAGTTAGATGACTTTGGAGAATCGCTGTCCACTCTTTTGCTGCAAGTAGGCGTCAAACACCATGCAGATATTGCGAATGAGTAGCTTGCCGCGCGGCTCTACCACAATCTGTTCCGCTTCGAGCCGTAACAGGCCATCTTGCTCCATCTCTGACAGCGCCGCTAATTCGGTGGCAAAGTGTTGATTAAAATCGATCTTAAATAGCTGGTTAACCGCCCCTTTTTGGAGCTGAAAGTGGCAAATTAGCTGAGTAATCACATGACAACGCAACCTATCCTCTTCGGTCAGGGCGATGCCTCGAAGCAGAGGGAGTCGGCCCTGGTCGAGCGCAGCATAGTAGTCATCACTCTGTTTGATATTTTGACTGTAGCTGTGGTGTACCTGACTGATAGAGGTGACACCGATACCGATAAGATCACAGTCAGCATGGGTCGAGTAGCCTTGAAAGTTGCGGTAGAGCTTCCCCTCTCGCTGTGCGGTAGCTAGCTCATCATCGGGTCTGGCAAAGTGATCCATGCCGATATAGAGGTAGCCGGCATCGGTCAACTTATCGATAGTTAGCTGTAGAATCTCCAGCTTCTGCTGCGGTTGTGGCAGATCGGCTTCGTTAATTCGCCGCTGCGGTTTAAATAGATCGGGCAGGTGGGCGTAGTTAAACACCGCTAACCTGTCGGGGCCGATATCGATCACCTCATCTAAGGTACGGCTAAAGCTAGCGACACTCTGAAACGGCAGACCGTAGATCAGATCAAGGCTAATCGATTTAAACCCCTCATCGCGAGCCCAGTCAAGGGTACGGCGGGTCATATCGGCCGGCTGAATTCGGTTCACCGCCTGCTGCACCTGCGGTGCAATATCTTGTACCCCCAGACTCATACGATTAAAGCCAAGTGATCGCAGTAGTTTAATCGACTCATGGCTCACTTCACGCGGGTCTATTTCAATCGAGTACTCGCCCTCATCGTTATCGAGCAGGGTAAAGTTCTGCCGCGTCTGCGCCATTAGCTGTGACATCTCACTATGGGAGATAAAGGTCGGGGTACCCCCTCCCCAGTGGAGCTGGGTCACTAGCCGCTGGCGATCAAACTGCTCGCTCTGTAGGGCAAGCTCGCGATAGAGCCGCTCAAGGTAGGGAGCCGCTTTACTCCTATCTTTGGTCACTACCTTATTGCAGCCGCAATAGAAGCAGACTGTATCGCAAAAAGGGATATGGAAGTAGAGCGATAGTGGCGCACCACTGCGGTTACTTAGCGCCACCTGCTGCTGATAGTCGCTTAAGGTAAACTCGGCGCTAAACTCTACCGCCGTCGGGTAGGAGGTGTAACGGGGGCCACTTTTGCTATATTTTTGCAGCAGCGATTCATCAAATTGGATATTCTCTCTATTCACGCCAGCACCTTAATCGTCGTCAATATTGAGCCCCAGTTTATGGGTCTCATTAATAACCGCTAGTAGCTGGGCGAACGGTAGCTGCGAACTGAGTCGATTGGAGATATCCATAATGGGCAGATCCTCTTTGCCAAAGAGGTAGCTGCCATCGGCCATACTCTGGCGCAGGCTCTTTAGGTGTTCGAGCAGTGGCTGCAGCACCTTCAGCCTCTCGCCCGCATCGTCCATATCGTACTCGATACAGGCGATAAACTCTTCAATCTCGATGATGGTCTGCTCCACCAGTTCGACATACTCTTCAGCAGTTTTAGGATGGTTGTTATACATACTCGTTATCAATTAGTTCGCGAACAGGTGGCGCCACGGCGCTAACTCGGCTGCCGTGAGTGTAAAGACGCCATGACCTCCCCGTTCAAATTCAATCCAAGTCAACGGCAGCTGCGGGTAGAGCTGTTCAACATGGTGCTGTGAGGCCCCCACTTCAATTATTAGCACCCCATTGTCGGTTAAATAGTCGTTCGCCTGCGCTAAAATACGGCGCACAATATCGAGCCCATCGGCTCCTGAGGCGAGCGCTAGCACCGGCTCGTGGCGATACTCTGGCGGCAAAGCGGCCATCTCATCGCTCTCGACATAAGGGGGGTTAGCCACGATCAGATCAAACCGTTTTGACGCTAACGCGGTAAAGAGATCCGACTCGACTAACTCAAGCTGAGACTCCACCCCGTGGCGCTGCCGGTTATGCTCCGCCACCGCTAATGCCGCCGGACTAATATCGCTAGCAGTGATGGCCACTTCAGGGAGGGCGAGCGCTGAGGCGATGGCAATGCAGCCAGAGCCGGTACAGAGCTCAAGCATACTCTCCAGACTCTCTGGCTCAACCCAAGGGGCGTAACCGACCTCAATCAGTTCGGCTAGTGGGGAGCGGGGAATCAGCACCTGCTTATTGATCTCAAATCTAAGCCCCGCAAACCACGCCTCACCGGTTAAGTAGGCCGCCGGCTGGCGAGTTGAGATTCGCCGTTGCAATAGCTGCACAACCCGCTCCCGTTCAGGGCCGGTTAAGCGGCTCTGAAGGTAGCTATCGGGTAGCTGAAACGGTAAATTTAGCGCAAACAGCACCAGATAACGCGCCTCATCCAGCGCATTATCGCTACCGTGGCCGAAGCAGAGCTGCGCTCGAGTAAACTCAGAGGCACCCCAACGAATCGCATCGGCAAGCGTCACCACCTCGGTCGCCACCGAACGGGATAGCGTGTTCATTGAGCTGTGGGGTTAATAAAACAGCCGCCGATAGAGTCGCCGCGGCAGATCATGCCATTTGACCACTCGGTGCGGGCCAAAATAGCCCCCTTTATATTGGCGCGATTAATGAGCGCCCCCCTCAGTTTGGCATAGGAGAGATCGGCTCCTTCCAGATTGGCATCTCGTAGATCGGCATAACTTAAGTCGGCCCCTTTCAAATTGGCTCCCCTTAAATCGGCCTCTTTTAGAATCGCCTTACTCAACTTGGCGTAGGCGAGCTGATTGTCGGTTAGCTTTGCCCCAGCTAGATTCGCTTCGGTCAAATCGATATGGTTCATAAGCGACCCTGCCAAATCACGCTCCGCTAACTCTGCTTGATGCTTATCACAACCGCTCCAGTTGATCCCTGGGGCCGCCACCGCATCACACTCCGGTTCGGGAATATCGATTCGTAGCTGAACTAGCAATACTGACATAGCGATAATCACGACCACAAAGAGCGCTACCGCTGCGGCGGTAATAAGGTTGCGTTGGCGTTGACGCTGCGCCTCCTGCTTAGGATTCGGCTCTTCGTGGTGGATACGCTCCCCTAACGCTTGTGGATTCTTAAGCAGCCACTGCTGCTCCCGCTCTAGTCGCTGCCGCTCATCGGGCGTTAAGATCCCTTCGAGTCCTAGTGCCGTTTTCGGATCGAGCGCCCCGACCCTCTCTAGGGGGAGCCAGCTCTTGCCATCACGACTCACCAAGTCCTGTTTACCAATGCGTCGCAAAATCACATAGTGGAGCATTTGCGCTAGGGGAAAGGGGCCAAAGCTTCCGGCAGCTCCCTTAACATACCACCGTTCGGCCCCTTTGACAGAAGGCTGACTCATCGCTCTACCGGACTCTGCTCATAGCGCTGCATCATGGCGATCAGATCGGCCTCGCCGCGGGTAATATTGCAAATTTCGGTTAACTCTTCGACAGTCGCCCCCTTGCGAGCTAACTTAACCGCCTGCTCAAACGAAGATGAGGGCTCATCGCTCTCGCTACGGGTGACACTAAACTGCTTCTCATGCAAGGTCGCTAGCCGTTGGTCAAACTCGTGGAGCTGCTGTTTAAACTGCTGATGCGCTTTAGCTTGCCGACCATCGAGCGCACTCATCTGCTCCCCCATCTTAACCCCAGCACTACCGAGGCCACGAACCTCTGTCTGTAACTGCTCTAGTCGCTGCTGCTGCTGATCGAGCTGCTGCTCGGTATAGCGAAGCCGAACATAGAGAAATAGCGCCACTGCGGCCAAAATCAGCCACAACAGCGCCGACACAAGCAGTTCAACCGTCACCGTCACTCTGCTCTATTTGTACTCATCTAGCGATAACATTCGTTCTAAATCGACCAAAATCAGCAGCTCCTTTTCGCGCTGACTAACCCCATGGACAAAACGGGAGCTGTCATCCCCCCCGACATTGGGGGCGTACTCAATCTCCGACTCTCGTAGCACTACCACCTCATCGACCTGATCGACCATTAAGCCGACGACCTGACTATCCATCTCGACCACGACAATGCGGGTAGAGTCGTTATTCTCCACCGGTGCGAGATTGAGCCGCTTGTGGGTATCGATGACCGTGACGATATTGCCGCGCAAATTGATAATACCGAGCACAAAGTAGGGAGCCCCTGGCACAGGGGAGAGCTTGGTCTCTTTCAACACCTCGCGCACATAGATAACATTAACCGCATACTTCTCACTCTCCAGATAGAAGGTCACCCACTCTGAGGTTGGATCACTGTTCAGTTGCTCTTTATCTTCCATTTGGTCGCCTCCAGATGCACCATAACTTTAATTGGGTAAGCAAAACATAATCTCTTTATGAATGGAGTTCTTGTTCAAGTTCGTCCCTATCGATGCCGCTAGCGAGCATCTCGGCAAACGAGGGGGGATCGATAATAGCGCACATCTTCTCAATGACCGTACCGGCCAGCCACTTTCGGCTAGTACGGTTACTGCGCCAGCGAATGCTCTGCGGCTCCAGACTAATCACATCACTCACCTCATCGCAAGCGAGCCCCCAGCGGTTGTTATCGATATAGACGATCCGCTGCAGCCGCTCGCTCTGTGTCGCCTTAGCTCGCTGCTTACGATTCTCCGGCAACACAAACAGGGCGGTATCGATCACCGGAATCCGCCGCCCGCGATGGTTGATAATACCCAAATACCAGTCGATATGTCCTGGCATAATGGTCAGCGCCTCCGGCTCCCACTCCTGTACCCCACTTAGCTCCACCAGCGGTACCGCTAATGTCAAGCCGGCGACCTTAAATAGCAGTGCCTGAAAACGGGACTCGCCCCAAACGGGAATGGCCTCTCCCTGCTCCTCCACTGGCGTGACGGTTTCGACAACCGGTGTTGGAGCCGCTACCGGCGCCTCCACCTTAGGCAGAATGATAGCCGGTGGCGCGACCACCACCGAGGTAGGCTCTGCGACCGCAGGTTCAAGCGTCTCTGGTGTCGGCGTTAACCGCTGCGGCTCTTCAAACAGCAGCGCATCGAAGTAGGCGCTCAACGCTTGGCGCTCCTCCATCAGGGGCTGTGGGGCTGTGGCTTGACTCATGGGGAGTGTAACTCGGGTTGAGGTTGGCGCTCTTCATGACGGGGTTGCGCCCCTTGACCTAGCAGACTAATGAGCAGGCCAGCATAGGCGATAACGCCGCGCGACTGTGGCGTGAGGTAGGAGAGGGGGGCACCACGACGACTCGCTTCGCGAAACAGGGTATCGACTGGAATAATCGAATTCCAGACAAATTCGCTATAGCGCTCTCTCAGAGTCTGAAGAGAGTCGATAGAGGCCTTGGTGCGCCGATCAAACATGGTCGGGACAATAAGATAGGAGAGCGGCTCCCGCCTTGCCTGTAGAATCATGTTTAAAGTACGCAGCATTCGTTCGAGCCCCTTAATCGCCAAATAGTCGGTCTGTACCGGAATCAATAAGTTGCGACTCGCCGCTAGCGCGTTAACCATTAACACTCCTAACACCGG
This sequence comes from Ectothiorhodospiraceae bacterium BW-2, assembly GCA_008375315.1. Classification (NCBI taxonomy): domain Bacteria; kingdom Pseudomonadati; phylum Pseudomonadota; class Gammaproteobacteria; order Chromatiales; family Ectothiorhodospiraceae; species Ectothiorhodospiraceae bacterium BW-2. The sequence goes on along the minus strand of CP032507.1, from coordinate 1,841,857 downwards.
CGGGCAGTCGATAATCACATGGTCAAACTCACTCCGTAATTCGGCCAGCGCCTTAGTCAAAATTAGCCCCATCCCCTCCTGCGAACCCATCTGTCTATCTAGGGTCGCTAGTGCCGCCGAAGAGGGCATGATATAGAGATTAGGAAAACGAGTCTTACGCACCACCTCTAGGGGAACTTTAGCCCCACGCAAAACCCCCACGCGAAACAGGGTATAGACATTATTTTGCGTCTCATCGGGATCGAGCCCAAAGTAGGAGGTCACCGAGCCGTGTGGGTCGAGATCGACAATCATGACCCGCAACCCTCGCTGCGCCATCAGGCCGGCGAGGGTAACCGCTGTCGTCGTCTTACCGACTCCCCCCTTCTGATTTGCCACCGCCCAGACCTGCACTAGCGCTCCTCCTGCCGTAAACTGCGCGGCGGCATTGAGTCGGGCTCTAGTCTGCCGCCCCCCTCTTCGTTTAACATCTTCTCCGCTTGGCTCTTATCGGCCAATATCAGTAGTTCAATACGACGATTTTTGCGCCGCCCATCAGGACTATCATTGGAGGCTATCGGGCGATATTGACTATAGCCGATGGCGGCCATTCTAGCCGGATTGATCCCCTCTTGCTCAAACAGGTGCACGACACTTGCGGCACGCGCTGCCGAGAGCTCCCAGTTAGAGGGGTAGATATAGTTGCTGATCGGCACATTATCGGTAAACCCCTCCACCTGCATCGGATTGGTGTGATCGCGCAAAATATCGGCCAGCTCCTCTAGCACCGGGTAGGCTTCATCATTGAGTTCGGCACTGCCGCTAACAAAGAGCATCTCCGACTTAATCTGTACATTAATCCAGTCGCCGCTACGAGAGACATTGACATTATCTCCTAAAATTAGATCCCGCATCGACTCCTCCACCTTGTCAGCCATATCGTCGATCTGCTCTTTGGCCAACTTATCCACCCGTTGCTGAAACGGCATGTCGGTAATGGAGTCTCCCCCTGCGACATCAGTGCTCAAAATAACCGGATCCCCATCAGCCGGTACACCGTCGACCGACTCCATATCGAGCGCTCTATCTTTGTTAAAGGCGCTCGCGACCGTATCGCTGACGATACGATATTTACCCTCGTTCACCGAGGAGATACTGTACATTACCACGAAAAAGGCAAATAGCAGCGTAATAAAGTCGGCATAAGAGACGAGCCATCGCTCCAGATTCTCATGCTCCTCTCGTTTCCTCTTGCGCGGCATCGTCAATCCCCTTCGTTTAGTTTAGAAAACCTTGGAGTTTACTTTCGATATTGCGCGGATTATCCCCTTCAGCAATAGAGACGATCCCCTCTATTAGCATATAGCGCATCTGAGTCTGATCGTGGCTGACACTTTTGAGTTTATTAGCCATCGGGATCAGAATTAGGTTAGCTAATCCGACTCCGTAGATGGTTGCTACAAAGGCAACCGCTATCCCATGACCAAGTTTGCTCGGATCGGAGAGGTTCTCCATCACCTGAATTAACCCTAACACCGCCCCGATAATCCCTATCGTGGGGGTATAACCACCGGCTGACTCATAAATTTTAGCCGCCGCCAGATCTTTAGACTCTTTACTATCGGCTTCAACTTCAAGGATAGAGCGAATAATCTCCGGTTCGCTACCATCGACTAGTAGCATTAATCCTCGGCGGGTGAACTCATCCGGTTCACTCTCTGAGATCGACTCCAGTCCTAGCAGCCCCTCACGACGGGCGATATTACTCCAGCTAACGATCTTCTCAATTAAATCCTCGCCATTCAATTTAGGCGGCAAAAAGATCAACTTTAATTGCCGCATAGCGCGTAAGAAGACCGCCATCGGCGACTGTAGCATAATCGCGCCCAGCGTACCGCCGGCGACGATAATAATGGCCGGTCCATTGAGCAGCGAGCCGATATTCCCCCCCTCAAGATACTGCCCAAAGAGGATAGCCACCACCCCGAAAAAGAAGCCGATGAGGCTGAGAATATCCATTACCCTGTCCTATACTTTGGCTAGATAGGTGCCAATATCGGCTAGCGGCAGAATGAGTGAACTCAGCCCCGCCTCTGCCACCGCTGCCGGCATACCGTACACGGTACTGGTCGCTCTATCCTGACTCCAGATTACCGAACCGTGCTGTTTCAGCGCTTGTGATCCTTTACATCCATCCGCCCCCATACCGGTCAGAATAATCACCAGCGTATTAGCAGGCTCCACCCGACTGATGGAGGTGATGGAGGGCTTATAAGTCTCATGCGCCTCTGCCGGACGAATGCGGACTAGCGCCGACTCAACCCCTCGCCCCTCGATACTCATCTGCATCCCTCCGGGGGCTAGCAGAGCTAAACCGGGTTTTAGCGCATCACTATCTCTCGCCTCTCGTATCTCAATGGCGCATAGCTGATTGAGACGCTGGGCATAGGCGGGGGTAAAGGTCGCCGGCATGTGTTGAATGAGCAGCAGCGGTACTCGAAAATCGGCCGGTAAGAGCGATAAAATCTGCTGTAGCGCTACCGGCCCCCCCGTCGAGGCGCCAATCGCCACTAGCTTTATCTGCGACAGCCGCTTAGGCGGCGGCAGCGGCGACTTTATCAACTGAGCCACGCTACGAGAGGCTTCGATCGGGCGCGAGACGGGGGGGAGCGGTCTAACCATCTTGGCCGCACCTAACGGGCGAGGAGAGGGGGGGCACGCCAACGAGTATAGCCGTTCACACAGCGTATGTTGCAGCTCGCTACGGTGCTGGGAGATATCCTCTAACCGCTTAGGCAGGTAGTCAACCGCACCGGCATCGAGGGCATCAAGGGTCGCTTTCGCGCCACTGACGGTAAACGAGGAGAACATTAGGATCGGCACCGGCGCGAGGCGCATAATCTCCCGTGTCGCCTCAATGCCATTTAGCTGCGGCATCTCCAGATCCATGGTGACGACATCGGGCTGTAGCTCGCGCACGCGCTCTACCGCCTCTCTACCATTACTCGCCTCGCCGACTAAGCGAAAACGGCCATCACCTGCTAACAACTCCTTAAGTCGCGACCGAAAAAAAGCTGAATCATCAACAATCAGCACCCGAATCGGACTATTAGCAGACATGGTTTTTTAGCTGTACGCCTTCATGAGGCCGGGGATATCGAGAATAAGCGCAATATTCCCATCGCCGGTAATCGTCGCCCCCGCCATCCCTTGAGTACCATGCAGCAGCGCCCCTAGGGGTTTAATCACCACCTCCTCTTGGCCAATGAGATAGTCAACCACAAAGCCAACTAGCTGCGTACCCACATGCACCACCACCACATGCCCCTTTTCGGGCAGCCCCTGACTCACTCCCTCAATTAACCATGAGGAGAGGTAGTAGAGCGGTAGCGCCTTTTGGCGAATCATTACCACCCGCTGGCCATCAACGACATTGGTTTTGGTCAAGTCGAGGTGGAAAATCTCATTCACACTCACCAGCGGCAGGGCAAACGCCTGCCCCATTAACTTAATGATTAGCGTTGGCATAATCGCCAGCGTTAACGGCACCTTGATGGTAATCACCGATCCTCTACCTAGCTGAGAGTCGATCTCGACACTACCGTTGAGCTGGGAGATACGGGTCTTAACCACATCCATCCCTACCCCTCGGCCAGAGATGTCGGAGATTTCGGTCTTAGTCGAGAAGCCAGGGGCAAAGATGAGCATAAAGGCATCTCTATCATCCATTCTTGCCGCCCCCTCTTCGTCGAGAATACCCTTATTGATGGCGATGCTCTTGAGCTTTTCGGGATCCATGCCAGCGCCATCATCCTCTATTTTGAGCAGAATGTGATCCCCCTCCTGCTCGGCGCTCAGCCGCACCAAGCCTTGGCGCGGTTTTCCCGCCTTTTCGCGCACATCGGGCATTTCGACCCCGTGATCCACCGAATTTCGGACTAGGTGAACTAACGGATCGGCGAGCGCCTCGACCAGATTTTTATCAAGGTCGGTCTCCTCTCCAAACAGCTCTAGTGAGACATCCTTTTTCAGGCTGCGGGCAAGATCGCGCACTACGCGAGGAAAACGGCCAAAGACCTTCTTAATCGGCTGCATACGGGTCTTCATGACTGCCGATTGTAAATCCCCAGTCACCACATCGAGATTGGAGACCGCTTTTTGGATCTCTTCAATCTGCTCACTGCGATCAGCGCTATCCCCATTCGCTAGCACCGAGAGCCGGTTTCTTACCAAAACCAGCTCACCGACCATGTTCATAATATCGTCTAACCGCTTGGTATCGACCCGGACACTACTCTCTGCTGGCGGCGCTTCGCTCTTTTTCGCCGGTTCACGGGCAGGGGCAGGGGCAGGCGGGGGCGGAGCCTTCGCGACAGGGGGCTTAGATGGCGGCGGCTCTGGCGCAGCGGCGGCAGGGGGTTTTTTCGGCGGCGGAGGGGGGGGCGGGGGCGGAGCAGGCGCAGCACTCTCCTCCGAAATCGTCCCAAATTTACCCTTGCCGTGGAGCTGATCGAGCAGCGCTTCGAACTCCTCTTCGGTAATTTCGTCACCGGCACCCCCCCCCTCGCTACCGCTAGCGACACTCTCATGACTTTCGGCTACCGCCCCCTCTGAGCTAGTCTCGCTAATGGTACTGAATTTGCCTTTGCCGTGGAGCTGATCGAGCAGCGCTTCAAACTCCTCTTCGGTAATATCTTCATCATCGTTGTCACCACTGTCACCAAAGAGTTCATCACCGCCCTGTGCCGCCGCCTCCTGCTCCAGATCAATGTCGGTTTCGGGTGAGTCGAGTGCATCAAGTAGCGCCTCAAACTCTTCATCGGTAATATCGCCCTCTTTCGCGGCAGGCTCACTCGAAGGCTCTGCCTCTGGCGGCTCATCATCATTGCCAGGGTGATTCATCGAATCGAGCGCAGCTAACAGCTCATTCGGTGCCGGTGAGGGCTCCTCTAGCGCCCGCAGCTGCTCGAACTGAGAGTTCAGTACATCAAGCACCTGCAAAAAACGATCCATCATATTGGTGGTTAGCTGCTTTTCGTGATTTCGCAGCAGATTAAAGATATCCTCTGAGCGGTGGCAGACATTGACCAGTCCGCTTAGATTCAGAAACCCAGCCCCCCCCTTAATGGTATGAAAACCACGAAAAATCGCATTCAGCAGCTCGCCATCGGTAGGCGAACGCTCCAAATCGACCAACTGTTCATTGAGTAACTCCAGTATTTCGCTGGCTTCAACCAGAAAATCCTGCAGAATCTCATCATCGGCATCCAATGACATCGGGTAATCCTCTTAGAAACCTAAACTGGAGAGAAGGTCATCAACCTCATCCTGACCCGATACCACCTCTACGCCGGTATCATCCACGCCGGGAACGAGTGCACCTTGTGCTTCGTAACTCCTATCGTGCCTTCTCGGATTATGCTCTTGTTTATCCAGCATCTTCTCGCCGGAAATTCTGATCAAATCGACCAGGCTCTCTTCTACATCATCGACCAAGGTAATCACTTTAGTAATAATCTGGCCGGTTAAGTCCTGAAAATCCTGCGCCATGACCACTTCGGTCAGATTTGACTCGATCTGTGGCATCTGCTCCACAATCAGCCCCAAAAAGGTGATCAACTGACGATTTAGCTGCCGAAACTCATCAGCAGAGAGCTCCCGCCGGTTAAATTTCGTCCAGCTCTCACTCAGCTCACTCGCCTGCTGCTTTAGATTCGCCGTTATCGGCATCGTGCTCTCAGCGGCGCTTAAGCTGCGATCTGCCGCCTGATCGGTCATGGAGATAACATACTTTAGCCGCTCACGCGCATCAGAAAACTCACCATCGGTAAAGGCAGCAAGCCGACTATCGGTCCGGAAGCTCTGCAACGCCTCATGAAACTCGCGGGTCAGCTTTCCTAGCTCACGAAACAGGCTGGTATCGCGCTGTCGGGCAATCTCATCGAGCAGGCTATCTGCTCGCTCTGTCTCGCCGTTATCAAGGTGGGTAATAACTTCTCTTAACCTGTCGGCATAGTCACTAATTGTCTCGTTACTCTCTAGGGACATAGTTCCATCCACATACGCGATCTAAACGGTTAGCCGCTTGAGGTTTGAAATGGCAGCAACTGGCTCTAAGCACTCATACGCTGGAAGATCTTCTCCAGCTTCTCTTTTAGCGTGCCGGCGGTAAACGGCTTAACAATATAGCCGTTGACTCCCGCTTGCGCTGCCTCGACAATCTGCTCCTTCTTCTGCTCTGCCGTGACCATTAACACCGGCATTTTGGCTAACTTCGGGGTTGCCCGAACCTTGCGCAGCAGATCAATTCCCTGCATTCCTGGCATATTCCAGTCGGTAATGAGCAGATCAAAGTCACCCGACTCCAACATCGGTAGAGCAGTCAAGCCATCGTCTGCCTCAGCCGTGTTTGTAAAGCCCAGCTCACGCAACAGGTTTTTAATGATCCTGCGCATGGTTGAAAAGTCATCAACAATCAGGATTTTAATATTCGTATTCACGCTTTTAACTCTCTACTTCTGACATCTGTTTCAGAGAACTCTAACCAGTTAGTGGTGCCTTGCCGTCCCTGTTCAGGCAGACAGCAAAACATGAAAGGGGCTAATTATACGCATGGTAGTGGGCAAAAATCGCCCCCCATAGACGAAATTTGACCATTTTTTTATAGATTATCGCCGCCAAGGGCCTGTTTCAGCCGACTGCGCAAGCGAATGAGTGTCTGGTTATGGAGTTGACACACCCGCGATTCCGTCACGCCAATCACTTCACCAATCTCTCTTAAGTTCAGCTCATCGACATAATAGAGCGAGATAATCAGTCGCTCTCGCTCCGGCAGACCCTGAACCACACTCGCCACTAGCTGCCGTAGCTGCTCCTGCTCCAGTACCTTACTCGCATCGGCCTGCTCTGTCACCAACGAATCGTGACTCTCCGCCTCATTACCGAGCATATCGAGACAGACCATCTGCCTACCAGAGGTCGCTAGCAGCCTCTCTTGATACTCCTCTAGCGAAATTTTCAGCTCTGCGGCCACCTCTCTATCGGAGATATCGCGCCCTAGCCGACTCTCTAACGCCTGAATTGTCTCGCTGATTTGACGGGTTTTTTGGTGTACCGAACGCGGTAGCCAATCATTTCGGCGCACCTCATCTAGCATCGCCCCCCGAATCCGGATAGCGGCATACTTTTCAAATGGGGTCTTGAGCGACTCATCAAAACGGTTATGCGCCTCAATCAGGGCGATCATGCCGGCCTGAATCAGATCGTCGATCTGGACAGAATCGGGCAGTCTCGCCTGTAGATGGTAGGCGATACGCCGGACTAAGGTGCCGTGCAGACGAATCAGATGGGTCGCCTCTTCAGGAAACCAGTTTGAGTCGGCTGACGATTGCGGTTGCGATAGGGCTGACTGACTCATGCCGCACCTCCTTTAAGCGGATTTTGGCTCACGATACGCTCAATAAAAAATTCGACATTACCGTGCCCCCCCGAGGGGATCGGCCAGTTATCGGCCTTGCGAACAATCTGCCGAAACGCCTCGGCAGAGGGGGAGCGGGGAAATTGATTCACTACCGGCTGCTGTTTTTGAATCGCCTTCCGCATAAAGGGATCGTAAGGGATAGCGCCGACATAATCTAACACCACCTCATCCAGAAAGCGGTCGGTCACCGCCATTAGTTTAGCAAACAGTAGCTGCCCTTCTCGCACTGAGTGGGCCATATTGGCAATCACCCGAAAGCGGCGGACACCGTGATCTTTATTGAGTAATTTAATTAGCGCATAGGCATCGGTTATCGATGCCGGCTCATCGCAGACCACAATCACCACCTCATGCGCCGCCTTGGTGAAGCTCACGACGCTATTATCAATGCCAGCTGCGGTATCGACAATTAATATATCCATGTCGGTCGTTAACTCGCTAAAGGCGCGAATCAGGCCGATATGCTCCGCCCGGCTTAAATTGGCCATGCGCTGCACCCCTGATGAGGCGGGAATCACCCGAATGCCTCCTGGGGCTTCGACAATAATCTCCTCCAGCCCCACCTCACCATCCAGCACATGGGAGAGGTTCAGTTTAGGTTGCAACCCAAGGGCGACATCGACATTCGCTAGCCCCAAATCGGCATCGAGTAGCACCGGTTTACGCCCCATCTTCGCCCAAGCTGCCGCCATGTTGATCGAGATATTGGTCTTACCGACCCCCCCTTTTCCACTAGAGACGGCAACGACTCGTACCGGACGCCGCTTCTGCTGCATCATCCGCCGCAGACCGGCAGCCTGATCCCGTTGCGGTTGACTCTTGACCACCGGCTTAACCATGTTGACTCTCCCCCGCCATACCGGCAAACGCCAGTGCCACACTCTGCTCATCGGGCAGATCGGCTGCCTGCTTAATCGTGGCAATCGCACGATTGACCAAATTATTAGAGCGAGCCGGATGGATATCCTCCGGCACCATCTGACCATCACAGATATAGGCGATCGGAATCTGCTCTTTCACTGCCACCGACAGGCTCTCACCTAGCGCCTCGGTCTCGTCCGCTTTGGTGACAATAATGCCGTCGATATTAATCTCACTGTAGGCCTTTAGCAGTCGCGCCTGCACCTGCCCTTGGCTGTTAGCCGCGAGGGTAACATAGGTGCGAATCGGTATCGAACACTGCTCTAACATCGTTAGCTGCTCACTAAAGCGCTCATCGCCTACGCTAATCCCGGCCGTATCAATTAACACCAGATCTTTACTCTGTAACATCTGTAGCGTCTCCTGTAGCTCATCGCCATGATTGGCTACGTGGACTGAAATGCCGAGAATACGCCCATAGGTCTGTAGCTGCTTATAGGCCCCGATACGGTAACAGTCGGTGGTCACTAGCGCGACCCGATTAGAGCCGTGGCGCAGCGTATAACGGGCCGCGAGCTTGGCGATACTGGTCGTTTTTCCGGCACCGGTGGATCCGAGCAGCGCAATTCGCCCCCCATGAGTCAAAATATCGTCATGAGTGACCTGAATCTGGCTGGCCAGATACCCCATCGCCTTGCGCAGATTCTGTCCCATGTTGTTACCAAAGGTGACATTTTCGGCCAACTTATCTGCCAGTTCAGTAGAGATGCCGATTCGCATCATATACTGCATAAAGCGTACATAGAGCGGATGGGTCTGACGCTTCTCACCCCAAGCGATGCCGCCGATGCGATCGTTCATAATCTCTCGTAGCATCTGTAGCTCTTTGCGCATCTCCACAATCGCAGGGTCTTGTGACCACTCAATCACGGCCTCACGCTTTTTAGTGCTGCGCTCGGGCTCATCGATCGCGCCTAACTTGAGCCCATGGCTATTTTGTGAGTAGGGCGGTGGTGCTATCATCGACTCGTTTGCCAATAGCGCCTCACGCTCAATTTGGTTAATCTCGCTAGTTCTGTCCACAATGGGAGTCAATTTAGGCGTCGAGGTCGTTTGAGTGGGACGCTGAAACTGGGGGGGAACGGGAAACTCGGGCCGAAGCGACTCGCTATCCTGCTCCTGCGGCCGCTTTTTCAACGCCTGCAACCACTTAGTCTCCCGTGGCATCTCTGCTGCCGCCGCCCGCTGCTCGTAACTTCTCTGCGGTAACGGCTTGCGAGTCGCGGTAGCCACCGTCGCCCCCCCCGCCCTATCGATCATAGTCGCTAAACGCGCGGCGGCGGCGCTAATATCGGGCGCTCGCTCGGCACCGCTTCCAGTTGAAGCGGGTGCCACTTGACTAGATCGTTGCTGCCCTCCCCCCGCTTCGGAGGAGTTATCTGCCATATTGGCCACCAAATCGGCGTCGTAATCGATAGCCGACACGATCTCAACCCCACCATTCACCTTACGATTGGAGAGGATAACCGCATCGGGTCCCTGTTCTTCACGCACCATGCGAATCGCACGCCGCATATCCGGAGCAAAGTAACGCTTAATTTTCATCATTCTGCCTCTTGCTTCATCTTCCCACTGGAGAGATTAGCGCAGGCAGAGCCTGACTTAGCTAATCACCGCCAACTGTGGCCACTATTTTGAGCTGTTTGTCATCCGGTATCTCGCTATAGGCGAGGACGCTCAGTCCCGGAATCGAGTGTCTCACAAAACGGGAGAGCATCTCCCTAAGCGCCGGAGAGGTAAGTAGAACCGCCGGCCTACCGGCCATCTCCATACTCTGCGAACTCTCTGACAACCCTCGGTGGAGTCGCTCGGCCATCACAGGCTCAATCACCGCTTCTCCATCGCTTTGCATACTGTTATGCAACAACTGTTCCAACTCTGGAGCGAGAGTAATAACTTCTAAATCACCCCTTAACCCATTGATTTTTTGAAGAATCATTCGGCCTAATGAGACCCTAACTTGGGCTGTCAATAAATTGGCATCTTGGGTACGGCCACCATGCTCCGCCAAAGTTTCGGCGATCGTGCGAATATCGCGAATCGGTACCCCCTCTAGGAGTAGATTCTGTAACACCTTGACGACTGACCCTAGAGACAAGGTTTTCGGTACTAAATTTTCCACCAACTTCGGGGCCTGTTTGGCCAACTGATCGAGCAGTTTCTGCACCTCCTCATGGCCTAGTAGCTGATGGGCTTGGTGCTGGACTAACTGACTCATGTGGGTGGCGATAACCGTTTCGGCATCGACGACGGTATAACCTTGACTCTGGGCGTGCTCTCGGCGGCTCTTATCGATCCAGAGCGCCTGTAGGCCGAAAGCGGGATCGATGGTCGGCGTCCCCTCTACCTCGCCATAGACTTGACCGGGGTTAATCGCCATGTCACGCTCTGGAAAGACCTCCGCCTCACCCACCGTCACCCCGAGGAGGCTAATTCGGTAGGCATTGGGGGGCAGATCAAGGTTATCGCGAATATGAACGGCGGGAACCAAAAAGCCGAGCTCTTGTGAAATTTTCTTCCGCACCCCTTTAATTCTCGCCATAAGTTCCCCCCCTTGGCTCTTATCGACCATCGGAATAAGGCGATAACCGACCTCTAGGCTAATAGCATCAACGAGGGGAACATCGTCCCAGCTCAGCTCTCGTACCTCCTCACCGGAGGGTTTCAGCGCCTCAGGGGGTACCTCCGGCTCCTTTAATAGGGTCGTTTTTTCGCGTTTAAGAAGCCAATAGGTCAGGCCACCGGTCATCGCGGCTAAGATCAAAAAGGGGAGATTTGGCATCCCCGGAATCACCCCGACCAGCACCAATACGCCGGTGGTAATGCCCATGATCTTTGGGTTAGAGAAGAGCTGTGAGTACATCTGCTCCCCCATGCTCGGAGCATCGGAGCCCCCTTCACGAGTGACAATAATACCGGCAGCGGTGGAGAGCACCAGTGATGGAATCTGTGCCACTAGACCATCGCCAATAGTCAACAGCGTATAGACCTGCGCCGCTTCGCCCATCGCCATGCCGTGCTGCGCGGTACCGACGATGAGACCACCGATAATGTTAATCACGGTAATCATAATGCCAGCGACCGCATCACCACGAACAAATTTACTCGCACCATCCATAGAGCCATAGAAGTCGGCCTCTTTAGCCACATCCTTGCGTCGTTGACGGGCGGTATCTTGGTCAATTAAGCCGGCATTTAGATCGGCATCTATCGCCATCTGTTTACCCGGCATCGCATCGAGGGTAAAGCGGGCACTCACCTCGGAGATCCGCCCTGAGCCTTTGGTCACGACGGCAAAGTTAATAATCACCAAGATGATAAAGACGATAATTCCCACCGTGTAGTTACCGCCAATCACAAACTCGCCAAAGGCTTGAATCACCTGACCGGCAGCATCGGGGCCATTATGCCCCTCCAGTAGCACCACTCGGGTTGAGGCGACATTTAGCGCTAGGCGAAATAGGGTGGCCACCAGCAGTACCGTTGGAAAAACCACAAAATCCATCGGTCTTTTAGCATAGATAGCGACCATCAAAATGACGATCGAAAAGGCGATATTAAAGGTAAAGAAGAGATCGAGCAGAAACGGCGGCAGCGGCAGCACCACCATCGCGAGTAGGGCTAATACCGCAATCGGTGCCCCAATACCGCTCATAAAGACTTTGCTAATAGAGGCGGAGATCTGCTCCATATTTAACTGTGCCATGTTATCCTCTAACTGTGGTCAGAAACTGTGTTGCCACGCTGTCGCTACTCATCTCGGCGCAGTTTAGTGGGAATCGGCAGATCATCTAGCACCTTCTCCTCCGGTTCGCGCTCCCCTCCCTCTTTGAGATGGAAGATATAGGCTAGCACCTGAGCGACTGCCTTATAGAGCCCCTCCGGAATCGGTTGATCAATCTCGGTACTATGGTAGAGCGCCCGCGCTAACGGCGGTGCCGAGACGATCGCCACCCCACTCTCATCGGCTAGACGCCGAATGGTGGCGGCAATCAGATCGCTCCCCTTTGCAACGACAATCGGCGCATTCATTGAGCCCCCATCATACTTCAGCGCCACCGCGTAGTGGGTCGGGTTGGTAATCACGACATCGGCCTCCGGTACCGCTGCCATCATCCGTCGCTGGGTCATCTCCATCTGCGCCCGCCGTATCTGCGCCTTAACCTCCGGACTCCCCTCGGTCTGTTTGTGCTCATCCTTCACCTCTTGCAGCGTCATCTTTAGCTGTCGTTTATGGTTCCAGAGCTGAAACGGCACATCGATAATGGCAATCAGGACTAGCACCGCACTTAGTAGCAGAAATGACCACAATAGTAGCCAAGCGGTATGCTCTAACCCCTGTAGTAGCGGCTCGTGGCCTAAGCCGAGAAACTCCCCTACCTGTACCTTAAGAATCAAAAAGGCGGCGCTGCTAATTAAAATAAACTTAGCCAAGCTCTTACCTAACTCCACCAACCCCTGCCACGAAAAGAGGCGGGTTATCCCCTTAATCGGATCGAGTTTCTCCAGTTTCGGCTGCAAAGCCTGCATCGAAAAATTCCAGCCACTCATGACAATGCCTGAAATAATGGCCGCGACAATCAGAAACAGAAACAGCGGGGTAAAGATCAGTAACGACTCAAAAATCGCCGTTGTTAGGTAGATCGTTAGCTGTTCGGTGTCAAAAACATGTTGGCGCGGGATGACAAAACCCTCCCCGATGAGCTGTAAAAAGCTCCTCATCATCGCTGGGCCGGCAAAGAGAAAGAAGAGGCCGGCGACAATGAGTAGCAGAAAAGTCCCCAACTCTTTCGACTGCGCGACTTGACCCTTCTCTCGGGCCTGTTCGATCCGTTTGCCGCTCGGCTCTTCCGACTTCTCTTGGCCGTCTTCGTTTTCAGCCAAGGATCTGATCTCCTATAACAGCCCGAATCAACTGTACCCCCTGCAGCAAGATATCGTCAAACTGCTCGGCAGTACCGGGGAGGGTGAACATAATCACCAAATAGCCGGCCACCATGGTAATGGGAAAACCGACCGCAAAAATATTGAGCTGCGGTGCCGAGCGCGCCATAATGCCAAACGAAAAATTTAACACCAACAGCGAAGCAAGTGACGGCAGCGCAATCCACAACCCCATCGCGTAGAGCTGCGCCCCCCAATCGGCCAAGAGTCTAAAACTATCCCGATCCAGCCCCTCAGCCCCAATCGGCAGGACGATAAAACTATCAGCTAATATTTTTACCATTAATAGATGGCCATCCATCCCCAAAAAGAGCAGCGTGGTCATCATCAGATAGAGCTGCGAAACCACCGGCACCTGGGCACCATTGAGCTGATCGACCATTTGCGCAAACCCGAGACCCATCTGCATCGCCACAATGAGCCCCCCCATAATGACTACGGCGAAGACTAGCTGTAGCGCAAACCCCATCACCACCCCAATCAATATCTGCTGGGCAATGATCATAAACCACTCGTAGCCAAACCACGCCACCGGCGGGTGGGTCGGTAGGGTCGGGGCGATCACCAGTGTCACCGCCAGCGCCAATATCAGCCGCACCCGAGTCGGTACCGAACGGGCACCGGTCACCGGCGCGACCGTAAACATCGCCCCAATCCGAAACAGCGGCCAGAGAAACATCCCTATCCAGCTATTGAGTTCGGCAAAGCTAATCGTCATCGCCCATTTAACCGATTAACATAGGAATTCGTTCATACAGATTGGTAGTAAACTCCATCATTAGCTGCAACATCCACGAACCGGCATACATTAAGACCATAAAAGTGATAATGAGCTTCGGAATAAAGCTAAGTGTCATCTCCTGAATTTGGGTCGCGGCCTGAAACATCGCCACAATCAATCCGATCGCCAGTGCCGGTAGCAGCGTCGCCATGGTTAGCAGCAGAATAATCTCTAGCGTCTGGTTAAAGACGGTCAGTACATCCCCCGGCTCCATCGTCCCCCCTAGATATAGAAGCTGGAGGCGAGCGTCCCCAGCACCAGCGTCCAGCCATCGACCAGCACAAACAGCATAATCTTAAATGGCAACGAGATAATCATCGGCGAGAGCATCATCATCCCCATCGACATTAACACACTAGCTACCACCAGATCGATGACTAAAAAGGGGATAAATAGCAGAAAACCGATTTGAAACGCCGTTTTTAACTCACTGGTCACAAAGGCGGGAATAAGCACCGTCATCGGAATATCGTTCACTGTCGGGTAGGGCTCATTCTGTCCCGATAGCTGACCGAATAGCTCTAAATCGGGCTGCCGCGTCTGATTAATCATAAATTGGCGCAGCGGTACCGAGGCGTTTTCGAACGCCTGGCGCAGACCGATCTGATCGTCCAGATAGGGCTCTAGCGCCTCCACTCGCATCTGTTCGAACACCGGTGCCATAATAAAAAAGGTCATAAACAGCGCTAAACCGACAATCACCTGCGCCGAAGGAGCCTGCATCAACCCAATCGCCTGGCGCAAAATCGCCAAGACGATCACAATACGGGTAAACGATGTCATCATCATTACCATCGCTGGAATGAAGGTGAACATCGTCATCAGCAGCAGTAGCTGCACGCTTAGAGAGTAAGACTCCCCCCCATTATCGTTCGGGGTGACGGTAAAGGCCTCAAGCCCTTCGGCGGCAACGCTCAGCGCAGGGGAGAGTAGCAGCAGCAGCGCTATAACCCTTAGCCTCATCGCCGCTCACCTCGCTGCTGCTGTAACAGCGCTTTAAGCTGTACTCCAAACGGGGCGGACTCCTGCTCAATATCGATAGGCGACTCCAGCCGATGCAGCATCGAGACCCGCCCCTGCGCCACACCGAGCAGTAGCTGAGTCTCGCCCACCTGAATCAGCACCACCCTCTCCCGCTGACCGACCGCTAGCGCCCCTAAATAGCGAATCGCCCCCCGATTACCGATGCCAAATCGCCCCATACGACGCAATAACCAAGCAAAGAGCAGGATGAGCCCTAGTACCAGCAGCAGCATCAGCACCATCTGTGCGACATGGGCACCACTGAGCGGATCGAGCCGTGGCCCCTCCCCCTCGGCGGCCGCTAGCAGCGGCCCCCAAAGGATTAAAAGCATAAACGCAATATATCGCAACGGCTTAGCGCAACTTCTTAACCCGCTCAGCCGGGCTAATAACATCGGTCAGACGAATACCATACTTCTCATTCACCACCACCACCTCGCCATGGGCAATAAGGGTATTGTTGACCAAGACATCCAGCGGCTCCCCCGCTAGTCTGTCTAGCTCCACCACCGAGCCTTGGTTAAGCTGCAATAGGTTACGAATATTAATTCGGGTTCGCCCAATCTCCATCGCGATGGTGACCGGAATATCGAGAATGACATCAAGATTGATATCATCACTAATCGGTTTCACCTCATTATTAACATCAAGACCATCAAAATTGGGCATCTCTGCCGCTTTAGCCCCCTCCCCGGCCGACTCAGCTTCGGCTAGGGCCGCAGCCCACTCGTCGGCAACCGCCTGATCGTCTATCGTTTCACTCATCATTAGCTCCTCACAGGTTAGAGTTAAAACAGATGGGCATGGTCGATAATGCGCGGCACCTGCTCGGTGATCTGAATCGCCATGTGCTCATTCGCCACCCCTAGTTTACCGCGAAAGATGGGAATATCCTCCGCCATTAGGGTGACATGATCCGGCATATCGAAGGGGATGATGTCGCCTGCCTCCATTCGCAGCACCTCCCCTAGCGTCATCGGCTTCTCGGCTAGACGACTACTTAACTTAATCTCCGCCTGACGCACCTCCTCATGCAGGGAGGTAATCCAGCGATCATCGATATCGCCGTGATCGCTCTGCAGACCGGCATCGAGCTGCTCTCGAATCGGCTCTAGCATTGAGTAGGGCATAGCGATATGCACCTCGCCTCCGCCACCATCGAGCTCAACCTGCAACTTCGAGACCACCACGACTTCAGAGGGGCTGACAATGTTGGCAAACTGCGGATTCACCTCACGGTTCACGAACTCAAAGTGAACCTCCATCACCGGCTCCCACGCCTTAATCATATCTCTAAATGAGATCTCCATCAGCATCTGAATCACCCGCTGCTCAGTCGGGGTAAATTCACGCCCCTCAATTTTAGCGTGAAAGCGGCCATAACCGCCAAAATAGTTATCGACCAATATATAGACTAGTCGCGGATCGAACACTAACAGCGCCGTCCCTCGCAACGGTTTGATTTTAATCATATTCAAACTGGTAGGGACAAACAGGCTGTGAATATATTCGGAGAATTTAATCATATTGACCCCCAGTACCGAAATTTCGGCCGAGCGGCGCAACAGATTAAAGAGACTGATACGGAGCTGGCGTGAGTAGCGCTCGTTAATCATCTCCAGCGTCGGCATCCGTCCACGAACAATCCGCTCCTCACTGGCGAAATCGTAACTTCGCGCCTCGCCACCGCCATCGCTGACTTCGCCGGCATCACTATCGCCGTCACCATCGCCTACCCCGTGGAGCAGGGCATCAATTTCGTCTTGTGAGAGTAGATCGCTTGCGGACATCGCCTTCTATCCTTCCAAATATTACTGCATCACCAGTCTAGTAAAATAGACCGCCTCCAGTGTCGGCGGCACCCCTTTGGTATCCCCACTATTGGCCATAATGTTCCCCTCTAGCTCTAGCAGCATCGCCTCAATAGCAAATTTCAGATCTGACTTAATCTTCTCTTTGCCCTGTGGCGTCGCCGCCCGCTGATAGGTCACCTCTGAGAGGATGTTTAACATCTCGCTACGAATAACCGGCATGTGGCGATTGATCATCTCCACCGTCTCTGGCTGGTAGGTCATTAGATTGATCTCAATCTGCATCACCTTAGCCGTACTCTCCGGCGGCATATTGATGTTCATCACCTTAATCGGAACATAGAGCGGATCTTCCGGTGGAGGAGCTGCCTCGGTCGAATCGCCCCCTCCGCCACCACCGAGCAGCATCATGGTCACCCCGATACTCATGCCGGCTGTCACTAAAATGGCGACCACCATAATGATGATCAGCTTTTTGTTTGAACCGCCACTCTCCGCTTCGGTTGCTGTCTCCTCTTTCTCTGCCATAATGCTGTTACCTCATGTTGTCTGCTAAAAAGCCAAAATTATACCAAATGTATAATTTTATTTAAAATCAAAAAATTAAAACAAAGATAGCCTCTTTGGGTTGGCGAAACCGTCAAATTTTCGTCACTGAATTGAGAACAGAGAGCGCCGATAGTAGCGCAACTCCTCAATCGATTCGCGAATATCGTCTAGCGCCAGATGAGTTTTGCGCTTTTTTACCCCAGCGGCGATCTGCGGCGCCCACCGCTTAGCCAACTCTTTAATTGAGCTGACATCAATATTACGATAGTGGAACCACTGCTCCAGCTGCGGCATATAGCGCACTAAAAAACGCCGATCCTGCCAAATGGAGTTGCCACACAGAGGGGTACTCCCCCGCGGCAGGTAGCGCTGCAAAAACGCCAAACTCTGCTGCTCCGCCTCGGCCAGCGTCACCCGACTCTGTACCACCCGCTCACTCAATCCCGACTGACCGTGGTGGTGTTGACACCAGCTATCCATCCGCTCTAGCTGCTGGGGCGTATGCTGAATCGCCAAGACCGGCCCCTCGGCGACCTCATTGAGCTCGGTATCGGTAATAAGGGTCGCAATCTCCATAATAGTATCCTGCTCCGGCACCAAGCCGGTCATCTCCAGATCGATCCAGCCCAGATAGGGGCAACTCTCGGACATTTAAGGTTTACTCCACGGTTAAGCTAGCTTTAAGCTGCGATTGTAACCCGTCACCGGCTATCACTAAAGGGGTAATCACCCCAGTCGCTACAGTTAGGGTCGATTTTGGCTTGCCATCGCTCAAACCAAAAGCTACTCTGCCGCTTTTGGGGCTAAATTTTGCTAAAATTCGGTTAAAAATCACTATGGACTTGATGACACAACTTTTTATGTTACTCATTGTGGCTACCACTCTCGGTACTCTCTACCTCGACTACCGACAACTACGCACCGTCACGGCCCACCGAGAGCGGGTACCTGAGGCGTTTGCAGCCTCAATCACCCTTCAGGAGCACCAAAAAGCGGCCGACTATACGGTAGCGAAGCTGAAACTAGGGGCAGTCAGCGGACTCTACTCGGTACCGCTGCTGCTCTTTTGGACTCTCGGCGGCGGCCTACAGTGGCTGGAGACGAGTGTTAGCCACTGGCACTGGGGCCAGCCTTGGCACGGTGTCGCGGTACTACTGCTGTTTAGCTTTGCCAGCTCACTACTGATGTTGCCATTGAGTCTCTACCAAACATTCTACTTGGAGCAGCGCTTTGGATTTAACCGCACCACCGTTTCGACCTTTATGGGTGACATGGTCAAGCAGATAGCTCTCTCTATTGCCCTTGGCGTCCCTCTGCTGGCGCTCATCTTATGGCTGATGGCGAGCAGTGGCGATTTTTGGTGGCTCTGGGTCTGGCTAACCTGGCTGCTATTCTCGCTACTAATGATGTGGATCTACCCGAACTGGATTGCGCCGATATTTAACAAATTTGAACCTTTAAGCGACCAAGCGCTAGTGCAACGGATCGAAAAGCTACTCCAACGGTGTCAATTTAACGCTAACGGTCTGTTTGTCATGGATGGCTCCCGCCGCTCTAGCCACGGTAACGCCTACTTTAGCGGTTTTGGCCGCAATAAACGGATCGTCTTTTTCGATACCCTGCTCAAAGAGCTGACAGGCGATCAACTCGAAGCGGTATTAGCACATGAGCTAGGCCATTTTCGCCGCAAACATATCCCCAAACGAATCGCGATGACGGCACTACTCTCGCTGCTCTCCCTAGCCCTACTAGGCTATCTGGAGCAGCAGCTCTGGTTCTATCAGGCGCTAGGGGTTGAGCAGCCGAGTGAACATATAGCGCTACTACTATTTATGCTGCTACTGCCTCTAGTCGGCTTCTTTCTACAACCGCTCTTTGCCCTCAGTAGCCGTAAACATGAGTTTGAGGCCGACCAATACGCAGCAGAGCAGAGTAGCGCGATCGATCTGATCTCGGCTCTAGTGACCCTCTATCGCGAAAATGCGGCCACTTTAACCCCCGATCCCCTCTATTCGACCTTTCACGACTCCCATCCACCGGCACCGGTGCGCATTGCCCGGTTACAACAAAACAGCGATCTTAATCGACCAACCTACCCTAACGGAGAGCAATGATGACCTACCGCAGCACGCTAATCTCAGCCATTTCAGCACCCCTTTTAGCCGCCTCTCTCTCACTACCCGCCGAAGAGAGTCTTAACGAGGGGGCAGCGCTACACCAACAGAGCTGTCTTCGCTGCCACGGCAGTGAACTCTATACGCGGGCTGATCGCAAAGTAACCCACTATGCCGCGCTCAATAGTCGAGTCAATATGTGTAAAGATATGTTAGGACTCACCTGGTTTGATGACCAAGTTCAGGCGGTCACCGACTATCTGAACCAGACCCACTACCACTTTAGTCGTTAACTAACTCCGAGCCCGCTAATGAACGCTACCCTGATCAAATGGGTCAATTCGCTGCAGAGTATCGAGCTGCCAGCGATTACACACAATATCAAGGTGTTAAAAAACCTAATTGTGCGTGAAACCATCCCCATGGATCAGGTCGATAGGGTACTGGAGAAGGATATCGGCCTCGCGCTACGACTGATTAGGCAGTTAAATAAGATTCAGCATCAGCATGGCCGTGACGATATCGACTCCATACCGCAGGCTCGTATGTTTAGCGGTCTCGATAAGCTCTCACTGCTACCGCAAAAGCTCCCCTCGCTAGAGAAGTGCGATAATCGAGTGGTGCTCAACTATCTCACCATCTTAAAGCGCTACTACCATGCAGCGGTACAGGCGCGACAGTGGGCGATTCGGCGCCAAGATCCCGATCCGAATGCCATCTTCCTCGCCACCCTACTCCACTGCGTCGGTGAGCTAGCGCTCTGGATTAAAGTACCGGAGAAGATGGTCAATATTCAAAAGCGGATTGTCACCAACGATACCGAACCGGAGGAGGCACAATATCTTGAACTAGGCTTTTTAATCGATGAGTTCACCAAAGAGCTGGCCAAGGTCTGGCATCTACCGATTATTTTTCAGCGTAGCCTCTACCCAGAAAACGCCTCCGATAGCCGCATCTACACCATCATGCTCGCCATTGAGCTGAGCCATAGCGGTGAAGTTGACTGGTACTCGCCCGAAACAAGAGAGATCGAAACTCGCCTAGCCAAACTAATGCGGCTAGAGACGGGTGAAACCGTGGCCATGATCCACACGACTGCCGCCATAGCAGCGATTGAGAGTAACTACATTCGCCTACCCCACGCCGCTAATCGGCTCCTACTGCCCGCCTACCCGATTGCCACAGAGGAGACTAACGACAGCGAAGAGACGCAGAGCAGCCGCCAGGTCAGTTTCTGCCTCGCCCCGCGCCGACCGCTGCTGCTACGCTACCTAAAGCAGCTCAAACAGCATCGCGGTGAACGACTCTTTAAAGAGATTATTCAAAGCGCCATGCTAGCGATGCACGATGGGCTGGGGCTAAATCGGGTGGTCTATGGTGTGGTCACCAGCGATCACTATATTAAAGCGCGCAGTATCGTCGGCAGTGACGATCCCGACTTTAACCGCTTCTCAATTGAGCTACCGCCAAAGAGCTTCTTCCGTCAGGTGCTGCAACGACCGGTACCGATCTGGCTCAATCAGAACAACTATGCACGCTACTGGCCGAGAATTCCGCCAAAGTTCCGCCAAAAACTCGAAGTCAAAAGTTTCTATGTCATGGCGCTCTATGTGAACGATAAGCTCTGCGGCGTCTTCTATGCGGATCGCGCCAACCCCCACTGCCACCTAGATGAGCGCAGCTTTAAGCTGTTTAAGCGGGTTGTAGCAGAAACAGCTAACGCGCTGGAGCGGGGCTATCGTAAGGTGCAGTAAGAGAATGAAGAGTTGCGCTGGTAATAAACTAACTAAATTGAGGGAAGTAGAGCCATCACCGAGCTAACCCGGGAGCTAATTATAGTCGAAACCAAACTAAAGAGGATAGCATAGTGATTGTGAAATTAAAGGCCGC
Organism: Ectothiorhodospiraceae bacterium BW-2; assembly: GCA_008375315.1. Classification (NCBI taxonomy): domain Bacteria; kingdom Pseudomonadati; phylum Pseudomonadota; class Gammaproteobacteria; order Chromatiales; family Ectothiorhodospiraceae; species Ectothiorhodospiraceae bacterium BW-2. The sequence goes on along the minus strand of CP032507.1, from coordinate 1,820,365 downwards.
TAGCCGCCACTATCCAGAACTATCAGCCGGATATAGCTATTTTGTCATTGGTATTGAAGCCGATGACTACCGTCTGTTAAACGACAAAGGTAGCCCTTACCTCTATCCGGCAGAGCTGTTTGATATTGTTGAAGCAACAGAACCTGTTGAATGGTTAACCGAATATGGTGCGGATGGCGAGCGTTACGCCTACCCTGCACCACTACACGAAATCGGTTTCTTTGAAGATTTTTTTGACCAAAAGCCCGAACAAGTCATCCGCTTTTGGCACACAGTCAATCAGCAGCTGACCCGAGCTGCGTAGCGTGGTAGCAAAACCTTATTCATCATTTCACTAGCTAATTGCTGACAGCTTGCCCTACAGTGAAGAGCAAGCCACAGCGATGATCTGACATACCAAACAGACGAATGTTTAACCAAAAGTATCGTCAAACAGATTATTAGCCCAGTCATACATCGTTCGATAGGCTTCAGTTGTGGGACTACCCGCGCCGAAACTCTCCTGAATGAGCGCCATTTTGCCTGTGGTACGGTTATAGCGATAGTTAGCACTGAGCCAACTGGCTTTGTCATCCCCTACCGGACTAAAACAGGCTGAATTAGTCACCGGTTCAGCATAAGGCGACAGATTCGACAGCAGTCTGAGCACAGCATCCGCGCACACTTTAGCTTCAGCATTGGCCATATGTCCCGATTTGGGCTGACCGGTTGCCTGTGAGTCGCCGATAATATGGATATTTGCCGCCACAGTTGACTCGTAAGAGAGCGGATTAACACCGGCCCATCGCCCGTCAATATCGGCCAATTGATTGGCCGTAATCAGGGCTGCCGCCTGCTGATTGGGAATTAAATTGACCAAATCGCCACTAAACAGGCCGGCGGAGGTCTGTAGCGCTTGTGTATCGGGATCAGCACTCTCAACCGTAACACCACTATGATAATCGATGACCGCAGCGTAACGGTTATTAAACCGCTCCCCGAATGTTTCAGGTTCAACAATAATGGAGCTATTCGCATCCAGTACAGTTAGCGTACCACCACGCGGCTCTAACATGTCGGCCAGCAGGCAGGCTCGCTCGTAGGGGCCGGGCGGGCAGCGATAGGGGGCTTTAGGAACCGTCATAATCACATGCGCCCTATCGGGTAGCTGCTGTAGCTGCTGCGCCAATAGCGTGGTCTGCTCCCCGGCTACCCAGGCGTGCGGCATGCGGTTAAAATCGGTGCCCTCAGGCGCGATAAAGCCAATCCCGGGAGAGAGAATCAGCCGATCATAGGCCACAGTACCACCGGAATCGAGCTGTAGCCGCTGGTTATTGGCATCAATCGTCGCCACACGATCGTGAATCACCTGAACGCCTGCCGCAGAGAGCGCCTGATAACCGAAGCTAAGACGAGAGAGACTCTCCCGACCATTTAACACCAAGTTACTTAAAATACAGCTAACATGTGCTGCAGCCGACTCAATCAGAGTGACATCGACCTGCCCCCCCGACCAGAGGCGCAGATATTTCGCCGCTGTCGCGCCACCAAAACCGCCACCTACAACGACGACATGAAAATTGGCCGCCCGACTCGCTACAACCGGTGCCATAGAGAGAGCGGAGACCGCGACCGTCTGTTTAATAAAATCTCTTCTGCTCTGATTAATCATCGTCGTGCTCCTCTTCATGATCACTATCGCTCTCTGCATAGTCGGCAGCGACACCGCTCATCGCGATATAGTTAGCTATTTTACTCAACTCATCGGAGCTATACCCCTTTGCCTGATGCGCCATCATTGAGTTAGCGCTGCTCATTTGGTATTCGAGACTCTCCTCATAGAGTTCAGCACTGCTCTCTCCGGCTAGCGAGTCGATATCCGTTTTCGATCGCCCCTTCGAGCCATGGCACTGAAAACATTGCGCGGCTAGTAGTCTGGAGCCATCATCAACCATCGTACCACTATCTGCTGTTGTGATTGATGTTGCGGTTATCGTGTCGCTATTGACTACAGAACTATCTGAAGCGGTTTCAACCCGACTATCGTCGCTACCCTCTTCCTGTCCGATAGCCGAAGTCGCAGAGTCAGTTTCATGCTGTTCTGTGTCGTCATTATCGTCACCTGTATCAGACAGTGGATAGACTGAAGTTACTGCTCCGGAAGTCATGTTATTGTCCGTTACACCACTATTATCGCTTTCAATCGATTCACTATTTGTCCCGCCAGACTCATCCGACTCCGATAGTGCCGCCTCTATCGCCTTATCGCTGTTATCTGATTCAGCCAAACCAGTAACATAAGTGTCATCGCCAGTATCAGACTCATTTTGCTGCTGCGGCTGTGTCAACTGCTCAGCTCTGTCATCAGATCCAGCTAATATAGCAGCATTGGTTTCAGCCACTATGGCGGAACCGCTATCGGACTCATTTGACACCAAACCCGAATCCGAAGCAGAACTCTGACATCCGCTTAATGTGACACTCGTCGTTAATAGAGACAGGTGCAGCATCCACCTTAATCTTTCTCTGTTGTTCATAAAATCACCTCTGTCGATTGATTAATGTAAATTAACGCCGACCACAATAGAGGTTGAAGCTGAACTCAACCCATCTTTCGTCAAATCCGACCAAAATCCCCAAAATATATCGGGAACCCGATATGCGATTTTAATTAAATCAATTACTTGAGTTTTGAAAATAAATCGTAGTGCCATAATGTGACGGATAGGCTTGCAATCCCCCATTTTGCAGCTACACTGTCAGTATGTATATTCGTCGCACTACGATTAAAAGCCACGGCTCCGGTGAGCCCTACTTCACCTATCGACTGGTGGAATCCACCCGTGTGGCCGGCAAGGTCAAGCAACAGACCCTGCTCAATTTGGGTCGCCACTTTAGTGTAGAGTCGGCGCAATGGCCGCTTCTGACCGCCCGCATTGAGCAACTGTTGAACGCACAGGGCGATTTTCTCACCCTGGCACTGCCAACCGCCCTGGAGCAGACCGCCCAGCAGTTGAGCAACAAACTACAGCAAACCGGTTACGGCGAACCGTTACCGCCGCACACCTGGCAATCGGTCGATATGGACTCTCTGGAGCTAAGCCGGCCTCGTCAGGTTGGCATTGAACAGTTGGCTCTGCATGCGCTGCAACAGCTGAAACTGATTGATAAACTGCAAGAGCTTGGCTTTAACCGTCATGAACTGGCCGCAGCCATTGGCAATATCGTTGGGCGCATGGCTTCTCCTGCCAGCGAGTGGGCCACCTATCACTGGCTCCAGCAGCAGAGTGGACTGGGCGAGCTCATCGGTTATGACTTTGACGCCATGGGGCATGATCGCCTCTATCAAGCCAGCGACCTGCTCTGGAAACACAAAGCGGCACTGGAGGCCCATCTCTGGCAGCGGGAGCAGACGCTTTTCGATCTGAAGGAGACTATCGCCCTCTATGACTTGACCAATACCTTCTTTGAAGGAGCGCCCGACTCCGAACTGGCACAGCGTGGGCGCTCCAAGGAGCGGCGCAGTGACTGCCCGCTCGTTACCCTCGGTCTGGTACTCGATAGCAGTGGCTTTCCGCGCTGTTCACGCCACTTTGCCGGTAATGTCAGCGAACCCTCCACCCTGGAGGGTCTGCTCACTGAGCTGGAAGCCTCGCCACACAGTACTGTTATTATGGATGCCGGCATTGCCAGTGAGAAGAATCTACAGTGGCTGAAAGGTGCCGGTTACCACTATATTGTCGTGAGCCGTCAACCCCATCGAGAGTTTGATGAGACCCAGGCCACGCTGATCAAAGAGAGCCCCGGCAATTGCGTACGCGCGCAGCGGGTTGAGGATGGCGAGCGGGGGGAAGTCAAACTCTACTGCCACTCCGAAGCGCGAGAACTGAAAGAGCAGGCGATTCTGGATAGCATTGCGCAACGCTTTGAAGCGGGGTTAACCGCCCTTAATGAGGGACTATCTAAACCCCGTTGCACCAAAAGCAGCGAGAAAATCCATGAGCGGATTGGTCGGCTCAAACAGAAGTATTCCCGTGCAGCCGCCCGCTATACCATTAGCGTCAGCGAACAAGAGGGCAAAGCCACGGCCATCACCTGGTCTCTCAACGATGCCGCCGACTCAGCGGCCAGCCATCCCGGCGTCTACTGTCTGCGCACCGATTTACTCGATTGGGATGCTGCCAAGCTGTGGCAGACCTATATCCTGCTCACCGACCTCGAAGCGGTCTTTCGCAGCCTGAAAAGCGAACTGGGGATGCGCCCCGTCTATCACCATACAGCCGATCGCCTCGAGGGCCACCTCTTCATCACCCTGCTCGGTTACCATCTCGTGCATACGCTGCGACATCAACTCAAAGCACACGACATTCATGCGAGCTGGACATCCCTGCGACAGCTGTTTGCCAATCGTCAGCGGGTGAGTGTCACCGTCAAGCGTGAAGATAATCGCACCATTCATCTGCGCAAAACCACCCGCATCGAACCCCATCAACGTCCAGTTCTGGATGCGCTGGGACTCGACTATTCGGTCCATCCGACAAAGATGACGCTGATCTAAATTCGGCTCAGTCAACACGCGTTCTGCATTCTGCATCGTGAAAAATCATAGATGTAGTGCCATACTACCCATTGAATTCGTCTCAACTATTTGATTTTTTGCACTATTCGATCTAGCAAATCGAAAGATGGGTCAAACTGAAATAGCGGCGTAAACTGCATCTATTTCGCCTGTTTAATGATATTTTGTGATAGATGTCACGCTTTATTGGCCAGTCAGACTCCGGCTCTCCGGCCACACAGTCGGCTTAAATGTATATTATGCCTTCTATTCCCGCTACTGAGAGGCAAATTCAGCCTGAATTCAGGTTGAGGGAGTATCGTCTAATTTTAATCTTTACCCTTTTGAAAAATGCCCATGCTTCGCCAATTTACCTCGCTGCAACGCCCTCAGCTCTACCCCGCCTCAATACTGCTACTGGTCACACTGGTGATGCTGCTACTGCATAACCACCACTTCTGGTACCTCCTCAGTCAGCGGATCGATCTTGCAACCCTCAATGGCTTTGGCTACCTGCTTACCCTACTGGGGCTGATGCTGCTCCTTATGCTCATGCCGCTGTTACTATTAGCAAGCCACTTTTGGTTAAAACCACTACTGACAGCCGTTATCCTAGTTTCGGCACTGCTTAGCTACTTTAGCGATCGTTACGGCACTATTTTTGATGTAGAAATGGTGCGCAATATTATCGCTAATGTCGCCGAAGGTAACCGCGCGGAGGCACTGGAGCTGCTCTCTGTAGATCTATTCAGTTATCTGTCACTCTATGCTCTACCGCCACTGGCACTAATGCTGCTGTTAAAGGTGAAATCAGAGTCGTGGCACAGGGCAATGCTACGGCGACTTTTCACTCTGTTAATCCTCCTCGGAGCCACGCTGCTACTGGTTGGTCTTAACTATAAAACCACCACCCTGTTTAGTCGCGAAAACCGTGATCTACGGGTCTATATTCAGCCGATCTATGCGATCAGTTCAGTCGTGCGTTACTATCATCAGCAGTGGTTGGCGGCGATGCCGTTTACCCCGCTGGAACCGGCAGTGTCGATTCGTCCCGATACAGCTACACCGCTCATCGCCGTAATGGTGGTCGGTGAGACCGGCCGTGCCGATCACTGGAGTCTGAACGGCTACCCCCGAGCCACCACTCCCGGCCTGGCACAGACAGAGGGGGTAGTTAACTTCAGTCAAACCCGCTCCTGCGGCACAACAACGGCTTACTCTCTCCCCTGTATGTTCTCCCTGCTGCCGGCCAGTGACTATAGTCCGGAAAAAGCGGAACGGCGCTCCAATGTGCTCGATCTGATTCAAAACGCCGCTATCGACACCTACTGGATCGACAATAACTCCGGCTGCAAAGGGATCTGCCAGCGTCTTAACGCAGCGAATAGGATTCAGTTAGAACCGCAACAGCTAGATCAGCAGCTACTGCCACAGTTAGCACAGCGCATTGTCCGAGTTAAAACCGATACCCTGTTTGTCCTCCATATGCTCGGCAGCCATGGCCCGGCCTACTATCGCCGCTACCCTCAGTCAGCAGAGCAGTTCAGTCCGGTATGCCGCTCACAGGCACCCCACACCTGTAGCCGAGAAGAGATAACCAATGCCTACGATAACACCATCGTCTATACCGACAGGTTTTTAACCCAACTGATTCAGCAGCTACAACAACAGCCCTATCCGGCCTTTATGCTCTACGCTTCAGATCATGGTGAATCGTTAGGTGAAAACGGCATCTATCTGCACGGTCTGCCATACGCTATTGCACCAGAGGCTCAAACCCATGTACCAATGGTGCTGTGGGCTTCCGACAGCTATCGGCAACTGCGGCAGCTACCACCGCTGCCACGCAATATCTCAGCTAATCTGAGCCATGATGTAATCGCCCATACCCTGCTTGGCGGACTGTTTCTGCATAGCCGTGATTATGACGCCAAACTCGATTTATGGCACCATTTTTAGCGCAATAGGCGCTTGATTGACAGATTAAACGCTACAACGCTTGGCGCCGGTTAAAGGCGTGGTTCAGCGTCAGACCATCAACATAACCCAGCTCCCCCCCCAGCGGGATCCCCGGTGCCAACCGCGACACCATAATAGCGGCATCGTGCGCCATGGTGGCGATATAACTGGCGGTCGCCTCCCCCTCCATGGTCGGATTGGTGGCTAAAATCACCTCTTGTATTGGCGACTTTAACTGCTGCTGCAGCTGTTCAAACCCTAGCTGCTCCGGACCGATGCCATCTAGCGGCGACAGGTGGCCATGCAGTACAAAGTAGTAGCCACGATAGTCGGTGCTACTCTCAATCGAAACCATATCGGTGGGGCTTTCGACAATACAGAGCTGCGCCCCGTCACGCCCCTGATCCCGACAGAGGCGGCAGAGCCCCTCCTCGGTAAATGTACGACACTGATTGCAGTATCCGATATGCTCCACGGCGTGAGAGAGCGCAGCAGCCAATGCCATCGCCCCCTGCCGTTCCCGTCCTACCAGATAAAAAGCCATTCGCTGTGCCGATTTAGGCCCGATTCCCGGCAGGGTACGCAGCGCCTCAATGAGCCGATCTAGCGCCGGACTGAAACTACTCCTCACCGCTTAAAACGGCATCTTAAATCCGGGGGGGAGATTTAGCCCGGCAGTCAACCCCCCCATCTTCTCATGAGTGGTGCTCTCGACCTGGCGCACTGCATCGTTGACAGCGGCGGCGATTAGATCTTCTAACATCTCCCGATCATCCATAAGCGACTCATCGATCGAGACCCGTTTCACATCGTAGCGGCCATTCATCACCACTCGCACCATGCCCCCTCCCGACTCGCCCTGCACCTCCATCCGAGCGATCTCCTCCTGTGCCCGCTGCATACTCTCCTGCATCTGCTGCGCCTGTTTCATCAAATTTCCCAATCCACCTTTCATAAATGCCACCTCTTTGGTTGTCAAATCGCTTTCACTACCGTTAATCATACAACATTTGCCCGTTTTAACCAGCCACTACAGAAGACTTTAACCGACCAACCCCGTTACAATAGTCGTTCAGACAACCTTTTGGGGGGAGCAGTGTGACCAATTTAAGCCTTAAAGAGAGCGTGCAGCTACAGCGACAGGTGCTGCGCGGCCTGATTAGCAACGCCATGAACGAACTCGCCAAACAGTGCGCCCCCTCGCTAGACGATCCCGACGCACTACAGCAGCGACTAGAGCAAGCGCTGCCGCGACTGAAATATTGCAAGCATCTCTATATTATGGATCAGCACGGAGTACAGATAACCGCCAATATTACCCCTACCGGTATTGATGAGAACCATCGTGGCCGCAACCGCATGTCGCGCCCCTATATGCAGAGTGTCAATAGCGAACCCTTTACACTGTCCGAATCCTATATTAGCCGCAACTCGCGTCGCCCCTCGCTAACGGCCATTCAGACGATTAATGATACCGAGGGTCATCGGATCGGATTTCTCGGCGCCGATTTCGATCTGCGTGAGCTCCCCCACACCGGCCACCTCTACAAAGAGCCCGATACTTGGCGTCAAGTCAAGGGCGATCCAGCAATTCGTCGCGGTCTCTTCGCCCAGCAACGGATCGAAAGCCCGATGGATAGGGTGATCGATAATGTGCTGCCGCTGCTAGAGGAGCTGATGATCTACCACGGTATTTATCACGGCAAACTCCACTTCTCCAGCAGTCGGGCGACCATCTGGACGGTCGAAGATCCCTTTGTCTATCGTATTCTCAACATCGATGACTTGACCGATCCCGATATCTGCCTCGCCTACCGCTGCCATCCCTACCATGAACGAGCCATTGTCGAACCAGATCTAATCGCTCCGATATTGAGCCTATTTCGCCAACTGCGCTTTGCCGATGAGAATGTCTATCTACGAGCCGGTTCACTCAATCTAATTAACGGCATGATCGGGCTCAACTTCTCCTGTGACGGCTCCCACTACATGCGTTATGATGAGTTTCTGCTAAAAAATATCGAATTCTGGTTTGGGGCCAGCGGTATTTTAGCCCAATAGCTTCCGGTGCCTAACGGATAGAGGCGCAAATTTTAAGGGATTCATGCTGTTTAACAGTTCAGTCAGCCGCTCGCGATACGCTGCTGCACTCTGCGATCTCTGATTTTCTGGTTCACACGCGCTGCGTGGGAATCCATACCAGCGACTATCTCTCCGGTATCAGGCTACACCCTACCGCTAAAGAGCTCTTCTATGGTGTTAGCCGTCAAAATTGCTGCGACCCAAAGGTCAAGCTGTGCTCTGTCCGCAGCGTGCAGTTTGGTCTCAACCCAGTTGGGGGCGGTACCAAATTTTAGTTGGATTTGTTTTAGCAAGGTCTCTTGCAGGGTCTCTTGTCGACCCTGTTGCCGACCCTCTTGCATCGCAATGCGTTCAACTGAGGTGATGTACGCCATCTGTTGCTCCTGTTCAATTTGGTCAACGATCTGTTTAAACTGTATCTCTAAATTATCGGGTAGGCGAATCATCCAGTCAATCAGCTTAAATAGTTCAAGAATTTGGTCACGGCTGTAGCGCCGTTGATAGAGTAGCCGAATCAGTTGGCTTTTGACATTGAGTCGCTGTGTCGGATCGGGGATTAGTTTAACCTGAAGCTGTGCGGCGACAATCAGGGCAAAGGGGTTGGCGCTGTTTAATAGCTCATTCAGCCGCTCGCGCCAGTCCAGCAGCTTAACCACCGGAAAGCGAAAGTCGATTTCACATCCTGCCAGTGAGAATTGAAATCGATCCGGTCTGAAAGCCGATGAGCTGTCGCTTAGTACCGCTAAACTCACCACATCTTTGTGGTATCGATCCCGAATGCGGTAGTTGTAGCGAAACATGCGTGCGGCAAAGTCGGACTCCGGTTCGCCCTGCACTTCAACATGAATCAATAACCAGCTCTTCTTACCGTCGCACAGGGTCACTTGAATTAGTTTGTCGGCATAGGTGCGGCCATCAGCCGCTGTACCGGTAATTTTTTGTAGCTCTTTGTCTAAAAAGACCGGCGCTTTAGTCCAGTCTATCAGTTGACAAACTTGCGGAAAGAGTAGTTGTAGAAAGTCGGCAAAGTAGTACTCCAGCGCCTCTTTCCACGGGCTATCATAATCTTGGGCGGTTGCTTGACTCATTGGAGATTCATCTCATAACATTTTTTGGCGATATAATGTTAGTGGGCAGTGGGCAGTTTCTGGTTCTCACTCTCCACGAGGGAATCCATAGCTGAATCTCTCCTGTATCGGGTTACACCCTACCGCTAAACAGCTCTTCTATGGTGTTAGCCGTCAAAATTGCTGCGACCCACTGATCAAGCTGTGCTCTATCCGCAGCGTGCAGTTTGGTCTCGACCCACTCGGGGGCAGTACCAAATTTTAGTTGGATCTGTTTGAGCAGGGTCTCTTGCCGACCCTCTTGCCGACCCTCCTGCATCGCAATGCGTTCAACTGAGGTGATGTACGCCATCTGTTGCTCCTGTTCAATTTGGTCAACGATCTGTTTAAACTGTATCTCTAAATTATCTGGCAGTCGAATCATCCAGTCAATCAACTTAAACAGCTCAAGAATTTGATTGCGGCTGTAGCGCCGTTGATAGAGTAGCCGAATCAGTTGGCTTTTGACATTGAGTCGCTGTGTCGGATCGGGGATTAGTTTAACCTGAAGCTGTGCGGCGACAATCAGGGCAAAGGGATTCGTGCTGTTTAACAGTTCATTGAGCCGCTCGCGCCAGTCCAGCAGCTTAACCACCGGAAAGCGAAAGTCGATTTCACACCCTGCCAATGAGAAGTGAAATCGATCTGGTCTGAAGGCCGACGAGCTGTCGCTTAGTACCGCTAAACTCACGACATCTTTGTGGTATCGATCCCGAATGCGGTAGTTGTAGCGAAACATGCGTGCGGCAAAGTCCGGCTCCGGTTCGCCCTGCACTTCAACATGAATCAATAACCAGCTCTTCTTACCGTCGCACAGGGTAACCTGAATTAGTTTGTCGGCATAGGTACGGCCATCAGCCGCTGTACCGGTAATTTTTTGTAGCTCTTTGTCTAAAAAGACCGGCGCTTCAGTCCAGTCTATCAGTTGACAAATTTGCGGAAAGAGTAGTTGTAGAAAGTCGGCGAAGTAGTACTCCAGTGCCTCTTTCCACGGGCTATCATAATCTTGGGCGGTTGCTTGACTCATTGGAGATTCATCTCATAACATTTTTTGGCGATATAATGTTAGTGGGCAGTGGGCAGTTTCTGGTTCCCACTCTCCACGAGGGAATCCATAGCTGCCAACTCCCCGGTATAGGACTACACCCTACCGCTAAAGAGCTCTTCTATCGTGTTAGCCGTCAAAATTGCCGCTACCCAAAGGTCAAGCTGTGCTCTATCCGCAGCGTGCAGTTTGGTCTCGACCCACTCGGGGGCAATACCAAATTTTAGTTGGATGAGTTTGAGCAGGGTCTCTTGCCTGCCCTCTTGCCGGCCCTCCTGCATCGCAATTCGTTCAACTGAGGTGATGTACGCCATCTGTTGCTCCTGTTCAATTTGGTCAACGATCTGTTTAAACTGTATCTCTAAATTATCTGGCAGTCGAATCATCCAGTCAATCAGCTTAAATAGTTCAAGAATTTGGTCACGGCTGTAGCGCCGTTGATAGAGTAGCCGAATCAGTTGGCTTTTGACATTGAGTCGCTGTGTCGGATCGGGGATTAGTTTAACCTGAAGCTGTGCGGCGACAATCAGAGCAAAGGGGTTGGTGCTGTTTAATAGCTCATTCAGCCGCTCGCGCCAGTCCAGTAGCTTAACCACCGGAAAGCGAAAGTCGATTTCACACCCTGCCAGTGAGAATTGAAATCGATCCGGTTTGAAGGCCGGGGAGCTGTCGCTTAGTACCGCTAAACTCACGACATCTTTGTGGTATCGATCCCGAATGCGGTAGTTATAGCGAAACATGCGTGCGGCAAAGTCGGACTCCGGTTCGCCCTGCACTTCAACATGGATCAATAACCAGCTCTTCTTACCATCGCACAGGGTAACCTGAATTAGTTTGTCGGCATAGGTGCGGCCATCAGCCGCTGTACCGGTAATTTTTTGTAGCTCTTTGTCTAAAAAAACCGGTGCTTCAGTCCAGTCTATCAGTTGACAAACTTGCGGAAAGAGTAGTTGTAGAAAGTCGGCGAAGTAGTACTCCAGTGCCTCTTTCCACGGGCTATCATAATCTTGGGCGGTTGCTTGACTCATTGGAGATTCATCTCATAACATTTTTTGGCGATATAATTTTAGTGGACAGTTTCCCATTCTCGGCGTGGGAATTCATAGCCGCCACCTCTCTGGTATCAGACTACGCCTTACCGCTAAAGAGCTCTTCTATGGTGTTAGCCGTCAAAATTGCCGCTACCCAAAGGTCAAGCTGTGCTCTATCTACAGCGTGCAGTTTAGCCTCAACCCATTCGGGGGAAGTACCAAATTTTAGTTGGATTTGTTTTAGCAGGGTCTCTTGCCGACCCTCTAACTTGCCCTTTTTATGCTCTTCGTTTCTATAGCGTTGTGCAAAACTGGCCATCACTAGTTCCCTCTGTGGGTAACGCGCTGAGTTAGCGCAGATTAACCCGATATAGGTTGAGTTAGTCGATGTAGTAGCGGCTGAGTTAGGGTATTAAACCAACCGCTACTGCAGAATATTACCAGTACGACAACAGTTTAGTTTCCATTGGTAATAGTTACTGTGGCACTAGCTCCGGAATGACTAAATGTTGCCTGAGAAGAGTCACCACTAGCACCAATGTTAGTTACATTAATAGTTGCCGTACAAGTACCATTTGCAGCTGTGGTACAAGCAGCATCTTCACTAATCACCATAGTTCCGTCTTCTGTTTCAGAGTAGGTCAGTGGTTGACCGCTAACAGGATTACCACTTGAATCTGTTAGCAACATAAGCGATGTCTGACTCCCTGTTGCAGTTACAGTAATTGAAATTGGCGCAGCCACTAAATTAAAACTATTCGGTGTGATGCAGTTTGTAGATGTTGAACGGCCAAAAGGACTTGTAGCACCTGGTGGACTTACATTAGGATTAGTATAGTCAGAAGCTAGTCCAGGCAAACTGAATGTTTGTGAGTAGCTACTTTCAGTCCCGGCTACCGTACTAGAAGCTGTAATTTCAATAGCTGCCCAGTGAGCAAAATTTCTAGCATAAGTTATATCAAAAGTTGCCGTACCATCACTTCCAGTCGTCACACTAGCAGGTATAGTTACCACATTGCCAGGTTCCAATTGACCACTTAGATTCACATCTTCTCCACTATCTAAAATACCATTCAGATTCGCATCTTCATTTGTGCAAACAAATTCTGTTACCTGTTGCCACTCATCAGGAGTACCATCGGGAGGATTGGTTGTGTCGACAGTTTGCCAAAAGCCTTTACTATAAGCACTATATGCTGTCGAGAGTGGTTTTGCCGATAGTGCAACCGCTTGATTAGCGACTGCAGCCCCAGCAGCATCAGTTACCAGCAGAGTAAATGTCTTGGTTAGTGTTGACGCATTGGGAGTACCTACTTGATTACCCGTACCAAAACGAATAAACAGTGGTTGCTGCGAAACTGTTAAGTTAACCGTGTCGGTAATCGCACTGTTATCTCGCAGTGTTGCCTGCACAGTAACGCCATTTTGGGCACTGCTGACAGAGGATGAGGTATAAACCGTTGAAACCCTGCCCAAGCTATCGGTAATGCCAGTAGAGAGATTTATAGTTCCGCCACTTACATCGTTTAAGGTAAATAACACCACCTGACTTTTCACCAAATTGTTATTAGCATCCCGCACCGTCGCGGTAATGCTACTCTGTTCCCCTCCTGTACCAACCAAGACTTTTGATGCCTGCACATTAATTGAGGTGGGCGTGGTTGCCACAAATTCTCGAGTCAGTTCTGCACTTAAACCTGTCGTAGAAATTGCGGTAATAGTTGCAACACCGGCAGAGGTTGAAGAGATATTTATCTTTGCAACACCAGTTCCATCCGTAACTGCCGTATTCTCGGTCTCATCAGAGGGATCATCCAGCACCCCACGGGTTGAAGAGAAGTTTATAGTTTGCCCTGCCTGACCCACACCTGCTTCCGTCCATGTCAGTGTAATCGCCTCTGTCTCGCCTAGGTTAATATCCGTATTGGTAGAAGAGAGGCTGAACACAGTCGTACCGGTCACATTTAATGCATGTGTCGCAGTTGCGCCTGCACCCGTAATCGTAATCGTATCGGTTCCAACCACAGTTGGTGTCACCTGTATAGCAAGGGAACCATTGCTACCCGTCGTCCCCGTTGTTGAACTTAAAGGATTGTTATTGGCTGATGAGATGGTTAAGGTCTGTCCACTGACAGGATTACCGGCACCATTGGCTAGACGAGCAGTTAAAGTTAATGGCGTATCTTGATTCACACTGTTTAACCCAGAGATTGTAATAGTCGTACCCGTAGCATTAATCGTTATCCGTTCAGAGATTGAGCCGGTTGTTGCGGTAACTTCAATTGGGCGATTAATATCACCGCCTAGCACATTTAGCTGTGCAGTTGCCACACCATTAGAATCACTGACGCCGCCATTATTGACTAAAATCGTCCCACTATCAGAGGTAAATGTGACAGGAATATTACTCAGAAGATTATTCCCTGCACCACGAACGTAAGCGCTAATGGTTGCCGTCTCAGTTGTACCGGTCGTAAGGGTTGTTTTATCCGTCACTAAAATTAACGATGCCGGAGTTACGGTTGTTTGGTTAACAGTAATCGCGACAGGTGCTGCCCTTCTGGAACTATTCGTCACAGAAGAAACAGCAATCACATCACTCCCTGTTCCTGACCCAGCGGTATAAGTAAAAGAGAATTGACCGTTAGAGTCTGTTGTTCCTGTTATGGCACTTACAGAACCGCCACTACCATTAGTAGTTAACTGTATTCTTAAAGACTCCCCGATAACAGGGTTAGCGTTTACATCAGTTGAAGTCACTGTAAAAGTTGTTGATGACGATGATGAAACTGTTATCGGTCCAGCGGGAGATAAGACAATACTACCCGTAGTGCTATCTGCAATAAATTGCACTGAAGTTGTAGCAGCAAAGCCATTGGATGTCGCTGTAACCGTAGCCGTTCCCAGTGTAGTGACGGAAGTCAGCATCACCTCGGCAACACCACTACTGTCGGTCGTGCCACTGGCGGAACTCAGTGTTCCCAATGTCGTACTGAAACTGACTGAAGTATTAGGCACAACAGCACCAGCAGTATCTCGTACTGTTGCGCGAATAGTAGTCGTACTAGTCCCGTTTGCAGTCAAACTGGTTGCACCACTACTGGCAGAGACAGAACCCACCACTTGTGCCGCAGCATTGACCACAATATTTGCTGTTCCACTAGTACTGTTACTACTCGCTACTGCCGTAATCGTATCAGTACCGTTGCTACTTCCCGCCGTGTAGACCGCTGTCGCAACACCGTTAGCATTTGTCGTACCCGTCGTCGCTATCGTACCACCGCTGTTATTGGTGCTGATACGGAACGTTACCGTTTCACCAGTTATAAACAAACCGTTGGCATCCGTTACCGTCGCACTGACCGTACTCGTACCGCTCGGATTCACCGTTGAAGGTGCACCCGAAACAGCCACTGTGTCCACTGCACCGGTAACGAACTGCACTGATGAGCGAGTAATAAATCCATTAGATGTGGCAGTAATATTGGCTGTTCCCAATATTGCAACCGAAGTCAAAGTAGCTTCTGCAATACCACTACTGTTGGTTGTAACACTATTGGAACTCAATGTTCCCAATGTAGTACTGAAAGTCACCGTTGCACTCGGCACTACCGCCCCAGCGGTATCCCGTACCGTCACACGAAGGATAGTCGAGCTGGTTCCGTTAGCGGTCAGACTGTTAGAGCCCGTTGCCATAGCGACACCTCCTACTACAACAGCGTCATTATCGACCGTTATTGTACCGGTTTTAGTGGCATCGTTACTGCTGGCTACGGTGGTAATGGTATCAGCGCCTTCCGTAGTACCAGCAGTATAGGCAACTGTAGCAATACCATCATTACCGGTCACTGCCGTTGTTGCACTCAAGTTTGCACCACTGGTATTGGTGCTAATGGAGAAGGTGATTGTTTCTCCGGAAACGGCATTGCCATTGCTGTCGACTACTTTGACTGACACCTGACTGCTACCAGAACCATTTACCGTGCTTGGTGCTGCCGAAACGATATAGCTACCATGACTGACAGAGGGTGCTCCAGCAGTCAGTATTACATCCGTTGTCGCACTATTGTTTCTCGTACCATTGCTGTGTGCATAGGCACTAATAGCCGCTGTACCAGCTTTATTACCTGAGTTCAATGTCACACTGACATTACCTGATGCATCAGTTTGCAATGTAGTGGTCGGATCAGTATTAGTGGTTGTCGCTGTTGATGCCTGCACATCCAGACTCCAGTTGGCAGGACCGTTATTAACCTCCACAACAAAATAGTAACTTCCGCGACTTAATTGCGGGGTAACCGCCAAGCCATTCAAAATCGGCTGGCCATCATTTACCAAAGTACTAATAAAATTTGATCTTATTATTTGATTCGTATCCAGATTATACAAATCCACATCTAACCACGAGTTTTCCGGTACATTGGTAAAGGAGTAACGAACTGCAACCGCAGTTCCATCCACATTAACGCTAAACGGATTATCAAATGTGCTGGAGGAGAGATTACCACTATAACTATTGGCAGTAGAGGTCGTTACCGAACTACAATCCTGAGCTATCGTGTTTCCCGATGCGGTAAATGTCGTTCCCTCCAGCCCTGAGCAAATACCCACAGGCACACCACTCACATTACCTCCACTCATGCCCTTAACATTGACAGTTACCGCATTGGTACTGCTACCATCAGCCGTCATAGTTGCGCTCGCAGATGCTACTGTAATTGAACCCACAGTAGTTAATGTTCTGACAGATGAAATCGCCGTGCCACTTCTCACTCGAACCTGTACAGTATCAGCTAAAGTCGCGGGTACCACCCAACCACCATCGCTATAAGCTCCGTTGGCATCACTGCGCCCGCTTCGTGTGTAGTAGTAATTCGGCGATGCTGCGCCGAAATTATCAACCACATCCAGTGTGTATTCGGCATTGGAAAGAATATTATTGTTCGCATCACGAATAAAACCACTGAAATTAACACTATCGGCTTGAGTAATTACCGCTTTATCTGTATTCAACACAATGCCATTGGCACTGCCCGAAACAAAACTGACATTGACCGAGGCAATACTACCTTCGGCATTAGCTGACACGGCCGCAGTTCCTGCTGAAGTTGTTGAAAATAGAAAGACACGAGCAACACCATTACTGTTTGAAGTTGCACTTAATGTCGTAACTGTGCCAACAGTTGCGGCATCGGGGCTCAATGTACCCAAGGTGGTTGAAAAATTAACGGTAGCACCAGCAACAACAGCACCATTCACATCACGCACAGTAGCGGTAATTGCAGTACTGCCAGCACCATCTGCCGTAACATTAGATGAACCGGATATTAAATTGATGCTATTCACATCCAACCTAGTCACAACAATGTCTAAGCTAGCAGTAACACCACTATTACTACTTGAAGTTACTGTAATGGTATCAGTTACGGCAATAATGCCGGCAACATAGTTTATTGTCAGCTGGCCACTACTATTGGTCTCTGCCAGAATCGGGCTCACAGAACCGCCGCTATTATTGGTAAAAGTGACTAACAGTGTTTGATTAGCAACCGGCAATCCATTTCCATCCGTTACTCTCACAGCAATTTGCGAGTTTCCTCCGGTATTAACAGCAGAAGGCAAAGGCGTTAAATTAATTGTAGCAGCCTCTCCGGCAGTAAAGTTAACCTGTACAGTATCCTCATAATCTCCCGCTGTAGCTTTTACTGTCGCCAGTCCGATGCCAACCGGGTTAGGTCCAGTCAAACGAGCCGAAGCAATCCCCCCACTACCTGAAACCACTGTAATGGTTCTGGAATTATTATCCCCATCAACATCATCAGCATTATCAAAACGGCCAAATGAAGTTACAAACGCAACCTCACGACCGATAACCGGCTGAAAATCACTATCTAACAACTGCGCTCTAACGATGGTGCCATCACTACCATCGGCCACAACTGTTGTACTTGCTGCAGTCAAACGCAGATCGGCAATATTACTCACCCCTTCAGCCAAAATCGTAATATTTTGACTTGCAGGATAGTCGTAACCGGCTACCGTTGCCGTCACGACCTCAGTACCCACAACACCGCCGGCAGTATAGGTCACAGTCGCTTTACCGGCACCATTAGTTGTTGCCTGAGCTGCCGAAAGCTGTCCCGATGCAGCACCACTAGAGCTCTGTACCGAAAGAGTAAAGTCGACATTAGCTCCTCTAACTGCATTTCCCTGAATATCAGTTACAGTAGCAGTTAGCCCGACATCGCCGTTAACCACAGTTTCCGATGTCGCAGCTGACAAAGTCACTCCCTCACCAGATAAACTAGGTCCGGAACCACTAGGCGGATTAAACGGTGAGTTATCCAGACTACAAGTATCACCAGCCACAGGAGGCAAAGTCATCCTAAGACGCCCCGTATTCTCAGTCCCTTGCACTACAACGGATGCCTCTATTTCAGTCTCAATCCAGCTAGCATACTGCTTCAGATAACTGATAGTAAAGGTTGCCACTCCACTCTCATCAGTTCGTACCGTGACCGGCACACTTCCTCCACTGGAGTTTTGTGGCGTTATCAAGCCATCACGGCCGATAATATCCTGTAGATCTCCATCAAAGTTAAAATCGACGCCTAAACTACTCTCTGGATAGCTCTTATCCTCGCCATCATCTAGACTTAAGTTACGGTTACTATCTTCATTAGGTATTGCATAGGTTTTAACTGCTGGACAGATCTCATCCAGCGTCACCCGGTATCCGGTATAAGCAAATATAGGCCACGACTTTAAAGTCACCGTGGTATTGGCAACCGGGTTACCGGCTGAATCGCTGACCATAATCGCCATAGGCAGCTCGTAACTGGTATCGTTATTGGCGGTTGCCACTAAGTTGCCCGAACCGATAACCACAGAACCAGCCGTCTGGTTAATTAAGATGGAGACCACATCACTATCAACCTCACCATTAGTGCCATAGAGGGCAGCCTTAATCCGAACCCCTGTCGCATCACTACTAATCGAACCGGAGATAAAATTGGTCGTTACCTGCCCCGAAGAGTCGCTATAGACATAGGCATCCTCCACATATTCACCACCACCGGTACTATTTTCCAGTGTAAAGTGAACCAGAGCATTATAGATAGGTGCACCATTGGCATCCCGCACCATACCGGTTAAGCGGGCACTATTTTGCGCATCGCCACCAGAGGGCTGCAGCGTTGTGGGTGTTGCCTGAATCGTCACACTGCTCCCGACCGCCACATCAGCATTAACAAACTTAATTTGTACCGAATCCTTTAGAGTAATATTGCTTTTAGCAAAAACACTCACTGTAGCAACACCGTTAGCGTTACCACTACTTAATATAGCTGAGACTTCAGTAGCGGCAATATCGACTTCAATCTGCTTGTTACCATTACTCCATTGACCATGAGTGGTGACAAAAACCAACTTTCCGCTAATCGTTGTCGGTACTGATACCTTAACAGTTACACTCTGATCCAGATTAGCAATTTTTTCTGCTTCAGTTATCGGGGCTGTAATTTGTAACGCCTGTGCAGCAGCCTGAACATTAAAATCAAAAGTTTTGGTATCCCCTAAACTTTTTGCTGTTAATCGCAGAACACCGGCATTAATCCCTTTAACTCGCACCGTAGCCCGACCATCAACTCCCGATTTAATTGTATTGCCATCTAAAGGATTACCATTTAGCAGCAGTGTACCCCCGGCACCATCACCATCAGGATCAGATAAAGAGAGTTCAATATCAGCATTAAAGACTCCGGTTCCGGCACCATTAGAGGCTAACAGATCGATTTCTGCAGTATCAGCGCCACCGGTAACTAAATTGGTTCTGTCACTGCTAATGGTAACGCTTGAACCAGTAATCCGTATCGGAATAGAAGTTCCTCCCGTGACACCACTAGCAGTCGCTGTAATCGTCTCTGTTTGATTAGCCGGCTCAGCCAAATTAGCCGCAAAGGTGACCTGCGCCTTACCGCTATCATCTGTAGTTAACTGCGCATGAGATAGCTCTCCTCCGGTGGTTGCAAAAGTGACAATCACACCGGGTAGAACAGCCCCTTCACTATTTTTTGCAGTAACAGTTAAAGTTGCCCTGTCATTTCCATCTGATAATACAGCGACTTTATCGGTTGCAATTGTCAGTTCAGCCGCACGAATCACCTCATCTGCCTCTTCGGGAGGAGTTGAAACGGTAACAGTAACACTCCCTTTTAGGCCAACATTGGTCGCACTAACAGCATTAATAGTCGTTGTTCCGGTAAGCGCAGCATCAGCGGTAAAACTAATTGTAGCAATACCATTCGCTCCAGTTGTGGCAGAGTCACCACCTAACTGGCCTTTACCGACCAAATCAAAGACAATTGACTCGCCACTGACGGGGTTACCAAACTCATCAAGCAGTTTGGCTTTAATTTGGGTTGTCTCCGCTGTCTCTAACGCCGCACTGCTAGCAGTTAAGACTAAGCTAGTCGCCTCTGCCGCCACAATATTAAGATTTATGGCCGAGCCAATGCCCCGATACTCTGCTGAGAGTGTCACTGCTCCGGCCACATCTCTGGAGCTTAGAGTTACCTCGGCAACACCATTAACATTAGTTATCGCACTATTAGCAGAAAGAGCCGCAACACTACCAGAACTAAAATTGACTTTTGCTCCATTCACTGCATTACCTACAGCATCAGTTACCGTCGCACGAATAGTCGTTGTATCACCGCCAACGGTTAACTGCTCTTTACCGGCCCACAAAACTAATGAGTTCACATTCACTTGATCCGCTGTCAAGCTACCGACTTCGATAACTTTAGGCGAAGTAATTCGTAAACCCCGACTCGGAACCACTGCAATCACTGAATCGACAACGCCTCCAGTCTCTCCAGCAAAATAGGTAACTGTTGCCACGCCATTACCATCAGTAATTGCAGAAGCGGAACTTAAACTCGCACCACTTTGATTGGTTTCGATAAAAAATTGCACTTCGATATCAGACACAGCGTTACCAGCATTATCGCTGACGGTCGCCCATAGCGTTGACATACCCGCCGTGTTAATTTGATTTTCCGACAGGTTAAGTTCGATACTCCCCGGTTCTGTGACAATTTTAATGGTTGTTTTAGCCCCAAAACCGCCAGCGTCAGCACGAACTGTAGCCACCGCCGGATAACCGCCACTGGTAAGATAGACTTCGGCAATACCACTCTCATTCGTTACCACGCTTCCAGCTGAGAGTACCCCGGCAGTCGTTGAAAAAGTGACTGTAACATCTTGCTTAGCGGCACCGGTCGTATCTTTTACTACCGCACGAATAAGTGCTTTATCCGAACCATCAGCTATCAACTCATTTTTACCTGCTAACAAGGTGATTTCGCTAATTGGTAAGATAGATATCGTATTACCATCAGGTGTTGTGGTTCCCCCCCCGCCCCCAGCTGTGATCTGCGATGCCGCCTGCTGCACCGCCTCCTCAGTCCCACTAACACACCCCTGCAGCAGCAGCAAAACAAATAGAACAGAGAAGAGAGCCGACAAAGAGAGAGAGAGAGAGAGAGAGAAAGTCTGTTTCATCATTAAAAATCCGATTTCAGTTGATCTTTAAGTATCTTAGGCGTGACAAAAATCAAAAGCTCGCTCTTCTGATTAGTCACATTCGTATTGCGAAAAAAGAAACCCAGCAGGGGGATATCGCCTAATAACGGTATCTTTTCGGTGCTATTTAAAACCGTCTTCTCAAATACCCCCCCTAGCACCACCGTATCACCATCATCAACCAACACCTGAGTGTGAATTTCACGAGTATCAATACTCACCCCATCGGTAAATATCTGTCCGGGGCTGTTTTTGGAGACTAACAGATCCATCACCACCCGATTATCGGGAGTAATTTGTGGCGTCACCCTAAGCTCTAACACCGCATCTTTAAATTCAGTTTTAGTGCCACCACCATCACTCACCGCCTTATAGGGGATTTGAGTCCCCTGCTTAATCGTCGCCTGCTTCTGATTAGAGGTAATCACCCGCGGATTAGAGAGAATCTCCCCCCGACCCTCCGACTGCATCGCCGAGAGCTCCATATCGAGCAAAAAACTACTATCCAAAATAGTAAAACCGAAAGTGCCCTTATCGGTCGCCGGTAGATTAACATTCATATTAGTGACAATATCACCCGGCTGTAGCGTAGCGGCGATCTGTTGCCTATCGACCGTACCGGTCTGCACCCCTAGCTGGCGACCAAAATCGTCAGAGGCGATCACCACCCGCGACTCAATCATCACCTGACGAATCGGAATATCGAGCTTCTTAATAATCTCATTAATCTCATCTAACTTCTCCCCCGTATCGAGAATCATCAGCGTATTGGTGCGCTCATCCATCGTCACCTGCCCCCGTGCCGACAGAATAGAGGCGTTCTCACCCGACTTTAACAGCACCGAAATATCACTCGCCTTAGCGTAGTTAATCTGAAAAAAGCGGGTCTGTAACGGAGCTAACTCCACTAACTGCTGCTGCGCCTCCAGCTCCTGCTTTTCGCGTTCTGCTAACTCACTATTTGGCGCAACTAAAATCACATTACCGGTCTGTCGTTTACCTAACCCTCGGGTACGCAGAATAATATCGAGCGCCTGATCCCAAGGAACATTTTTTAATCGCAGCGTAATCGAGCCGTTAACAGTGTCACTGGCCACCACATTTAAACCCGTAAAGTCAGCGATTAGCTGTAGTACCGCCCGCACCTCAATGTTTTGAAAGTTCAGCGATAACTTCTCGCCCGAATAACCGAAACTATCGCGCTGCTGCTGCTCTAACTCCGATAGCGACAACGGCTTCACCTCAATTTGGTACTCACTCCCCGCCTGATAGGCCAAATAGTCAAACAGCTCACTATTTGGAGTCAAAATCAACTGCGCCCCGTTATCGGTCATCTTAGCGTCAATAAAACTAATCGGCGTGGCAAAATCGTTCACATCGAGCCGCTTCTGTAGCGTCGGCGGTAGCGTGGCGGCTAAGAACTCAGCCACAATTTTACTCCCCTCACGCCGAATGTCGGTAATAATGTTAGGGTCGGTTAGGGTAACGGCAATTCTGGCCTCCCCCTCTCCACCGCGTCTAAAGTCGATATTCTCCACCGAGACAGCCCGCTCAACCGCAACCATGGGCATCGTCGTGGTCGCATCAGTCGCTGTTTCGGTAGCCGCTGCCACTAAACGGCGATTAAACCGAATCAGTAGCTGATTAGCGTTAGCGGTAATATCGTAGGGGGCGCTCTGATTTAACCGCACCACTAATCGCACTCTCCCCCCCGCCTCTAACAGACGCACACTACTCACCGGCCCGGCATTGATATTGCGGAACTTCTCGCCCAGCGCCAGTGTCGCCTGAGGAATATCGATAGAGATACGGGGCGGATTTTCCAGAGTAAAGTGGTTCGGTATCGGAGCCTCACCCGAGAGCCCTACCGCCAGCTCGATCTCGTTACCCTGCACAGTACGCACCTGTAGCTGCTCCACCCTCAGCTCCGCCGCCGCCTGTCGCGACAGCAGCAACAGCAGCAGTGCGCCACCGACAGCGTGCGCTAGAGTTTTCCATGCCTGCTCTTGTCTCATCTTATCTCTAACCTCTGTGCTTTTGCCCTATTCGGCCAGACTCAATCCGGCCTGACGCTCAATCCAGCCACCATTGCCATCGGGAATCAGCTCACTTACCGCAAGATCAGTCTCAGTAATAGCGACTATTTTGCCGTAGTTCTGCCCTAAATAGTTCCCCTGCTGTACCCGATGAACCAACTCATCCGGCGACACAATAATCGCCCATAGCTGCTCCCCCTGCTCTAAACTACCGACATAACGCAGTGTATCGAGCGGAAAGCCCTCTAACGCCTCTTTTCTACGATTAAAGTCGGGTTTCGGCCCACCATAGATCGGCTCATCGTTCGCACTCTGCTGCTGCGGCAACTCACTCTCTAACGGCTGCATATCAGAGACAAACGGACTCCGAAGGTGGGCAACGCTATAGGCGTAGGATTGGTAGTTCTTAAACTCCTTAATCGGCTCGATCCCCTGCGCTGGACGAGTTTTAACCTCAGCAATATAGGCCTGTAGCGGGGCGATATTCTCCTCGGAGCAGCCAACGGACAGCGCTAACAGCGACGATACAAACAGAAGCCGCAGCGACCGCATCACTTCTCCTCCGTCTCAAAGTAGCGATAGGTTTTGGCCACCGCACTAAAGCTCAACTCACCCCCACTCCCCACTTGGCTAATAGAGAGATTGTGCAGCGTCACAATCCGCGGCAACGCCGCCACCCCGCTGACAAACTCACCAAAGTTGTGGTACTGACCGCTGATATTGATATTAATCGGCAGCTCAGCATAGAACCCCTTTGGCACCTCGCTACGAGGCTCAAATAGCTCAAACTCAAGCCCACTAGAGAGACCGGTCTGGGTGATATCGACCAGAAGATCGGCCACCTCGGTCTGGCGCGGTAGCTGGCGGCGCATGGTATCGAAGGTCTCCTCCATTTCGCGCATCTGCTGCTCATAAGCGGCGAGATTGGCGGCTAAGCGCTGCTTATTCTCAAACTCCTGCCGCTTTTTGACCTCCTCCTGCTCGGCACGAACGAGCTGCTGTTGCAAGGTGCTGATATGGAAGTAGTAACCCGCAAATAGCACCCCAATACAGCAGCCGATCACAATCACCGCCCGCACTAGCAGCGGCCAGTTACCGATATTCTCCGGATCGAGATTTTTAAACTGGTTAAGATCGATTTCGATAGCCATACGCTACGAAGCCTCTTCACTCTGTAGTAGCGGCGAGGTCTGTTTGACCACAATCACAAACTGGCGGGTGCGATCCACGCCACGGGTATTGGCCCGAATGACCTGTAAGTTAGGATCAGCGAACCACTCGGAGCTATCGAGCGAGCGCATAAAGGCCGATACCCGCGCATTAGACTGCGCAATCCCCTCTAGGGTTAGGGTGCCCGCCCCCTGCTTCAGACTGGTCAGATAGAGCCCCTCGGGGATACTCACCACCAGCTCGTCGAATAGATGAACCACCTCCGGTCGGTGTATCTGCAACGATTCGATAATATCCATCTGCTGAATAAGGTTCTCTTTCGCCTTCTGCAGCTCATTAATTTTGGTAATCATGCCGTCAAAGATGGCGATCTCCTGCTGCAGCCGACTATTCTTCTGGAGCTGAAAGTCGATATGGCTCTGTACCACCAGATGGGCACCGAAGACAACCCCCGCCATTAACGCCATCGCCACCGCCACAACGGTGTAGAACTCTTTTTTGCGCTGCTGTCGCAGCCTCTCCCGCCAGGGGAGTAGATTAATACGCGCCATGCTCAAATCCCCTCAAAGCCAGACCACAGGCGATCATGAGTGCCGGCGCATCGTTACTTAATACCTGAGCCTTAATCGTCGGCGCAATACTCATATTAGAGAAGGGGTTAGCGATAGTGGTCGGCACCCCCTCCCGCTCCTGCACCATTTTAGCAACGCCGGCAATAGAGGAGCTGCCACCGGCTAACACTAAGTGGTCGATATGGTCGTGGCTACCGGAGGAGTAGAAGACCTGTAGCGCCCGCCCGACCTGCTGCGCCATCGAGTTTTTAAACGGCTCTAACAGCTCCAGTTCATAATCATCGGGTAGCCCCCCCTGCCGCTTCGCCTGTCCTGCCTCTTCGTAAGAGAGGCCATAACGGCGCTGAATCCCCTCAGTTAGCTGCTTACCCCCAAACGCCTGTTCACGCGAATAGACAGTTTTTAGGTTGTGCAGCACGCTTAAGGTGGTCATGGTAGCGCCGACATCGACAATGGCAATCGTCTTATCAAGACCGTGATCGGGCATCTGCTCTCTTAGCAGCGAAAAGGCGTTTTCGATCGCATAAGCCTCGACATCAATAATGCGAGCCGCTAACCCACCAATCTCCAGCGCCTCGACGCGTAGCTCGACATTTTCACTCTTAGAGGCGGCCAGCAGCACATCGACCCGCTCGCTGTTATCGGGATTCACCCCTAGCACCTCGAAGTCGATATTAACCTCATCGAGCGGATAGGGGATATATTGATCCGCCTCGACCGCAATCTGCCCCTCCATCTCGTCTTCATCGATATCGGCCGGCATAGTAATGGTCTTGGTAATCACCGCTGAGCCAGCCACCGCCGCTGCCGCAAATTTAGCCTTGGTATTCGAGCGCTTAACCGCCCGCTTAATCGCCTGCCCCACCCCTTCAGGGTCGCTAATACTCTTTTCGACCACCGCATTAGCCGGCAGCGGCTCGACCGCATAGCTCTCCACCCGGTACTGACGCCCATTAAAGCTCAACTCCAACAGCTTAACAGCGGTCGAACTGATATCGAGCCCGACCATCGGTGGATTCTTTCGTTGTAGCAGCTTTGATAAAAAAGACATTTTTATTTTATCGCCAGTAGTTACATCAGTTATCTCAAAAACGCATTAAATAACAGCCATCAGCGAATAGCAACACCCCCACCCAAGTTTTTTTAGGCGTCAGCCGTTTAATCGTCATGACAGAGCTGCTCTAGTCGCTCCCACTCGCCATATAGCTGCGCCAATTCCGACTCAATTATAGCCAGTTTTTGCTGATATTCTGCGATCTTTTGCCCATTTTGGCGATAGAGCTCTGGCGAGGCGAGCTGCTGTTGTAGCTGCTGCTGCTGCTGCTCTAGCGCCTCAATTTGGTTAGGGAGCTGCTCTAGCGAGCGGCGCTCTTTATAACTCGGTTTGCGTGGTTGCGACTCTAAGCGGCTCCGACGGGGCGGGGCTTTTGTCGGCGAGCTTTTCGAGGTGGGGGCAGGAGCCCGCTGCCGCTGCTGCCAGCTCTCGTAGCCGCCGATGTGTTCGCTAATACTCCCCTCCCCCTCAAAGATGAGCAGCGAAGTGACCACCTGCTCTAAAAAGGCGCGGTCATGGCTCACCAGTAAAATAGTACCCGTGTAGTTGAGGAGTAGCTCCTCTAATACCTCTAGCGTCTCCATATCGAGATCGTTAGTCGGCTCATCGAGTACCAGTAGGTTAGAGGGTTTAGCTAGCAGCTTCGCTAACAGTAGCCGATTGCGCTCACCGCCGGAGAGCACCGACACAGGAGAGCGGGCTCGCTCCGGCGAAAAGAGGAAGTTGCCCAGATAGCCGATGATATGCTGACGCCTGCCGCCAATCTCGATCTCGCTGCGCCCCTCGGCCACGACATCGAGTACCGTCGCGTCGGGATCTATCTGCTGTCGATGTTGATCAAAATAGGCGATCTCCAACCGACTCCCCTGCCTCACGCTGCCACGATCAGCCTCAAGCTCGCCTAATAGCAGCCGAATGAGGGTCGTTTTGCCGATGCCGTTCGGCCCGACCAGTCCGACGCGATCCCCTCGCATCAGTCGATAGCTAAAATCGGCGACAATCGGTTGCCCCCCTAGGGTGAGTGAGAGCGCTGTCGCTTCGGCCACTAGGCGGCCAGAGCTCTCGCCCCCCGTGGCCACAGCCGCCATCGCCCCTTGCTGCTGCCGCCGCTCAGTCAACGCCTGTCGCATCGCCTGCAGTGCCCGTACCCGACCTTCGTTGCGGGTTCGCCGCGCTTTAATGCCGGTGCGGATCCAGATCTCCTCCTCGGCTAGCCGCTTATCAAAGCGACTGTTTGCCAGCGATTCAGCGTGGAGCCTCTCCTCCCGCCGCCGCAGGTAGTTATCGTAGTCGCCAGGGAAGGAGTCGAGCCGACCCCGATCAAGCGCCACGATTCGAGTCGCTAGGCGTTGCAAAAAGGCGCGATCATGGGTCACAAACAGTAGCGCCCCCTCCCAGTTCAACAGAAACTGCTCTAGCCACTCAATCGAGTCGATGTCGAGGTGGTTGGTCGGCTCATCGAGCAGTAGTAGGTCGGGTTCTCGAACCAGCGCCCGCGCTAACAGTACCCGTCGGCGCATACCACCGGAGAGGGTCGCAAAGTCGTCATCGGCCAGCAGTGAGAGTTTGGAGACGACCCGCTCTACCCGCTGGTTGAACTGCCACCCCTTTTGCGCCTCTAGCTGCTGCTGCACCTGTTCTAGCTGCTGCAAGACTCTGCTATCGGCGCTAGTAGCGGTAGTCAATTCAGCGGTTAGGTGGTGGTAGCGCTGTAGTAGCTGCGCCATCTCTCCTAACCCGCCCGCCACGACATCAAAGACGCTCCCCTGATAGTCGCTAAGCGCCTCCTGTTGCAAAGAGGCGATCGTGAGCGGATCACGCCGCTGTAGCTGGCCACTATCGGCCTGCACGCTACCGCCAATTAGCTTCAGCAGTGTCGATTTACCACAGCCATTACGCCCGATAAGAGCGATCCGCTCCCCCCGCTCTATCTGTAGCTCAACGCCATCAAGCAGCGGCTGCAGACCGAAGTGGAGCGAAATGTTTTTAAGAGTCACCAGTGTCATGGTCGCCATTGTATCGACTCCGACGCCGAATAGGGAGAGTTTAAAGGGATGTGCTAAATGTTTAGCAGCGAACTACCCTTCCATAGCAGGTAGGCCGGAACGGTGAGTACCACAACCAACATGACATAGAACAGTAGCGGACAAAAGGGGTTGGAGAAGTGCTTGCAGGCACTTTTGAGACGACAGATATTACACTTTTTTTCGGCCAAGGTATGACTCCCGCTCTTGTAAAGTCAGCAGCAGCATCCTGCCACAGCCCCAATATGGCAATTCGATGGTTGGTTAGACCATTGGAGAGAAAATTGGTGGGTCGTGGGCGATTCGAACGCCCGACCAATTGATTAAAAGTCAACTGCTCTACCGACTGAGCTAACGACCCGAATGAGCCGCGTATGATACCAGTTTTGCTTAAAATGGCAAGTCAAAAAACCAAAAATTATCCTCACCGCCCCGGTACCTCTCCCCACAGCAGTTTGTGTAGCTGTAGCTGTAGCTTCACCGATAAGTTATCGGCCAAAATCCACTCCGCTAGCTCTGACGGGGAGAGTTCGCCCCAGACCGGTGAGAAGAGCACCGTTAACTGCGGTAGGAGATCGTGCTCTGCTAGCCACGCCTTCGCCCACAGATAGTCACGACGACCACAAAGAACAAATTTAAGCTGATCCCCCCCCTGCAACAGGGCAAGATTGCGTTCAAGAGTGCGCTCAACCTCCCCTGAGCCGGGCGTTTTGACATCCATGACGATCTCAAGACGCCGATCCAGTCCCGCGATAGAGAGGGCACCGCTCGTCTCTAGCGAGACCTGTAACCCCCTATCGAGCAGAGCGGTCAAGAGTTGCGGCGTCTCCTTTTGGCTTAGCGGCTCGCCACCGGTGACGCAGACCCGAGTCACCTCGGTACAAGACACCCGCTCGACCACTTCCGCTACCGTCACCCCCTGGCCACCACTAAAAGCGTAACTGCTATCGCAGTAGTGGCAGCGCAGCGGGCAGCCGGTAAGGCGGACGAAGACTGTCGGCCAACCCGCCCCATTCCCCTCCCCTTGCAGCGAGACAAAGAGTTCGGTCAGCCGCAGCATACTCGTTAGTAGGGGTTAGGGGTTAGTAGGGTAGAGCTCGGTGGCGACCGCCGCCTCAGGCGTCTCGCCAAAGCGCTGCTGTAGCTGTCGCGCTATCGCCTCAGCCTGTTGCGGCTGTTTTAGTTCACGATAGCAGTAAACCTGCTTTAACATCGCATCGGCGGCTCTGCCGCCATTCGGTGCCTCCTGTAGTAGCTGCTCATACGCCTCCAGAGCGCGTTGGTAATCTTTTAGCATGTAGCTCGCTTCAGCTAACCAGTAGCGGGCAATATGGCGATCTTGCGACTGGGGATAGTCACGAATAAAGGTGCTAAATGCCTCTCTTGCTTTAGGATAGTTTAACTCGCTCATTAGGGTAAAGGCGGCCTGATAGGCCTGCTGCTCTTCGGGGGAGGGGGCGATAGCCACGGTCGTGGCGGCGCTGCTAGCCGGACTGGTCAGCCCCGATGTCGAGCGCCTCTCCTCCCCGATAGCCGTACCGGTCACGCTCATGCCGCGCTCCATCTGCTGTAGCCGCTGGTCAAGATCGAGATAGAGCTCCTGCTGTCGCCGGTTTAACTGCTCTAGCTTCCACGCCTGCTCCTCTAGCATGGCGCGTAGCTCGCTATTTTCGCGCTGTAGCGCCTCTATGCGATCTAGCATCTGTAGCAGAGTACGATTCTCCAGAATCTGCTCCATCCGCTGTAGCCGCTGTTCAAAGGTAGCTGCCTGAATCAGCCCCGGTACAAAAAGTGTCAACAAGAAGAGTGTAATTCCCATCAATCTCATCCTCAGTTTACCTAAAAGCCACCATAGAGTAGTTCAACCCGTCGGTTAAGGCGCCAGCTCGACTCCTCATGACCTAGGGCGACTGGTCGCTCCTCGCCGAAGCTGACGCTACGAATCCGGCTCTGGGCGATCCCCTCTAAAGCGAATATGCGCGCCACAGCCTGGGCGCGTCGCTCCCCTAGGGCCAAATTATACTCACGACTGCCTCGCTCATCGGCGTGCCCCTCTAGCACCACCGTCAGCTCCAAGCGCTCGCGCATTAGCTGAGCGTGCTGTAGTAGTTTGGTACGGGAGGCCTCATCTAATGAACTGCTGTCATACTCAAAGTAGAACACCTGCTGCGCCACGCCGCTATCGGGATCGTTTAAAATCTCCGCTATCGGGCGGCCAACAAAGGGGCTGGTTATCACCGCACCACTGGCACCAGCGCTCTCGCTCTCGTGGATAATTGCGCCGCTCGCCCTCCTCTCGTCGGTCACCACGCCGGACGCCACCACCACACCCTGCTGCTGCTCGGCTGCCGCAATTTCGGCATCGACCCTATCCTCTGGGCGCTCCTGAGTCGAACTACAGCCGACTAGCCACACGGCGGCAGCTAGAGTCGAGCCCCACAATAACAATTGATTCATTGACACATCTCCCCAAGTTTATGTAAAGGTTTATCGCAATAACATACGCTGATTCAACTATATCAAATCAGCGTCGTTTTCAATAGAGATAGGGTGACCACGCCGGTTCGCGCACATCGCCCTGCGCTAACCCGAGTCGCTGCCGCGCCCCCCCATCGACCGCCACCACCTGTAGCACGCCACGCCCCCCCTCCTCGGTTGCGTAGATAATCATCGTCCCGTTCGCGGCAAAGGCTGGCGACTCATCTAGGCTGCTGTCGGTCAAAATTCGCAGTGCGTAACTCTCGATATCGAGCAGCGCAATTCGAAAACTCTCTCGATAGCGGTGCACCAGTGCCAACTGCTTGCCATCGGGGGCAAAGACGGCGCTGGCGTTATAACTCCCCTCGAAGGTGAGCCGCTCCGGCCGCCCCATCACCCGATAACTGCCATCGAGACGCAGGCGGTAGATCTGCGGCTGCCCCCCTCGATCAGAGGTAAAGACTAGGGTGCGGCCATCGGGTGAGAAGGCCGGCTCGGTATCGATAGCATAGCTACGGGTCAGGCGCTGTAGCTGTTTTGTGGCGATATCGAGCAGATAGATCTCGGCGTTACCATCTTTTGAGAGGGTGAGGGCTAATTTGCGCCCATCGGGGGAGAAGGTCGGGGCGCTATTGAGCCCCTCAAAGGCGGCAATCTTCTCTCGGCTGCCCCGCGCTACATCTTGCAGATAGACTTCAGAGCGCTTACCCTCAAACGAGACATAGGCGATCTGCTTTCCATCGGGTGACCAAGCGGGGGAGAGCAGTGGTTGCGAGGAGGTGAGAATCGTCTTCTCGTTAAAGCCGTCTGAGTCGGCCAGCTTAAGCTCAAATACCCGCCCCTTAGCGCCATCGTGGCTGGTGACATAGATGATATGGGTGTTAAATACCCCTTTAATGCCGGTTAACTGCTCATAGACCAGATCGCTCACCTGATGGGCCGCTTGGCGCAGGCCACTGGCGCTACCGACCGGCAGGGCGTAGCCGGTTAGCTGGCGCCCACGATGGAGATCAAAGAGTTGAAAACGGACGGTATAGCCCTCGCCGCCACGACTCACTTGCCCGACCACGATATGGTCAACTCCTAGTGTGCGCCACTGTTCAAACTCAATGTCGCTCCCCTCTGAGGGTCTCGCCGGCAGCTTTGCCGCAGCGAGTGGTGCAAACTGGCCACTGCGGGCCAAATCGTTGCTAATAATGGCGGCGATATCTTCGGGCAACGCCTCAGTTGCGGCGAAGGGGACAATCGCAATCGGTACGGCACTCTCCACGCCGGCGGTAATCTCTATCTGCAACCTCGCCTCAAGGTTGGCCGTCAACAGTAGTAGTAGCACTCCCCAGTAGTGCGGTAATCGTCTGCCAAATATAGGATGACTCATCACTCTCCCCTTCAGTCGTTCTCTATTGTGGTGAAAAGGTAAACTCAATTTCGCGCTCAAACAGCTCTCGCTCCGTCGGTGTTGGCAGCGGTGAGGCCTTTCTTACCGCCTGCTCAACCGAGATGCGAAAAGCGTCTGAACCTCGACAGTTCTCTACTTTAACATCAACCACCACGCCACTGGGGATCTGATCGACCAAAACCTGACAACGGTCACCCGATTTGGCCCCCAGTGGGGGGTTCCAGTTTCGCTCCACTTTCGCCTGTAGCGCGGCCATATAGCGCTGTCGCGCCTGACCTAGCTGCTGCTGATGCTGCTGGCGTAGTCTCTCAGACTCGGCTTGTAACTGCTTTTGCAGCGCCTCCTCCCTCGCCTGGCGCTCGGCCTCTAGTTTTGCTTGCTGCTCGGCCTCGGCTTTAGCTTTAGCTTTAGCTTTAGCTTGGCGTTCGGCCTCTAGTTTTGCTTGCTGCTCGGCCTCGGCTTTAGCTTTAGCTTGGCGCTCGGCCTCTAGTTTTGCTTGCTGCTCGGCTTCGGCTTTAGCTTTAGCTTGGCGTTCGGCCTCTAGTTTTGCTTGCTGCTCGGCTTTAGCTTTAGCTTTAGCTTGGCGTTCGGCCTCTAGTTTTGCTTGCTGCTCGGCTTCGGCTTTAGCTTTAGCTTTAGCTTGGCGTTCGGCCTCTAGTTTCGCTTGCTGCTCGGCTTCGGCTTTAGCTTTGGCTTTGGCTTGGGCTTGGCGTTCGGCCTCTAGTTTCGCTTGCTGCTCGGCCTCGGCTTTGGCTTTGGCTTGGCGTTCGGCCTCTAGTTTCGCTTGGCGCTGCTGCTCCAGACGGCTCTCGTCGATAGCGATCGCTTCGATAACGGGTTGCGATGGGGGGGGCGACGGCGGTACTACGCTACGGGTCAACTCGCGCCCAAACAGCAGCAGCGCCGCTAACAGCGCCCCATGCAGCAGCAGTGAGACCCCCACCCCTAACGAGAGCTGCGGCCAATTTGAGAGGGCGTTCTGGCGTGACAAAACGGTACTCTAGCGATTATCGAGTGTGCGGGTCAATAGCCCTACTTGGACGATACCGGCCTGCTGTAGCAGCGCCATCACCTCAACCACTCGGCCATAAGGAACCGCCTCATCACCGCGCAGATAGACGGGCCGAAGCGGATCTGCCGCCCTTGCCGTCTGTAGCTGTAGCAGCAGATTATCGAGCCCCTGCGGCTGCCGGCTATTGTCGAGATAGAGCTCGCCGTGGCTATCGACCGTCACCACTAAGGGTTCTGGCCCCTCGGTAGAGACCGGATCGGCACTCGTCTGTGGCAGCGCCACCTTCACCCCTTGGGTAATGAGTGGTGCGGTCACCATAAAAATCACCAGTAGCACTAGCATGACATCAATATAGGGCACGACATTAATCTCTGCCATTAAGCGCCGTTTTCGCTGTCTCATTTGATCTCGTCCCGCTTGCGAGTGGCCGCTTGACGCTGTAACAGCATCGCAAACTCCTCTTTAAAGATCTCCATTCGGCTCTCAAGTCGCTCTAGTTCGCTGCTGTAGCGGTTATAGGCGATCACTGCCGGGATGGCGGCAAATAGGCCGATGGCCGTCGCCACCAGCGCCTCAGCAATGCCGGGGGCGACCATCGCTAAAGTGGCCTGATCGGCAACGCCTAAGGCGCGAAAAGCGTTCATAATCCCCCATACCGTGCCAAATAGGCCGATATAGGGGCTGGTCGAGCCCACGGTGGCTAGAAAGGGGAGTCTCACCTCCAGACGATCTAGCTCACGGTTCAACGCCACCCGCATCGAACGCTGTGCCCCATCCATAATCATCGCCACATCGCTGCTGTTCTGCTTGCGCAGTCTGGCATATTCGGCAAATCCGGCCTCAAAAATCGCCTCCATTCCCATTAGCTCATGCCGCCGCTGGGAGGAGCTACGAAAGAGCTCTACCAGATCGACCCCCGACCAGAAACGCTCCTCAAATTGATAGTTTGCCCCCCTCGCTTGGGTAAAGATACGCCAGCGTTCAACAATAAAGACCCAAGAGAGGAGTGAGGCCGCTAGCAGCAGCAGCATCACTAGCTGCACCACTAAACTCGCCTCCAGAAAGAGGCTTATCACCGACATCGATTCGGAGTTCATCGTTCAAACTCATGGTGTACTAACAGCTTTTGATCGCTCATAGCGTTATGGAGCCGTTTCGGTAGGCTCTGTGGCCGCAGCGTATCGGCTCGCAGTGAGGCGAGAGCTATCTGCCCTTCGCACAGCAGCTCCTCTCCTCGGCGCACCGACTGATAAAAATCGATACTCGCTCGACCTAACTTCACCATGGAGGCGCTCACCTGTAGCAGATCGTTAAATCGCGCTGGAGCACGGTAGTCGAGCTCCACCCGCCGCACGGCGAAGATAATATTCTCCTCCACCAGCAGCAGATCCTGCTCATAGCCGATAGAGCGGAGCCACTCGGTGCGACAGCGCTCCATAAATTTAAGGTAGTTGGCGTAATAGACCACGCCCCCATTATCGGTATCTTCGTAATAGACCCGTACCGGCCAGTTAAACTGGTATGACATCTAAACCTCCTCTGCTGTTAATTGCTCTCGGGCAGTGCTAGCCCAAAGTGGCGATAGGCACTTTGGGTGGCCACTCGCCCCCTCGGGGTGCGCATCATAAACCCCTGCTGAATCAGGTAGGGCTCTAGCACATCCTCTATCGTCCCCCGCTCCTCTCCAATGGCTGCAGCTAAATTATCTACCCCCACCGGCCCACCATCAAATTTATCCATAATCGCCAGTAGCAGTTTACGATCGAGCATATCGAAACCGTTATCATCGACATCCAACATATCGAGTGCCCGCCCCGCCACCTCGACACCAATCGCGCCATCACTCTTCACCTCAGCAAAGTCGCGTACCCGCCGCAACAGTCGGTTAGCGATCCTCGGCGTGCCTCGGGAGCGTCGCGCAATCTCCATCGCCCCCTGATTATCGAGCGTTAGCCCTAAAATTGTTGCTGAGCGGGCCACAATCGTCGCTAAATCGCTATGGGAGTAGAACTCTAGTCGCTGCACAATCCCAAATCGATCTCGCAAAGGGGAGGTGAGCGCTCCGGCACGAGTCGTCGCCCCGACTAGGGTAAAGGGGGGGAGGTCGAGCTTAATTGAGCGGGCGGCCGGCCCCTCACCAATGAGGATATCGATCTGGTAATCCTCCATCGCCGGATAGAGCACCTCCTCGACCACCGGACTTAAGCGGTGAATCTCGTCGATAAACAGCACATCGTGCGGCTCTAGGTTGGTCAATAGCGCCACCAGATCACCGGCCCGCTCCAGCACCGGCCCCGATGTTTGACGACAGTTCACCTGAAGCTCATTCGCTACAATTTGCGCTAAGGTAGTCTTGCCAAGCCCCGGGGGGCCAAATAGCAGTAGATGGTCGAGTGCCTCGCGCCGTTTTCGAGCCGCATCGATAAATATCTGCAACTGCTCACGAATGACCGGCTGACCGATATACTCCTGTAGCCTTGTCGGGCGAATCGCTCGATCTGGCGAGCTCTCCGCTACCTGCGCTAACTGCGAGACCAGTCTATCCGACTCGATTCTGTCCGACTCTATCATGCCCCCACCGCCAACTTCAGCGCCGCCCGAATCAGCGCCTCGCTATCCATCCTTTCGTCACCGACACGACTGACCAACCGACTCGCCTCCGCCGGTTTATAACCTAACGAGATGAGCGCACTGACCGCCTCTGAAGTCGTATCAGTCGCTGCCGGCATCAGATCCGAACTCACCGTCGCCGCCGCAATAGCCTCGCCCCCCGGCCACCCCTGCAACCTATCGCGCATCTCCACCACCAGCCGCTCGGCACTCTTTTTGCCCACACCGGGCAGCCGCATTAGACGCTGACTATCCCCCTGCTGAATCGCACTAACAAAGTCGTGACAGCTCATGCCAGAGAGAATCACCAGCGCCAGCTTCGCCCCCACGCCACTCACTTTGAGCAACATCTTAAACAGCGCCCGCTCCTCAGAGGTCGCAAAACCGTAGAGTAGCTGCGCATCTTCGCGCACTA
The DNA here is from genome assembly GCA_008375315.1 of Ectothiorhodospiraceae bacterium BW-2. NCBI lineage: Bacteria > Pseudomonadati > Pseudomonadota > Gammaproteobacteria > Chromatiales > Ectothiorhodospiraceae > Ectothiorhodospiraceae bacterium BW-2. The sequence continues at coordinate 1,784,250 of CP032507.1, read as the reverse complement.
TCATGTGGATTAGCAGCGTCACCGCCTCCCCCTGCTCCGGCAGCGCGTAACAGGTACTCATCGGTGCCTCCACCTCATAGCCGACACCGTTGACATCGACTAGCAGCAGCGGGAGCTGCTTTTCGATCAAGATACCGTGCAGCCGTCCAATCATAATGCTCGTCTCACTTAAACTCCTTCGCCAAACCTCAATAGGGGGCCATTATAGCCTAGAAGCGGCATGACTGAAGCGCCCACAACGATTTTACGCTTCCCATTTGACTCAAGTTAGGGCACAATAGCGCCCGTTACTAAACAGTGGCGGGCGTAGCTCAGTTGGTAGAGCACAGGATTGTGGCTCCTGTTGTCGCCGGTTCGATCCCGGTCGCTCGCCCCAATTAGATAGCTAGTTAATAGCGTAGAGCCAACAGCCCTGCAACCGCGATTAGCAGCTCACCAACCACAAAAGTTACCGATAGCAGCTCCCCCAAAACAGGTAGCCGTAGAGCGCCCCAAATAGCACCGACACACCCACTTCGCGCCACCTTAGACTTAGAGATTTGTCACAATGGATCAATTTACCACCTTCTATGAGTCACTTACCCTGCCGGCGGAGGATATTGAACTTATCATCCGCATCGTGCTACAGGTGGTGCTCTTAGGCTTATCGGCGATCTTCTCCGGCTCAGAGACCGCACTATTCTCACTCAGCCGCATCGACCTGCAAAAACTACGCCAGAGTCGCCATCGCCACTCAGAGAGCATTCACGCGATGCTCGATGAGCCACGACGGCTCATTATCTCCATCCTCTGCGGCAACGAGTTAGTCAATATCGCCTCAGCGGTCAATATGGCCGCGATCCTGCTGCTGTTCTTCGGTAGCCAAGATATTGGCTGGATCAACATCTTTATCATGGTACCACTGCTACTGCTAATTGGTGAGGTCACCCCTAAAACTATCGCGGTCAGCTTTCCGGTCAAATTTGCCACCCATATTTCGGCCAAAATTTTGCCGCGCTGGATTATTCTCATCACCCCGCTACGAGAGGCGGTACGGCTAGTCTCAGATCGAATTACCACCTTTGTCGTTGGCGATAGCGTCAACCGCGACAACATTCTCCATGCCGATGAGTTTCGTACCCTAATTGAGGAGGGGGAGGAGAGCGGTATTATCGACGCAACCGAGCGCGTCCTCATCGATAATGTCCTAGAGGCGGCCGAGACCGATATCTCCCGTATTATGACCCCCGGCCCCCGCATTCGTTTTTTAAACGCCGAGCTACCGGTACCGGAGCTAATTGAGAAGTTTCGCCATCTGCGCCACCCCCGCATTCCGGTCTATCGTGGCCACTGGGATAATGTGATAGGCTTTATCCACTCTGAAGATGTCTTACGGCTATTTCACCACGATATCGATCCGCATGAGGTCGCATTAGAGTCACTGCTCAAACCGGCCCACTTTGTCCCGCCGACGAAAAAGGTCGATGAGATGTTTGACTACTTTCAAGCTCACAACACCCGTGCGGCAGTTATTTTGAGCGAATATGGCGAGGTGCTTGGCATCGTCACCATGAAAGATGTGCTCACCTTCATCTTTGGGGAGATCTCCGGCAAGATGGAGGGGCAGGAGCACTACGATGAACAGGATGGTAACAGCTATACCGTCCCCGGCGATATGCGCCTGAACGACTTTTACAACCTAACCAATTTCCATATTGACGATCCGGTGATGACGACCATCGGTGGCGTCGCTTTTCGGCTATTTGATCGACTGCCGCAGATTGGCGACAGCGTTATCCATGAAGGGTTTGAATTTATCGCCCGCGAGGTTAAGGGGCTGCGCATCAGCCAAATTCAGGTGCGCAAAATTACCAATCAAAGTGAACGCCCCCCCCTCCCCGAAGAGAGAGAGAGAGACGAACTAGCTGCCACCGAGCCGGTTACCCTACCGCTGCTGCCCGCACCCGCGACCCCTAACGACCAGACGAGCCCCCCCCAGCCCGCCACCACTGACAAGGAGAGTTTGTAATGGAGACAACCCTCATTTTAGAACTACTACTCATTGTGCTCTTTCTGCTGCTAAAGGGGCTCTTTTCCGGTTCAGAGATCGCCATTGTCAGCGCCGATAAACTTAAACTGCGCCACCAAGCCAAGATGGGAGACAAAGGAGCCGCCCAAGTACTGAAGCTGTTTAAGACCCCCGATGTTATTCTCGGCACCACACTCGTTGGCACCAATATCGCTACCGTTACCATCTCCACCTTAACCGCACTGTTATTTATCGATCTCTTTGGCAGCGCAGGGGATCTCCTGTCGATTATTATCATGACACCGCTGCTGCTAATACTAGGCGAAGTGGTGCCGAAGAGCATCTTTCAGCAGAAAGCCGATAGCCTCGCAGGCCGTCTGATTGGCGTGCTACGCATCTTTTCGCTCCTTTTCTATCCGATTATCTTTATCTTTAGCACCATTGCCCGCTTTATCACCCGCCTCGTCGGTAACGGTACCGTGCCACAAAATATGTTTATCACCCGTGAAGAGCTACGGGTACTGCTCGACGCCTCCGAATCGTCCGGTAGTGATAACACTAATATCGATCGCAAACGGATTCGACGCATTATCCGCTTTGCCGATACCACCGTGGGGGAGGCGATGATTCCACTGGCCGATGTGGTCGGCATTAATGAGCGCAAATCGATGAAAGATGCCAGCAAAAAGGTGATGGAGACCGGCTTTAACCGGCTGCCGGTCTATACCGGCAACCTAACCAATGTCCTCGGGATATTTACCCTCGATAGCTGGGATTTAATGGATCCCGATCTGCTGCGCTACACCATTAGCGACTACACCACCCCAGCGCTCTACCTCTCCCCTAAACAGACGCTCGATAATGCGCTGCCGCAGCTACAAGCCAGACAAGATCACATGGCTATCGTCGTTGATGAATTCGGCTCTGCCGTCGGCATTTTAACCATGGAGGATGTACTCGAAGAGGTGGTCGGCGAGATTAATGTCGGTTACGACTTTGATGACTACCACCCCCGCCAACGCCTCTACATAGAGCATGAGAGCGAAACCTCTCACTTAATGAGCGGCCGCACCCCTATCTCTGAGGTTAACGATATGCTCTATGCCACTTTTCCAATAGAGGAGGCACACACCATCGGCGGCCTGATCACTGCCCGACTGCGTCATATCCCCCGCCCTAACGATACTCTGGAGCTAAGCGGCTACCGCCTGACCGTAGTAGAGGCCGATGCACGAACCGTACAGAAAGTTAGGGTAGAGCAGCAGGGATAGGTAGGCGTATCGATGGCTCTCACCCTCCTCTGGCACCGACACGATCTGCGTCTGCACGATAACCCAGCGCTCCACTACGCCGCGCAGCAGCAAGGGGAGCTACTCCCCCTCTATATTGTCGATAACCACCATGGTGGTCACTGGGCGCTCGGCAGTGCTAGTCGCTGGTGGCTACACCACTCACTCGCCGCACTACAGCAGCGCTATGGCGGCAGGCTACAGCTCTTTCAGGGCGATCCGCTGCAGATTATTCCTACTCTGATAGAGCGCTACTGTGTGAGTCAAGTGGTCTGGAATCGCGGCTATCAGCCGTGGCAAATCGAACGCGATAGGCGGCTAAAAGAGCGGTTAAAGGCGCAGGGCGTGGGGGTTAGATCGTTTAACAGCGCCCTGCTGTGGGAGCCTTGGCAGGTCGTGAAACAGGATGGCACCCCCTATCGAGTCTTTACCCCCTTCTACCGCCGTGGGTGTCTAACTCAAGCCGCACCGGCGCAACCGCTGCCGATACCGACACTCAACCTCTCGCAACTGACCCCGACCGAGACTCTTCCCCTATCACAACTACAGCTACTTCCCGCTATCGATTGGTACCACACTATCGCCCAACAGTGGCGAGCTGGAGAGGCGACGGCGTTAGAGCAGCTAGAGCATTTTCTCCAGCAGTCGCTAGCGGCGTACCACGATCAGCGTAACCGTCCCGATCTAGAGGGGACCTCCCGCCTCTCGCCCCATCTTCACTTCGGTGAGATTTCGCCGCGCCTCATCTGGCACACCCTACGCCAGCGATTCTCAGATCAGACGCCACTCCCGCCAGCGGTCGATACCTTTATGGCAGAGTTAGGGTGGCGCGAATTTGGCTACTCGCTGCTCTACCACTTCCCTGATACCACGGTAGCTAACTTTCAGGCTAAATTTAACGCTTTTCCGTGGCAAGCCGATCGATCACAGCTAAGCGCATGGCAGAGGGGGCAGAGCGGCATTCCATTAGTCGATGCCGGCATGCGCCAGCTCTGGCAGAGCGGCTGGATGCATAACCGCGTGCGCATGGTTGTCGGCTCCTTTTTGGTCAAAAACCTGCGCCAGCACTGGCATGAGGGGGAGCGCTGGTTTCACGATACCCTAGTCGATGCCGATCCGGCCAGCAATATCATGGGGTGGCAGTGGGTTGCCGGCTGTGGTGCCGATGCCGCCCCCTATTTTCGGATCTTTAATCCAGTGACCCAAGGGGAGAAGTTCGATCCACAAGGTCACTATGTTAAACGCTACTGCCCAGAGCTAGCACAGCTACCGCCGAACTATATCCACCAACCGTGGAGTGCGCCGGCTGCGGTGCTGCAACAGGCCGGCGTCACGCTAGGAGAGAGCTATCCGCTGCCGATTGTCGATCTGAAACAGTCGCGTCAGCAGGCGCTAGAGGCCTATCAGCAGATTAAATAATTTAAGTGACTACAACCCCTTACAGGCTAACTCCGCCGCACGAAAAATAGCCCGCGACTTATTCATGGTCTCATCCCACTCATTTTGAGGTATCGAGTCATAGACAATCCCCGCCCCGGCCTGCATATAGAGCGTATTCTCCTTAATCACCGCAGTGCGAATAGCAATCGCGGTATCCATATTGCCGTTCCAGCCTAAATAACCGACCGCTCCGGCATAGATCCCCCGTTTGACCGGCTCTAGCTCATCAATAATCTCCATCGCCCTAATCTTCGGGGCACCACTGACCGTCCCCGCCGGAAAGGTTGCCCTCAGCACATCCATCGCCGATAGCCCCGGTTTTAGCTCCCCCTCGACATTAGAGACGATATGCATCACATGGGAGTAGTTCTCTACCGCCATCTGTTCGGTCACCTGCACACTACCTATCGTTGCAATACGACCGGTATCGTTACGACCTAAATCGATAAGCATCAGGTGCTCTGCCAACTCTTTTGGATCGTGGAGCAGCTCTTCACGCAGTGCCGCATCCTCCGCCTCAGTTAGCCCCCTAGGACGGGTACCGGCAATCGGTCTGACGGTGACTCTACCCTCCTCAAACCGAACCAAAATCTCCGGCGAGGAGCCCACCACCTGATGGTCACCTAGATCAAGAAAAAACATATAGGGAGAGGGGTTCAGTTTGCGTAACGCTCGATAGAGATCGATAGGTCTTGCTCGAAACGGAATCGATAGTCGCTGCGACAGCACCACCTGCATAATATCACCCTCGGTAATATATTGGCGCGACTTCGCCACGGCGGCCTTAAAGCCCTCTTCGGTAAAACCGGAGATAAAATCGGCCTCCCCAACCGCGACTGAAGCCCGTGGCCTATCTCGCTGTAGCGGTCTCTCTAGCTGCTGCTGTAACTGCTGTAGTCGTTGAATCGCAGCGCCATAGCTCTCTGGTTGTGCAGACTCGGCTAGCACGATGATCTCAATCACCCCTTTTAGGTTATCGAAAATCACCACCTCCTCGCAGAGCAGTAGCAGAATGTCGGGCGTCTGTAGCTGATCTGGATTGGGTGAGTGGCGCAGCTTAGGTTCAATGTAGCGCACCGTATCGTAGCCAAAGTAGCCGACCAGCCCGCCATGGAAGCGGGGAAGCTCCTCTTCGCCACTCGCGACCCGAAACTGCTGCTGGTAGTGCTCGATCCACGCTAACGGATCCTCTACCTCTTCGCTCTGTCGTAGCTGCCCCTCGCACCACTGCTCAACCCGCTGACCATAGACCCGTATCTGCTCCCTCGCCGGCAGACCGATAATGGAGAATCGACCCCACTTCTCGCCCCCCTGCACCGACTCAAATAGACAGCTATACTCCCCTTTAGCCAGTTTAAGATAGGTCGAAAGCGGTGTATCTAGATCGGCCAGTACTTGTCGAGTCAGTGGGATACGGTTATACCCCTGCTCAGCTAAAGCGGCAAACTCTGCTGCGGATAACATCATCAGGCACTCTCTAACATCGGTAACAGATCAGTGAGGCTATCGATCACCGCATCGGGATGGGCGCGACCAATATCCTCACCATGGTTATAGCCGTAGCTCAGACAGACAACGCTAAAACCGGCCGCTCGGGCCGCTTTAACATCACTCATTGAGTCGCCCACCATCAGAGACTCACTCGCAGAGACCCCAACATAGTCGGCCACATAGAGCAGCGGCAGCGGATCGGGCTTCTTTTTTGGCAAGCTATCGCCACTCATCACGATCTCAAAGTAGTCACGCAGCGCCAAATTTTGCAGCAGTGGCAGGGTAAACTGCTCGGCCTTATTGGTCACACAGCCGAGCCTAAATCCAGCCTGCTTTAGCTGCACCAACCCCTCCTCTACCCCCGGATAGAGTCGGCTACGGCGACTGATATTTTCGGCATAGAGCTCCAAAAAGAGGGGGTAGCCGCGCTGAAACAGCGCCTCATCCGGCTCCGCCGTCATGGAGCCGGTCAGGGCGCGGCAGACCAGTCGCTCGACCCCATTGCCGACCCAACAGCGAACCTTCGCCTCCCCCTGTGGGGCCCTATCGAGCCGCTCTAACATGGTATCGATACAGTAAGCGAGATCTGGCACGCTATCGACCAGTGTGCCATCGACATCAATCAAAATTAGCTGAGGTCGTTTCAGCATCACCGCTGCCCAGACTACACTTTGGCCAGTTCGTCGCGGAACTGCTGCAAAATAGTGTCATAGTGGTGAGGATCGCGACTATTGGCGGCTCCAAAAATCGCTGACCCAGCCACAAAGGTATCGGCACCGGCGGCGGCAATGTCAGCAATATTGCTCGCCTTCACGCCACCATCGATCTCTAATCGAATATCGTAACCCGATTCATCGATTATTGTCCGCGCTTCGCGCAGCTTATCGAGGGCGGCCGGAATAAACGACTGCCCACCAAAACCGGGGTTAACCGACATCAGCAGCACCATATCGACCTTATCGATCACATAGTTAAGGTAATCGAGTGGTGTTGCCGGATTAAAGACTAACCCCGATTTACACCCTTCGTCATTGATAAGTTGCAAAGTCCGATCGATATGCTCAGAGGCTTCGGGGTGGAAGGTAATGTAGCTCGCACCGGCTTTGGCAAAATCGGGAATAATCCTATCAACCGGCTTAACCATTAGGTGAACATCAATAGGGGCGGTCACGCCATGTTTGCGCAGCGCCTCACAGATCAGCGGCCCAATGGTCAAATTAGGCACATAGTGGTTATCCATCACATCGAAATGGACAATATCAGCGCCAGAATTGAGGACATTCACCACCTCTTCGCCTAAACGGGCAAAATCGGCAGAGAGGATAGAGGGGGCAATTAGATAGTCAGCCATGGGGTATCACCTCGGTTGCTTTGGGTAAATTGACAAAAACGCGGGGCGATTCTACCCGATTCGCTCCATCACGGCCATGGGTATCGCTTTCGGTGACGCTTTGAACTACAATCAGTCGCTACACTCATTCACAAGCAGATCGGTATATATCAGAGGAGAGAGTTATGGCCAGAGGCGTTAATAAGGCAATTATTTTAGGTACTTTAGGGCGAGATCCCGAAATTCGCTATACCGCAGATCAGCGAGCCATCGCCACCCTAAACCTAGCCACTAATGAAGTCTGGACTGACAAAAATAGCGGCCAACAGCAGGAGCGCACTGAATGGCATCGGGTAGTCATCTTCGGCAAAATGGCAGAGGTAGCCGCTCAGTACCTAAACAAAGGCTCGCAAGTTTACATTGAAGGCAAAATTCGCACCAATAAGTGGCAGGATCAAAATGGTCTAGATCGCTATACCACCGAAATCGTGGTTGATCCCTACAATGGCCAGATGCAGCTATTAGGGGGACGAGGCGGGGGTAGCGGTGCTACCGCGCCGATGGATAGCGGCCAATATCAGCCACCCCAACAGCGACCACAGCCGCCTCAACAACCTCAACAGCCTCAACAGCCTCAACAGCCTCAACAGCCTCAACAACAATCGGCTCCGCCACAACACAACCAAGAGCCCCCTATGTTTGATGATGATGTGCCATTTTAGGGGCAGGTTAGGGAATAAAAGCACCCATAAGCCGATGCCACAACTATCAACCACCAGGAAACACACCATGACAGGCAAGCACTCACTCCTCTCTATCGCGATGGCTTTAATTCTCTCTTCGTGTGGGGGTCGAGAAAGTGCAGAGCCACTAATAAACTTCGTTACCGTCCAGTAGAACGACAAATGATCCCCAAATGGGAGTCACCCTACAGAGCGAGATGCTCGCCTTTGACCTGCGCCACCTCTGGCACCCCTATAACGCTATCGACTCAAAACTGCCACTCTATCCAGTCGTTAGCGCCAAAGGGGTCAAACTGACGCTCGCCGATGGCCGCCAGCTAATCGACGGTATGGCCTCGTGGTGGTGCATGATTCACGGCTACAACCATCCACAGCTCAATCGTGCGCTACAACAGCAGCTCACACAGATGGCTCATGTGATGTTTGGTGGCCTCACCCACCCCCCTGCCGTCGAGCTAGCACGCAAGCTGATCCAGATCACCCCGCCGCCACTAGAGGTGCTCTTCTTTGCCGACTCTGGTTCGGTCGCTATGGAGGCGGCCTTAAAGATGGCAATACAGTATTGGCACGCTCGCGGCCAAAAACGGCAGCGCTTTTTAACCGTTCGGGGCGGCTATCACGGCGATACCTTTGGCGCTATGTCGATCTGTGATCCGGTCAATGGCATGCATACTCTCTTCTCAGAGATGTTACCGCCACAGCTATTTGCCGATCTCCCCCCAGCCGGATTTAACCGCCCCTGCACAGATGAGGATATCGCCTCGCTACGCAGCCATCTTGAGCACAACGGTGATCAGATTGCCGCTGTCGTCATGGAGCCTATCGTGCAGGGGGCTGGCGGGATGCGTTTTCACTCCCCTGCCTATCTCAGCAGAGTTAGAGCCCTTTGCGATCAGTTCGACACGCTATTAATCCTAGATGAGATCGCAACCGGTTTTGGTCGCACCGGCAGACTCTTTGCCTGTGAACATGCAGCGATAGCGCCCGATATCCTAGCTCTAGGCAAAGCACTCACCGGTGGTTACATGACCCTAGCCGCCCTACTTACCACTCGCCATATTGCCGCCACAATTAGCGACGGAGAGCCGGGGCTATTTATGCACGGCCCGACCTTTATGGCCAACCCACTCGCCTGTGCGGTGGCGTTGCGTAGTATTGAGCTGCTGTTGCAATCGCCTTGGCAGAGCCAGATCGCTGCGATTGAACAGGGGCTACAACAGGGGCTAGCTCCCTGCGCAGAGTGGCCTCAGGTAAAAGAGGTGCGGGTATTGGGGGCCATCGGGGTGGTAGAGCTACACCAAAGGGTCGATATGGCGCACATTCAACCGAAATTTGTTGCCAACGGCGTCTGGGTCAGACCCTTTGGACGGCTAGTCTATCTCATGCCTCCGTTTACCATCTCCCCCTCAGAGCTAAACACGCTGACCGCCGCGGTGGTCAAAACACTCGCCGAGGAGCGAGCGCACATGGTATCACCCCACCCCTAGCCACACTAAAAGACTCTATATCGCAAGACCCTCAGCAGTCAGAGCCGCTATTTCACATCCCGACTACAATAAGCTGCCTACCCGCCTCGGTCAGCCTCTGCCAGCGGATACGCTCCTCCCAGCTTTTAGCGCTATCTATCTCAAACAGTAATAGGTAGCCTGTCGATTCATTGAGACGATCCAGATAGCGGGCGAGCTGCTTTAGCCCCTTCGACTCATCCCACTCGCTCCGTTTCAGTTTAAGCTCCAGCACAAAGCGCTCGTCCCCATACTCCACAATAAGATCAGAACGACCGTTACCGACCGCCATCTCCCGCTCAATCCTCCCACCGCCATTCACCACCCGCTGCAAAAAGGCCATGAGTAAGAGCTGCCGCCCCACCTCTCGAAAATCGTACTTTTCTAGCCACGCCTCGGAGTGTTCGCGATAGAACTCCTGAAACGCTTTTAGCAGCGCCTCCATATCGAGTCTGCCCTGTTGGATATACCAGTGGGGATCGGCATAGTCTTGGGGGATACTCTCTTGAAAACCGAAACTGAGTACCCGTGGAATGATCTCTTGATAGATCGGGTTAGCAAACCGTACCGGGGGGTGGGGGGCGATGAGGCCTAGGTTGCGACAGTAGAGAATGGCATCATCGTAGTGGTCAAAGTTAGGGGCGCTGCCGTTAATCACTGCGGTAATCACTTCACGCACCTGCGGCTCTTTTAGTTTATCGATCAGCGAGTCTAGATGGGTATCGCGACGAAGAATAAGCGCCTCTTTCGCTTGCCATACATGCGCTTCGGTAATTATTTGGCCAACATCACCCTCTAATAGCCGCTGGACGATATGGTGGGCGAGTGCGTTAACTAACCACGCCTGACCTTGGGTCAGTTCGGCAAGGGTCGCGATCGCTTGTGGTTCAAAGGGCTGTCCGGTCGCCTCGCTATGTTGCTGTAAGAGGGTGACAATCTCCTCCTCGGTCAATCTATCGACAAATAGCGATTCGGCTTTTATGTTAAACGGACTGCCGGTGCCCATGCTTTGTGAGTCAGGACGCAGACGAATTTTATAGTCGCGCACATCGCGCAGCCCAATCAGCCCCATGGCGTGGGGGAAGCCCTGTTTGTAGCGGCCAACAAAACCGCTACGAAGCTGGTAGAGTAGCGCTAGAAAGTTATCATCTTGTAGCGAATCGACCTCATCCAACAACAGCACGATCGGTTTGGGGTTGTTTAGACTCCACTGTTGCAGGTAGCGTTGTAGTCCATTTTCAGGAAAGCTCACTTCAGAAACAGTCGGCGACCACTCCGCCTCTGGTAGATAGAGGCGGCTATCCTGTTCGATACACATGGCCGCAATTTTCATCGCTTCAATCGGATTTTGCCCTTGGGCAGCCGGTTGGATTGAGCTAATCAGTACCGTATAGACCCCCTCCCGATTCAGCTTCTCCATGAGCGCAAAGGCGTAGGTGGTCTTGCCGCTTTGGCGCGGGGCGTGAATGACAAAGTATTGCCCCTGCTCTATCAGTTGTTCAACCCCTTTGAGCCGTTTGAGCGGGTCAACCATGTAGTGGTGGTCGGGAAAGCAGGGGCCGGTGGTGTTGAAGTAGCGCTTTGCTATGCGATGTGGTTGCTGCTGCGCCATGTGTGTTCTCCTCTTGCTCTACATCCCGACTACAATAAGCTGCCTACCCGCCTCGGTCAGCCTCTGCCAGCGGATACGCTCCTCCCAGCTTTTAGCGCTATCTAACTCAAACAGTAATAGGTAGCCTGTCGATTCATTGAGACGATCCAGATAGCGGGCGAGCTGCTTTAGCCCCTTCGACTCATCCCACTCGCTCCGTTTCAGTTTAAGCTCCAGCACAAAGCGCTCGTCCCCATACTCCACAATAAGATCAGAACGACCGTTGCCGACCGCCATCTCCCGCTCAATCCGCCCACCGCCATTCACCACCCGCTGCAAAAAGGCCATGAGTAAGAGCTGCCGCCCCACCTCTCGAAAATCATACTTTTCTAGCCACGCCTCGGAGTGTTCGCGATAGAACTCCTGAAACGCTTTTAGCAGCGCCTCCATATCGAGTCTGCCCTGTTGGATATACCAGTGGGGATCGGCATAGTCTTGGGGGATACTCTCTTGAAAACCGAAACTGAGTACCCGTGGAATGATCTCTTGATAGATCGGGTTAGCAAACCGTACCGGGGGGTGGGGGGCGATGAGGCCTAGGTTGCGACAGTAGAGAATGGCATCATTGTAGTGGTCAAAGTTAGGGGCGCTGCCGTTAATCACTGCGGTAATCACTTCACGCACCTGCGGCTCTTTTAGTTTATCGATCAGCGAGTCTAGATGGGTATCGCGACGAAGAATAAGCGCCTCTTTCGCTTGCCATACATGCGCTTCGGTAATTATTTGGCCAACATCACCCTCTAATAGCCGCTGGACGATATGGTGGGCGAGTGCGTTAACTAACCACGCCTGACCTTGGGTCAGTTCGGCGAGGGTCGCGATCGCTTGTGGTTCAAAGGGCTGTCCGGTCGCCTCGCTATGTTGCTGTAAGAGGGTGACAATCTCCTCCTCGGTCAATCTATCGACAAATAGCGATTCGGCTTTTATGTTAAACGGACTGCCGGTGCCCATGCTTTGTGAGTCAGGACGCAGACGAATTTTATAGTCGCGCACATCGCGCAGCCCAATCAGCCCCATGGCGTGGGGGAAGCCCTGTTTGTAGCGGCCAACAAAACCGCTACGAAGCTGGTAGAGTAGCGCTAGAAAGTTATCATCTTGTAGCGAATCGACCTCATCCAACAACAGCACGATCGGTTTGGGGTTGTTTAGACTCCACTGTTGCAGGTAGCTTAGCAGGCCATCTTCCGCCCCCTGCTCCCCTCTATCGACTTCGGGCGACCACTCCGCCTCTGGTAGATAGAGGCGGCTATCTTTAGCGATACACATGGCCGCAATTTTCATCGCTTCAATCGGATTTTGCCCTTGGGCAGCCGGTTGGATTGAGCTAATTAGTACCGTATAGACCCCCTCCCGATTCAGCTTCTCCATGAGCGCAAAGGCGTAGGTGGTCTTGCCGCTTTGGCGCGGGGCGTGAATGACAAAGTATTGCCCCTGCTCTATCAGTTGTTCAACCCCTTTGAGCCGTTTGAGCGGGTCAACCATGTAGTGGTGGTCGGGAAAGCAGGGGCCGGTGGTGTTGAAGTAGCGCTTTGCTATGCGATGTGGTTGCTGCTGCGCCATGTGTGTTCTCCTCTTGCTCTACATTCCCACTAAAATAATCTGCCTACCCGCCTCGGTCAGCCTCTGCCAGCGGATACGCTCCTCCCAGCTTTTAGCGCTATCTAACTCAAACAGTAATAGGTAGCCTGTCGATTCGTCGAGACGATCCAGATAGCGGGCGAGCTGTTCGAGTCCCTCCTCTTCGCTAAAGCGGTCATAGTTGAGCTTTAACTCCAGTACAAAGCGCTCACCTCGATACTCCACGATAAGATCAGAACGACCGTTACCGACCGCCATCTCCCGCTCAATTCGCCCACCGCCATTCACCACCCGCTGTAAAAAGGCCATTAGTAAGAGCTGCCGCCCTACCTCTCGAAAATCGTACTTTTCTAGCCACGCCTCGGAGTGGCGGCGGTAGAACTTTTGAAACGCTTTTAACAGCGCCTCCATATCGAGTCTGCCCTGTTGGATATACCAGTGGGGATCGGCATAATCTTGGGGAATCGAGAGCTGCCAATGGTAGCTCAAGACTCTGGGAATAATCTCTTGGTAGATAGGATTGGCAAAACGGATAGGGGGGCAGCGACTTATCAACCCTAAATCTTGGGTATAGCTTAGGGCGTCGTTGTAGCGATCATCATGCAGCTCGGTGCCGTTAATCACTGCGGTAATCACTTCACGCACCTGCGGCTCTTTTAGTTTATCGATCAGCGAGTCCAGATGGGTATCGCGACGAAGAATAAGCGCCTCTTTCGCTTGCCATACATGCGCTTCGGTAATTATTTGGCCAACATCACCCTCTAATAGCCGCTGGACGATATGGTGGGCGAGTGCGTTAACTAACCACGCCTGACCTTGGGTCAGTTCGGCGAGGGTCGCGATCGCTTGTGGTTCAAAGGGCTGTCCGGTCGCCTCGCTATGTTGCTGTAAGAGGGTGACAATCTCCTCCTCGGTCAATCTATCGACAAATAGCGATTCGGCTTTTATGTTAAACGGACTGCCGGTGCCCATGCTTTGTGAGTCAGGACGCAGACGAATTTTATAGTCGCGCACATCGCGCAGCCCAATCAGCCCCATGGCGTGGGGGAAGCCCTGTTTGTAGCGGCCAACAAAACCGCTACGAAGCTGGTAGAGTAGCGCTAGAAAGTTATCATCTTGCAGCGAATCGACCTCATCCAACAACAGCACGATCGGTTTGGGGTTGTTTAGACTCCACTGTTGCAGGTAGCTTAGCAGGCCATCTTCCGCCCCCTGCTCCCCTCTATCGACTTCGGGCGACCACTCCGCCTCTGGTAGATAGAGGCGGCTATCTTTAGCGATACACATGGCCGCAATTTTCATCGCTTCAATCGGATTTTGCCCTTGGGCAGCCGGTTGGATTGAGCTAATCAGTACCGTATAGACCCCCTCCCGATTCAGCTTCTCCATGAGCGCAAAGGCGTAGGTGGTCTTGCCGCTTTGGCGCGGGGCGTGAATGACAAAGTATTGCCCCTGCTCTATCAGTTGTTCAACCCCTTTGAGCCGTTTGAGCGGGTCAACCATGTAGTGGTGGTCGGGAAAACAGGGGCCGGTGGTGTTGAAGTAGCGCTTTGCTATGCGATGTGGTTGCTGCTGCGCCATGTGTGTTCTCCTCTTGCTCTACATTCCCACTAAAATAATCTGCCTACCCGCCTCGGTCAGCCTCTGCCAGCGGATACGCTCCTCCCAGCTTTTAGCGCTATCTAACTCAAACAGTAATAGGTAGCCTGTCGATTCATTGAGACGATCCAGATAGCGGGCGAGCTGTTCGAGTCCCTCCTCTTCGCTAAAGCGGTCATAGTTGAGCTTTAACTCCAGCACAAAGCGCTCGTCCCCATACTCCACAATAAGATCAGAACGACCGTTACCGACCGCCATCTCCCGCTCAATCCGCCCACCGCCATTCACCACCCGCTGTAAAAAGGCCATTAGTAAAAGCTGCCGCCCTACCTCTCGAAAATCGTACTTTTCTAGCCACGCCTCGGAGTGGCGGCGGTAGAACTTTTGAAACGCTTTTAACAGCGCCTCCATATCGAGTCTGCCCTGTTGGATATACCAGTGGGGATCGGCATAGTCTTGGGGGATACTCTCTTGAAAACCGAAACTGAGTACCCGTGGAATGATCTCTTGATAGATCGGGTTAGCAAACCGTACCGGGGGGTGGGGGGCGATGAGGCCTAGGTTGCGACAGTAGAGAATGGCATCATTGTAGTGGTCAAAGTTAGGGGCGCTGCCGTTAATCACTGCGGTAATCACTTCACGCACCTGCGGCTCTTTTAGTTTATCGATCAGCGAGTCTAGATGGGTATCGCGACGAAGAATAAGCGCCTCTTTCGCTTGCCATACATGCGCTTCGGTAATTATTTGGCCAACATCACCCTCTAATAGCCGCTGGACGATATGGTGGGCGAGTGCGTTAACTAACCACGCCTGACCTTGGGTCAGTTCGGCGAGGGTCGCGATCGCTTGTGGTTCAAAGGGCTGTCCGGTCGCCTCGCTATGTTGCTGTAAGAGGGTGACAATCTCCTCCTCGGTCAATCTATCGACAAATAGCGATTCGGCTTTTATGTTAAACGGACTGCCGGTGCCCATGCTTTGTGAGTCAGGACGCAGACGAATTTTATAGTCGCGCACATCGCGCAGCCCAATCAGCCCCATGGCGTGGGGGAAGCCCTGTTTGTAGCGGCCAACAAAACCGCTACGAAGCTGGTAGAGTAGCGCTAGAAAGTTATCATCTTGTAGCGAATCGACCTCATCCAACAACAGCACGATCGGTTTGGGGTTGTTTAGACTCCACTGTTGCAGGTAGCTTAGCAGGCCATCTTCCGCCCCCTGCTCCCCTCTATCGACTTCGGGCGACCACTCCGCCTCTGGTAGATAGAGGCGGCTATCTTTAGCGATACACATGGCCGCAATTTTCATCGCTTCAATCGGATTTTGCCCTTGGGCAGCCGGTTGGATTGAGCTAATCAGTACCGTATAGACCCCCTCCCGATTCAGCTTCTCCATGAGCGCAAAGGCGTAGGTGGTCTTGCCACTTTGGCGCGGGGCGTGAATGACAAAGTATTGCCCCTGCTCTATCAGTTGTTCAACCCCTTTGAGCCGTTTGAGCGGGTCAACCATGTAGTGGTGGTCGGGAAAGCAGGGGCCGGTGGTGTTGAAGTAGCGTTTGGTCATCTTGCTCATGTCGGTTGCGGTTATGTTTTGGCCATCTCGTAGAGAGTATAACAGGCAGGGAGCTACTCAGCACACTAAATGGCACCTCTGGCCTTTTGAGCCACAAAACAGACTGGCTCATCTTTCCCTTGATTTCGGGGTGCTTAAAACCTACCATTACCCGCTTTACCACTCCTAAGCAGTTCGCTGCCCAGCCTTTGACTCAACGGGTTAACCCTCTCCCCGACTCCGCTCTATCAACTTGAGATTGCAACAATGATAACGATCACCCGCTTGGTGCTGATATTGGCGGCCATTAGTGCCATTGGACCGCTATCGATCGATATGTATCTGCCGGCACTGCCGCAGATGGCGCAGCAGTTGGACGGGACGGTGTCGCAGACGCAGTTAACGCTAAGTGCCTTTTTTGTCGGAATGGCGTTAGGCCAGCTCTTGTGGGGGCCGCTATCCGATACGTTAGGGCGGCGTCCGGTGCTACTAGGGGGGATGGGGTGTTACGCTATCGCCTCGTTAGGGTGCGCATTAAGCCCATCAATTGAGGTATTGACAGCGCTGCGATTTGTGCAGGCGCTGGCAGCGGGGGCGGCGATTGTCGCAAGTCGGGCGGTCATTCGTGACCGTTTTGGGGGCGATGAGGTGGCGAAGGTGCTATCGATGGTGCTTATGGTAATGGCGGTGGCACCGCTTATCGCGCCTATTTTGGGGGCGCTGGTGCTGATCTGGTTTGAGTGGCCGGCTATCTTTCTGGTGCTATTTGGGTTATCGCTCCTTTTAGGTGTGCTCGCTTGGCAGGCGCTGCCGGAGTCGTTGCCGCTGGCGCGGCGGCAGCCATTTATTCTCTCGCAGCTCATCGCTAACTATGGACGACTGCTACAAGATCGGGCGCTGTTAGGCTTACTGCTCTCTGCAGGAGCGATGTTTGGGGCGCTCTTTAGCTTTATTTCAGCCGCGCCGTTTGTCTATATCGATCTATTTGGCTTTAGTGAGACCGAGTTTAGCCTACTATTTGCAGTTAGCGTCCTGACTTCGGTGATCAGTTCACACCTTAATCGACGGCTGTTAGAGCGATTTCATGCCGAAGAGCTATTTAAGCTCGCCACCGGCTATGTGGCGCTCGCCTCAGTGGTACTGGTTGGGCTATCAGCGTTTAAGGCGCTCTATCCTTGGGGAACCATTGCCGGCCTGATGCTCTTCTTTTTGACTCTGCTCCCGATTGCTGCCAATGCGCTATCGTGTGCGATGAATCTCCACCCCGAGATGGCCGGTACTGTCTCGGGACTATTTGGGGTGATGCAGTTCGGCTTCGGGGCACTTATGGGGGCGCTGACGGGGCTGCTGTACAACCAGACTCACTGGCCGATGGTAGCGACTATTGCTATCTGCGGGGTATTGTCATGGGGAGGGCGTTATATCACCCCTGTGGCAAAAAAGTAGCCTCATCATCACCGCTAATTCTGCTGCCCATTTTTGAGCTCTAACATTGAAATTGGCTCAAGCAGAAGCATCTGTTCCCCTACCACCTATGCTATTACCACGAACGACTACCACGGAGTCTTTATGTCAACACTGTTCTCACCGACCACGCTAGGTTCACTCACCCTGCAAAATGCGCTTGTTATGTGTCCACTGACCCGTAACCGTGCAAAAGAGAATCTGGCCAATGAGTTAATGCTGGAATACTATCAACAACGAGCCAGCTTTGGATTAATTATCACTGAAGGGAGTTCGCCGTCACCGAACGGGCTCGGATACCCCCGTATTCCAGGCATCTTTACCAAAGAGCAAACTCTCTCTTGGCAACCGCTTACCGCAGCGGTACATCAAGGCGGAGCGAAACTATTTATGCAGCTAATGCACTGTGGCCGTATCGCCCATCCAAATAATCTTCCTCTAGGGGCGCGAGTCGTGGCCCCCTCAGCGGTGGCGGCAGCCGGTGAGATCTATACCGATGATGAGGGGCTCAAGCCCCATCCCATACCTCACGCGATGAGTCTCGATGAACTATCCTCCACCCAAGCAGAGTATGTCGCTGCAGCCAAAAATGCGATCTCTGCCGGTTTTGACGGGGTCGAAATTCATGCCGCCAATGGCTATCTGCTAGAGCAGTTTATTCGCCCAAATAGTAATCAGCGCACCGATCGTTATGGGGGAGAGATCGAAAATCGGGCTCGTTTCCTGCTTGAGATCGTCGAATTGACGATTGCAGCGATTGGGAGAGAGCGGGTCGGAGTCCGCCTATCGCCTTATGGGGTCTTTAATGATATGCCGCTCTATGATGCCATGGCGGACGACTATACCTATCTCGCCCAGCGTTTAAACCAGCTCTCGCCGATCTATATCCACCTAGTTGATCACACCGCTATGGGAGCGCCTGAAGTACCTGAGACAATGCCACAGATGTTTCGGGCCGAATTTAACGGTACGCTGATCCTCTCCGGCGGTTACGATGCTGCCAGCGCCGAAGCTGATCTCAGCGCCGGTAAGTGCGATCTGATCGGGGTTGGGCGACCGGCACTAGCCAATCCCGATCTAGTCAAACGCTGGCAGATCGGGGCTGAGTTAAACGAGCCCGATCCAAACACCTTCTATACCCCAAAAGCGCAAGGGTACCTCGACTATCCCACGCTACCAGCATAGGCTTTTGGACTGACGCGAAAGATGCGCTGCCTACGGCTCAAAGTACTCTTTGAGCCGTAGAGCTAACTCAGCCACCCGAGCTGGCGTCACGCCATTTTGTAACCGCAGCCCCCCCGCCGAGGCAGGCTCTTCGCTCAACCAGGCTAAGAAGTGAGTCAGATCGGGGACAGATAGTGTCGCCTCACGGCTATGAACGGCGGTTCGATTTTGCAGATAGTCTAATAGCAGAACCAATAGCGCAAACCCATCAATATGGTGAAACGCAACTTTAATTTGATGAATGTAAAAATCGACATACTCACGAACCTGCTCCCCCTCTAGCTGTAGAAAATAGCTAATATCACTCGGAGTAACTCTCCCCGCCTCCGGCACTCTAGCTTGGCTGCTATAAAAGAGTGGCGAAATCATCACTAGCAACTGCTTCTCCATCGAGTCGTTGAATATAAGCTGCATATCTGAAAAAGCGTTACTAATATTTTCACTCTTCTCATTAAAGATAAACAGAGAATGGTTCATGGAGGTAAAAAACTCAACCGCATTGGCAAGAATCCTCTTTTTGTATTCGATAGAGTGAGGGAGCACGGGGTTAAAGATAAAACTCAACACTCCCCGTAGCGAGTAGTTATGATACTCACGCATCTGAATATGGTTAATATTTTCAAATCGTAGCTGTGTTGCAGCATTTTTTTCTAACAGCTCTGCCTGAGCTTTATTGTATTTAAGTGCAAAGCTCGGAAAAGTATCAAAAACAAGGAGACGATTATTCATATCATGTTCTAAATCGAGCAGATAGAGATCGTCATAAGCATTTTTCACAATAACCGACTTCACCTCCAGCGACTTTTGGTTAACATGGTTAGAGAGCAGAAGCTGGTTAACGGCACTGCTAAACTGCGCTAGCGAGAGATTAGCGCTAAACAGTTCACTCTCAAGCTGATATCTCTTTTCGATGAGATTTAAGGCTTTCTTACTTAAACCATTATTCTCCCAGTAGTGAATATTACTAGGGGAACTTACTCCAAGCTCATGAGCAAAATCGGCCAAAGAGAGCTGTAGAAATTGGCGTAAACGGGCAAGTTTCTGGCCAGATAGGGGTTGCTGCTTTACGCGCTCTTGTGGCTCTTCTTTCGACATAAAAAGATTACCCTCTCTGCCTCACCGTTAGCACGATTGATAGTACGCCAAACTATCATACACCGCAGCCCACAGTAGAGTGCGAGTCTCGAAGTGCCACCACTCGGTAGAGAGGGGGGCAAAGTTGGCCTGAATCATCGCTAACCGCAATAGTTTACGATAACTTTTGGCGGTATCGTCGATATCGGGGCTATCGGTATAGGCGAGCGGGGAGATCGTATTAATGTCGGTGCCCATGTCGATAAGCTCACCGCTGTGATAGTCGCGCAGGCGAACATCAACCGCCCCCCCGGTGGTATGGGGAGGGTTGAGGTCGGGATTAGCGGAGAACTCTTCGGTAAGCTCAATAACCTGCTCCGGTGTCGCATCGGGGTGCTGCTGCCGGATCATCGCGCTAATGTGGTTAAACTCAAACCGCTGTTGCTCTAGCGAGCGATACCCCTCAACCAACTCTAGTTGCAGTCCAATTTGACTAAGCTGATTCGCAGCGGTGGCTAGTTTAAGGGCACAATCTCGGCGCAGTAGATAACGGATATTGGCATCAGGCACATTTTCAAAATAGGCTGTCTTAACTTGAGTGCGGGCATCAATTAGCGGCTCATCATTTGGTTGGCATCTTGCCTGATTTAGAACGGTGCCGGGGTAGTGGTATTTAAACCGCTGATAGGTTGGCAACCGCTTGATTGAGCTAAGATTAGAGGCAATAGGGACTTGAAAAGTGGTCATGGCGACTCTCCGATTGGGGGCTAGGGCAGGTTAGGAGATTAAGATAGTAGCCCATTTTCAAAAATATTCAAGAAAATTTGAATAAATCCCATCAGTCGCCCGCACCACAAGTTAAGTGTCCTCCCCTAGCCACACTTGCTATCGCCACAATTAAGGCAGGTAAGACAGCCATCGAGCTGAATCACCGCCTTAGTTTGACACTTAGCGCAGAGTTGGGAGTTATCGGGAAACTCATCCGGTTCACAGCTCTCAGCGCCCTGTCGTACCGACTCATACTGTGCCCGCTTTTCGGCAATAAGCTGTTTTTGGTGCTCATCTAGCGTATCGTCTTTAAGCAGACCTATCATGCGCATGTGGCTCTCAATCGCATCACCAATTTCGGCCACCAGTGAGGGCATATATTTCCCCCCCTTCTTAAAGTAGCCCCCCTTCGGATCGAAAACAGAGCGCAACTCCTCGACCAGAAAGGTCACATCCCCCCCTTTGCGCAGCACTGCCGAGATAATGCGAGTTAGGGCGACAATCCACTGAAAGTGATCCATATTTTTAGAGTTAATAAAGATCTCAAACGGCCGGCGTAGCTCATGTTCGGTACCAGCATTGAGGATAATATCGTTAATGGTAATGTAGAGCGCGTGCTCCGAAAGTGGCGTTTTGACTTTGTAGGTCGAACCGAGCAGCATCTCCGGCCGCTCTAGCATCTCATTTAGGTGCACGACAACATCGTTCGCAGGCACTAGCGGCTGTTCGCGCTCTATCTGGGGCTGTTCTGCTTTAACAACTTCAAAATCGACAATGGGTTGGGTAATTTGAATTGCCATAAGATTAAACTCTCCTATTAAAATTTACCGTAGTAGCCCTCTTTTAGGGCATCGTAGAGGTTGGCTGCGGTATGGAGTTCGCCGTCATACTCTATCTCATCACTCCCCTTCACCTCGACCGTATCGCCATTTTTAAGCTTAAAGCGGTAGGTGGTATTGGCCAGATCCTGCTCTTTCACCAAGACCCCAGAGAAGACCTCAGGGTTAAAGCGGAAGGTGGTACACCCCTTTAGCCGCTTCTCATAGGCGTAGAGATAGATATCTTTAAACTCGTCAAAAGGATAATCGGTCGGCACATTGGCCGTTTTGGAGATGGAGGAGTCTATCCACTTCTGCGCCGCCGCCTGAATATCGACATGCTGCTGCGGTGTCACAGCATCGGCGGCGATAAAGTAGTCGGGGAGCTGCTCAGCGGGGTTATCGCTATAGGGCATGGCCGCTGGATTAATTAGAGTACGATAGGCTAGAAGCTCATAGGAGAAGACATCAACCCTCTCTTTGCTCTTTTTACCCTCACGAATGACATTGCGAGAGTAGTGGTGGGCAAAACTAGGCTCAATGCCGTTACTGGCATTATTAGCTAGACTAAGCGAGATGGTACCGGTCGGGGCAATTGAGCTGTGGTGAGTAAAACGGCAGCCGTGCTGTTCGATTTGAGCCACCAGTTTCGCATCGACTGTCGCTAGCTGCTGCATATAGCGGCTGTAGCGGGCATGGAGCCGTTTGCCTTGAAGGCTATCTCCCACCTTAATCCCATCGGCGGCCATCTCTGGTCGTTGGTGCAGCATCGCTTGAGTGACTTCAAACTCCTGCTCCATAATCGGGGCAGGCCCCTTCTCTTTCGCTAGCTCTAGGCCGATACGCCAGCCGGCTAGCGCCATCTCACGGGTTACCTGTTCGGTAAAGGCGATAGAGGCCTCATCACCATAGCTCATCTTAAGCAGAGTAATGGTCGAGCCTAGCCCCAGAAAGCCCATACCGTGACGGCGTTTATTCTCAATCTCTGCCCGCTGCTCCGGTAGCGGCAGACCGTTAATTTCGACCACATTATCGAGCATACGGGTAAAGATCGAGACTACGTCACGATACGCCTCCCAGTCGAACCAAGCGCTGTCGCTAAAGGGTTGGCGCACAAATCGGGTTAAGTTAATCGAACCGAGCAGACAGGCACCATAGGGGGGCAACCCCTGTTCGCCGCAGTTGTGAGCGTGTAGTCCGTTAGCATCAAAAGTATTCACTCCCGGCACCTGCACATCGTAAACTTTAGCGGTGCCACAGGGCACAATGGCAGCGACTCGTGCGGTAAACCGCTCCCGCTTAAAAGCTCTGCGATAGCCTTTGAGTAGCTGCTGTAACCGGCTCTGTTTAACGCTGTCAATAAAGCCAATCTGCTGACTAAATTGCGTTAAATTAGAGCCACTAATTACCAGTTCATGCTGTGCCTGTGTGGCGTACTCACGCTGTCCCCCTTTGCCATCGGGAAGGCGTGCCATGGCGGCCGGGCGACGCTTATAGATACGACTGGCGACTCCGAGGCGCAACAGCATCCGTTGTACCGCCTGTAGCATGGCAAGATCGGATTGTGATAGCCGTACACTGCCCTCCTTTTGCTGTGAACCCTGTACTGAGCCATCGGCATCAAACAGCCCCTGTAGCAGTCCGATATAAAAATCGCTACAGCCGCGCTCCATCTGTGGTGTGACTGTTTTGTGCCCCGCTTTAATCCCGAGTTTCGCAACGAGGTGACTAATGGCAGCCGTACTGAGACGCCACTCATCACGCCCGCTGACTTGACGCCAACCGAGAAAATCAGAGCGGTGCGAAAGGGCGTTAGCTGTATGCAGGGCATAGGCCATGACGCTGGCGGTGCCACTATCGGTTGAAACACCATTGACCACCGCACCGCTGTGGTTCTGCCATACCGAGAGTACCGCTTCACCATCCGCCTTAACGGTGCCATCACCGATCAGTAGTCCGACCAAGTAGCCCTCGCCACGGCTATAAGCGCCGTCCCAGTGGCTATAGCTTTGATGGTTATGCAGCAGTACTTGATCATCGGGCTTGAGATCTGAGACCGCGCACCACTCGCTCTGCTGACGCCAACGGTTTTGCAGCGTAATGCGGCGCACACGGTGATCGGCGGTAAGCTGAAGTCGGTACCCCTCGACACACTGTAGCTCAACGATCGCTTTGGTGGCGGTATAGAAGAACCCCTCTACACTACTAGCGTAGAGCTTCCCATCGACAACGGCGTTAAACGGTTGGCCGATTAAGTCACTCACCTGGCGTGGCCCGGCATCGGTCTGGACCCAGGTTTCGGCAGTGACGCAGGGATTTGTCGCCCGAATATTTTCACAAAACCAGTTGTTATTCATGGTGTTGTATTCGTCAATTAGGATAAATCCAGGCTCGGCATAGTCATAAGTTGAACTCATGATCATATCCCACAACCGTTTAGCTTTAACGGTTTTATAGATTCGACAAGCCACTTTACCGGCCTCATTAGTGATATAGGGGGTCGGATTAGGCCAGCCACGCCAGACAACTTGCGCAGGATCGCTAATATCGATCTTATCTATCGCCCTCTCTTTAGCCGAGATGGGGAACGCTAACGGCCAGTCGCGATCATTTTTAACCGCCTCCATAAAGTCGCTGGTAATGAGCAGCGAGAGATTAAACTGCCGCAGCCGCCCATCCTCCCGTTTAGCGCGAATATAGTCAAAGACATCGGGGTGACCGACATCGAAAGTCGCCATCTGTGCCCCGCGCCGCCCGCCCGCCGAGGAGACGGTAAAGCACATCTTATCGTAGATATCCATAAACGATAGCGGCCCAGAGGTATAGGCGCCGGCCCCAGCGACAAAGGCCCCTTTCGGTCTTAGGGTGGAAAATTCGTAACCAATGCCACAACCGGCTTTCAATGTTAGCCCCGCCTCGTGTACTTTTTGCAAAATGCCATCCATCGAGTCATCAATCGTACCCGATACGGTACAGTTAATCGTTGAGGTCGCCGGCTTATAGCTTAATGCACCGGCATTAGAGGTAATTCTCCCCGCCGGTATCGCACCGTGGCGCAGCGCCCAGAGAAACTTTTGGTACCACTCTTCCCGCTTAATATCACTCTGCTCAACATCGGCTAGGGCACGGGCGATACGCTGCCAAGTAGAGTCCATCGTCTCGTCAATCACCTCTCCGGCTTTCGTTTTGAGACGATACTTTTTATCCCAAATATCGATAGAGGCCTCCTGAA
The DNA here is from genome assembly GCA_008375315.1 of Ectothiorhodospiraceae bacterium BW-2. Taxonomy (NCBI): domain Bacteria; kingdom Pseudomonadati; phylum Pseudomonadota; class Gammaproteobacteria; order Chromatiales; family Ectothiorhodospiraceae; species Ectothiorhodospiraceae bacterium BW-2. Next base: position 1,759,491 of record CP032507.1, on the reverse strand, counting down.
ACGGAATGTCGGTGCTCATCGGTTTAACCGCTTTTAAGTGGGCTCGCTGCTGAGTGGTCACAAAACTCTCCCTCAAGTTTGACACAAAATAAATTTGCCGAGATGGCAGTAAAAACACAACATATTGTGGTTTTGCTGGGGGATTATCGCTACATATTGTGGTTTGACCAAGCCCTATTTTGCCTCGCACCGAGAGGAAAAAATAATCTTACCGCACCTCAACCAGTTAGCGCTAACGCCCTAGCTACCTAAAATATTATCCCCAACTCTACCCACAAGATATCCACAATAGCGCCAGCCACCCCATCTGCATGCTATACTACCGCCGTTTTATCCCCCCTTATCACAGCCCTTGGAGCAAGCGCAGATGTCAGGAAACAGCTTCGGTAAACTCTTTACAGTAACGACTTTTGGAGAGAGCCACGGCCTAGCGCTCGGTGCCATTGTCGATGGCTGTCCGCCAGGTTTGCCGCTCTGTGAGGCCGATCTGCAACGGGAGCTAGATCGGCGCAAACCGGGCACCTCACGCCATACGACCCAACGGCGCGAAGCCGATGAGGTGACCCTCCTCTCCGGCGTCTTTGAGGGTCAAACCACCGGCACCCCGATTGGATTGATCATTCACAACACCGATCAACGCTCCAAAGACTACACCAATATTGCCGATAGCTTTCGACCAGGACACGCCGACTATACCTACCACCATAAGTACGGTATTCGCGACTACCGAGGCGGCGGTCGCTCCTCAGCCCGAGAGACGGCGATGCGAGTCGCGGCCGGAGCGATTGCAAAGCGCTATCTGGCCACAAAGGGGATTACCATTCGTGGTTATCTATCGCAGCTAGGACCGATCAGAGCGACTCAACTCGACTGGGAGGCGGTAGATAGCAATCCGTTCTTCTTTCCTAACGCCGCACAGGTACCGGAGCTAGAGGCCTATATGGACGCGCTACGCAGAGAGGGGGACTCCATCGGTGCGCGGGTGAATGTCGTCGCTAGCGGAGTTCCGATCGGGTTAGGGGAGCCGGTATTTGATCGCCTCGATGCCGATATTGCCCATGCGATGATGAGCATTAATGCCGTTAAGGGGGTTGAGATCGGTGCCGGCTTTGAGTCGATTACCCAAAAGGGGAGTGTTCATCGTGACCCGATCACCCCGACAGGTTTTCGCTCTAACCATGCCGGGGGGATCTTAGGGGGGATCTCCAGTGGCCAAGATATTGTGGTCTCTATCGCCCTGAAACCGACCTCCAGCCTACGCCTCCCCATTGAGAGCATTAATCGAGCCGCTGAGCCGATTGAGCTCATCACCCAAGGTCGGCACGACCCTTGTGTCGGTATTCGTGCGACCCCGATTGCCGAGGCGATGCTGGCGATCACCATGATGGATCATCTGCTGCGCCATCGCGGCCAAAACGGTGATCGCAACTGTAACGACAATTAGCAGGAGAGAAGATGCTCTACCAACTCGATAATCTCTTAACCGCCGAAGAGTTAAAGGCGATTCGCAAAACCCTAGAGCAGTCAGAGGGGCAGTTCGTTGATGGCAAACTGAGCGCCGGCAAGGAGGCCGATACGGTAAAACAGAACCTAGAGCTAAGTCGTACCGCGCCACAAAAAGAGGTACTAGCGAAGCTGATCGTAGGAGCACTCTATCGCCATCCGCTGTTTAGTCGTATCGCCTATCCGGCCAAAATCTCCACCCCGCTCTTCGCCCGCTATACTGCGGGCATGAGCTATGGCACCCATATTGATGATCCAATTATGGGCAGCGACCCCTACTACCGTACCGATCTCTCCTTTACCGTGTTTTTAACCGATCCTAACGAGTATGAGGGGGGGGAGTTAACGATTCAGACCCACTACGCCGAACAGCAGGCGAAATTGGCCGCAGGCAGTGCGGTACTCTACCCCTCGGCGAGTCTGCACCGAGTCGCAGAGGTAACCGCTGGTGTGCGCATGGTAGCCGTCGGCTGGCTACAGAGCATGATTCGCGATCCGGTACAACGAGAGCTGCTCTTTACCCTCTCAAATGCCCGCGAGAGGCTACTACAGAGCCGTCCTGGTCGTCGCGAGACCTTTGAGGTCGATTATGTGCTGGTGAATCTGACAAGAATGTGGAGCGATGTTTAGCGCTATCTATTCCTGTCTTTATCTTTATCTTTAACGGCATCACACCGCTTCTCTATCGCGCTGCCAATTAGACGCAAAATCTCCTGTACCATCGCCTCCTTATCGCTGTTATGGACGATGGTAATGCCAGCATTATCGGCCTCAGAGAGCAGAAATGATTGTAGCTGCCAGATACGGCTAAACTGCCGCAGGTAGCGCTTACTGCGCCGCTCGGGCTGATCCTTATGCCGCCCCTTAAAGCGCTGTTTTAGAAGATCCGGATGGAGGGTGGCTAGCATAACCGGTACGATTAACATCTGTGAAGTTAACGAGTGAATCTTCTCGATTAGCACCGGATAGATATGCACCCCCTCCAGAATCAGCGACACCCGCTCTTTGTGCGCCCGTTGAATCGCCCCTTCACAGGCGACAGAGACCAGTTCAGCTTGGGCCAGATAGCCATCAATTAACGGTTTATCGGGGCTCCCCTCTTCCCCCTCCCCCCCTTGCGGTAACATCTGCCAGGCGTTAAAGGAGGAGGTATGGAGCGACGGGGCGACCTTTTTTGGCAGCATCATCCGCATCACCTCGCGCAACATATCGGTCGATTGAATACGGACGATATTGAGTCGATGTGCCAGCTCGGTGGCAATAGAGCTCTTACCACAGCCGGGCGCACCGCCAATTAAGATCAGCAACGGAATGTTGCTGCGCTGAAATTTGATCCAGCTATGGTAGTGTTTCGCTGCCTCAACCCCGGCCTCGGCCATTAGGTATTGGTGTGTCAACTTTATCAACTCTTCGGTGGAGACTTCGCTATAGCCCCTCTCTAGCAGATACTCAAATACTCGGTTCGTAATAGTCGCCGACTCCTCTCGTGTCAGACAACAGGAGTCAAGATCCCGTTGATGCTGTAGCCGCGAAAAGGGGGTTAATTGTGTCGGCCCTAAGCGCACCATAATCGTCTCCGGCAGCACGCCACTAGCGTTATAGCGCTTTAATACCGCCTCACTGTGGTGTTGTTTCAACTGCTCCTGAACGGCTTTGCGTAACTCGTATGGCGTCATGGTGCAATCTTCATTGTCACGATTGAGCTGCGCCCTAATCTCGGACGCTAATTGGTAGGCTTGATTAAACTCAAGACCGGCATCTTGCAGCGAACGGGTCAAAATACCGCGCAAAAAGGGTATCGGTTTATTTTTCGGGCCATTACAGATAAAGAGCTTGCCCATAACTAGCATTCACCTTAAGTTTTAGAAGAGAAGCGGTAACCGACGCCGCGAACCGTTTTAATATACGCCTGTAACTGGTAGGGCATTAGCGCCTGCCTTAACCGCCGAACATGAACATCGACCGTTCTATCTTCAACATAACTGCCATGGCCCCAAATTCGATCTAGCAGTTGTGAACGGCTAAAGGCGCGTTCAGGGGCAAGAATAAATAGCTCTAACATTTTATATTCGGTTGGTCCTAGGTGGATCTCATGCTCATCATCGCACCAAAACAGGTGCGCCTCTTTATCTAGGGTTATTCGCCCAGCCCGCACTTTACCCTCTTTATCTCCGGGCGTGGCGCGTCTTAGCACCGCATGGATGCGGGCAACTAGTTCCCGCGGCGAGAACGGTTTGGTAATGTAGTCATCAGCCCCCGACTCCAGAGCGCGTACCTTATCCTCCTCGGCGGCTCGTGCGGTCAGCAGAATCACCGGAATATCGCCTAAACTCTCATCCCGACGCAGCTTTACGGCAAAGTCGATACCACTCTCACCGCCTGGAAGCAGCCAGTCGAGCAGAATCAGATCGGGACGATGGTCGGCCAACGCCAGCCGCGCCGAGTGGACGGAATCGGCCTCATAGACTATAAAGTCTTCTCGGCTGAGGGCGTGGCGCAACATAGCTCGAATCGGAGCTTCATCCTCTACTAACAAAACGCTCTTTTTGTGCATCATCTCAAAAAATTAAAGTGCTCAGTGAAAAAATGATCATTAAAAGCGATTTTCATGACAATAGTATGACGGTTTGGGGGGCGAAAGCCAAAAAGAGTGGTAATAACCGTGTCAATAGCGCGGCTAGTTCGACAGCGACAGCACGAAACTGATTTAGATCAAAAAATGGCCTTGTTCATCGTTTCGTCAGGCCGCCTTTGCTGTGGTCATTCTCTGAGCTACCCGTTGAAGGTAGAGCGCCGGAATAAGCTGATAGTGACGCAGTGTTGTGCGAGGAATGTCCAAGTGCCGTGCAATGTCGACTTCACTCAGCTCCTGAGCCATTTGCTCGTATTGCTCTAGCAGTTGGGCAATGTTTATACGGCTACGGCGCGGTTTCTGCTTGGGGTTTGCGACCGGTTCAGTTACACTTACTTGTAGATGGAACGACTGTGACGGTGGCTCTGCCGGCAGCTGAATAGGGTGCAAAACATAAAGGAGAGTTAATTGGCAGCAGCGGCTATGTTAAACCAGACTCTAATGACACCGGATGAGTATCTCACCTGGGAGGCGCAACAGACCGAATTAAAACACGAATATGTTGATGGCGAGATCTATGCCATGGTCGGTGCCAGACGACTGCATGTGGTGGCGACGGGGAATATCTTTGCCGCACTAAAATCTCAGCTGCGCGGTTCAAAATGCCGGGCCTACGCGAACGATCTCAAACTACGCCTGTTAAACCGTAATGCTTTCTACTATCCCGATATTGTGGTGACATGTAGTGCCGCAGATAATGGCGCAGAGCTCTATATTACAGAGCCGACTCTTATTGTTGAGGTCTTATCAGAATCGACCGAAGCTTATGATCGCAACGGTAAATTTGCGGCTTATCGCACAATAGAGACGCTACAGGAGTACTGGTTAGTCGATATTGATGAGCAGCAGATTGAGATCTTTCGTCGGGCAGAGCAAGGGGATTGGCTCTACCACTGTTATCGCCGGGAGAGTGATGCGGCGTTACCGGTCTATACGCTGGAGTTGACGCTACCGATGAGTGAGCTGTTTGAGGATATAAACCCTATTTTAGCGGATGATGGTTAACGGATAGGTAAAACGGTAGCCATGACCCCGCACTGGGCCTTGTTCATCGTTTCGTCACCCTTGCGATTTCTATGATGCCCATCCAACCAAGTGTGATTCAAACCGTGCTTTTTAGACGATCCTTTTTTCCAGTAATCCACGGCGTGTAGGGGCGGGTTTCAAACCCGCCCCTACTAAATAGAGTAGAGTGATGGGCGGCTGCTACTCACTCACTTCAGAGAGCGGCCGCTCAAACAGTCTTCTCTGGCTCTGTGGCAGTTGATAGAGCAGCTTCAGATCGGGCCGATAGAGCTGCGGCTCATGACGCTCATTCTCGCTCAAGAGCCAAGTTACGCGCTCACCCGCTGCCATCTCAATCTCAATACGCCCCTCTATCTCTGTAGGCGGCTCCTCTAACGCCTCTACCGATAGCGCACTGGTATATTTCCAGTTATCGACCCAGTCGGCCACGCTATCGGCGCTAACAGTCGGTTCTGCCGGTTCGATAGCCCAACCCGACTCACCATGGCGCAGGGTAAATTCGGGCAGTATAAAGGCAACTAACTGCGGATTATTCGGCAACAGGCGTGGGTTGATAAAGTCATTGTAGTCAGCCGCCGCCTGATAGTAGTGGTAGTCGGCAATGGTTGCCACCTCGCCTCCAATAGCGACATAACGACGCCGATCTAGGGCGGTCTGTGCCCCAAACTTGAAGGTCACTGCCCCTTGGTTAAACGCCACCTCGACCATCGGTTCGGCCAAACCATACTGCGCTAAGGAGGCCTCATTCGCGACACTAAAACGGTTAAACGGCTCAACCGCCAACAGCGCTAGCAGCGAATCGACCTTAAATGGCTGCACAGGTGCGGTTATCGGTTGAGTTAGCTGCCACTGTTCACCCTCACTCTCGCGCACTAAGAGGGTGGTCACCCCCCCTTTAGTGAGTCGAATGTCGGTCACCTCACCCTCTTTAAGTAGCGCTAAGGGGGAGGGTTTACTCTCGGTGGAGGGCGGCTCATCGAACCAGACAAATAGCGCTAGCCCAACAACCAGTAGCGCTAAGAGCAGATTGAGTTTGTTACGCTTTGCCATATCGCCCCCTATGCTCTGCGCCGCCGCCACCAGATCCAGCCACCACTGCCTAAAAGTCCTAGCGGGATTAGGATCAGAAATAGCAGTGAGATCGCGGTTAAGGCGCTCGAAGAGAGCTCTAGGTTAACATCGGGTGCGGCACGAGAGGGGATGGTAATCATCGCATCATCATACGAGAGCCAGTTTAATAGTCGCTCGCCCAGATCGTGGTTCGCGCCATTGCCAAGGTAGGCGTTGCTAATAAAATCGCCATCGGCAACCACTACCACTCGCTGCTGTCGAGCCGGTAACGCCTCAATGACCGCCTCTGCCTCTTCGCTGTGGCTCTCTTGCTCGGCTGTGATCTCCCGTGTTAGCGCCAGCGCAAGCGTTTGCGGCCCCGGTAGATCACCCTCAGCTTGGTTAAAGTCGATCTCCCCTTGCAGCTCACCACTCTCCAGCCAGCTACGCTCCAGACTCTGTAAGATCGGCTGTGCTTGCCACTGCTGACTATCGAGCGCCGTGTTAAGGCTATGGGCTATCGGAAAGAGTGTCAAACTGCTCAGGTCGCCGGTCACAGGGTGTTGCGGGTACTCTGCAACTAGAATAAAGGCGGGGTTGTCGATTCCCAGCATCTGCCCGGTCGGATCAACCAAGGTGCCAGGATTAAACGCTACCCCCAGCGCCTGCTGTAGCTGCGGCAGAGTGACCGCATCGTCGGGATCGTGTAGCCAGAGTAAGTTTCCTCCCTGGTCAACATAGTTCAGTAGCTGCTCCACCTCGCCAGGTAGCAGTTCGGTACGCGGTGAGGCGAGCACCACAGCGGCGACACTCTTTGAGAGCCCTAGCTCGACACTTAAATTTTGTGCCCGAAACAGAAACCCTTTCTGTGCTAAGCGTTCGGCCCATTGGCTTAAATCATGATTTGCTGCGCCATCAAAGCGACGCTCTCCATGACCGCTAATGAAGACAACTTCGCGCTCGCCACTGCGTAACAGCCGCTGTAACGCATTAGTTAGCGCCTGTTCACCGAGGGTGGTTAGCTGTTCTTGTCGCTGACCATAACGAATTAACAGCTCGCCATCCATGGTGATATTGTGCTGTCGCACCAGCTCCGGCTCCCGATCGGGATCGACAAAGTCAAGTTTAATATCGCCCTTTAGGCGCTGGTAGCGCTCGATTAGCTCCCGAATCTGCTTCGCTAACTGGCTCTCATTGAGAGCTCGGGTAAAGGCAGTGATTTCAAGCGGCCCCTCCATCTGGGCCAATAGCTGTGTAGTCGCCTCCGACAGGGTGTGACGACCGGTAGCAGTCATATCGATCTGGCCACTGTAGCGCTCCGATACCACCCCAATTAGCGCCACCAGCGCCAGTAGTAGGAGTACAAAACTCCAAGATTGCAGCTGTAGTCGCCGCCGTCCTTTGATTGTTAGTTGCATCGTTTGTCTCCTGTTGACTAACCGCTCTGTAGCCGTTCGGCATCGAGTTGGCGCACCGTTAGCAGTAAAAAGGTAGCGCTAAAGAGCAGAAAATAGATCAGATCGCCACTATCGATTAGCCCCTTTAGCAGAGCATCGTAGTGGCGCTGTAACGATAACCAACTCAATAGCTGATCCGATGTCGCACCATCGGCACCGCCGGCAATATCGATTAGCCACAATAACAGCAGTAGTCCAAAGCTACTCACAGCCGCGACGGCTGGGTGGTTGGTTAGCGAGGAGAGAAACAGCCCTGCCGCCGCAAAGGCAGAGACCATAAGCAACAGCCCTAGCAGGGCGGTCAATAGCAGCCCAAAATCGAGCCTCCCTCCGGCTAGTAGCGACAGCGGCATTAAACCGATTAGCGCGACCATAATTGCCAAAAAAGCGACCATACCCAGATATTTCCCCAGTACAATCTCGCTCATTGAGATCGGGGCTGACATCAACAGCGGTAGCGTCTTTTGCCGCTTCTCTTCACTTAACAGCCGCATCGTTAGCAGCGGTACCACCAACAGCAGCACAATCGCTGCGGTGGAGAAGATCGGCATCGCTACCACTTCAGTCACTCCCGGAGGAGATTCGAGCATCGCTAGCTGCGACTGAAAGGCGATAAAGAGATCGAGCTGTTGTAGAAATAGAAAGGCTAAAATCGCCTCTACCACCGCCAGTACCGCCCACGCTAGCGGCGAAAGAAACATGGAGCGCAGCTCGCGCCCCGCAATGGTCAAGATCATCATACCGTCTCCATCTCCTCACTCTCACTACAGGTAATATCGACAAAAATATCCTCCAACGAACGCTGCTCCGGCGTCAGCTCTAATAATCCCCAACCAGCCTCAACCGCCGCAATCGCCACCTGCTCGGCCGGATCTTGTTCTGGATCACACGCTAGCCTAAAGTGGCCCTCTGCGAGCGCCTCGACCGCCACCACACCGCTAATCTGCTCTAGCTCCGTTAATGGCGGGGGCTGGCGCAGTTTGATTCGCATCGAGTCGTGGGCCATACGCCCCATCATCCCCTCAATGGTATCACTAACGACTAACTCACCCCGATTGATAATCTGTACCCGATCACAGGTCGCCTGCACTTCGGGTAGAATATGGGTCGAAAGAATGACGCTGTGATCATCGCCTAGCTCCTTAATTAGCCCCCGAATAGAGCGAATCTGAATAGGATCTAACCCTACCGTCGGCTCATCCAGAATCACTAGCTCCGGCGAATGGATAATCGCCTGTGCAATACCGACCCGCTGCTGATACCCCTTCGAGAGGTTGTTAATGAGCCGTCTTCCCATGTCGGTTAGCCCGCAGCGCTGCTTAACCTGATCAACCGCCTCCGCCACGCCTCTGCGCCGAATACCGTGCAGTTTAGCGCAGTAGCCTAAAAACTCATCCACCGTCAGCTCACGATAGAGGGGGGGCTGCTCCGGCAGAAAGCCTATCATCGCTTTCGCCTCTTTAGGATTATCGAGCAGATCGATACCGTTAACCGAAACCTCACCGGTAGAGGGGGCCAGATTGCCGGTAATCATCTGCATAGTCGTCGATTTTCCAGCCCCATTCGGGCCTAGAAAGCCGAGCACCTCCCCCTGTTCGACCTTAAAGCTGATACCGTTTACCGCTAACTGCTCACCATAGCGGCGCGATAACTGCTGCACCTGAAGTCGTGTTTGCGTCATAATAACTCTTTCCCGAAATTAGTCTTTGTTACATTAACCAAGCGATTTGACAGAGCATGGCTGATTTGGGGACAGACGATTAACTTCACAAGCAATGGGGGAATTTTGTCAACCATGTACCGACTACCAGTGCTATTGTGGCTACTGCTCATCACCCCTTCCGCTCTCTTATCGGAGACGCTGCCTCTACAGGGGGCCGATAGCTCGACTAAAATCACGCTCATGCTCCCTTGGAAACACCAGTTTGAGTTTGCCGGCTTCTATGCCGCCATCGAACAGGGCTTTTACGCCCGACATGGACTCGAAGTTGAGCTAATTGAGTATCAGCACGGCAGTGATATTATCGCCTCTGTGCTCTCTGGAGAGTACGATTTTGGCCTCTTTCACAGCGATGTACTTCTCGCTTACCTACAGCAAAAACCGATCAAACTACTAGCCAACTACTTTAAAAAACTGCCACTGGTTATCCTCACTCGACCCGACATTGACTCACTATCACAACTAGCTGGCAAGCGGTTAATGATATCGGATAAGGATTTTAACTCGCCAATAGTACAGCTTATCTTCAAACAGGAGGGGCTGACGGCGGGGAAAAATATCGATATCGTACCCCACACATTTAATGCCACACCCTTTATCAGAGGCGAGGTCGATGCCATGACCGCCTTTATCTCCAACGAACCTTTCTATCTGCTACAGCAAAATATCCCCTTTACCGTCCACGAATTTTACGACTACATGCGCAGCCTCGGGGATCTCTACCTCTTTACCTCCACCGCTCAAACGGAGCGAGAGCCAGAACAGACCCACCATTTTGTTCAGGCCAGTCACGAGGGGTGGCGCTACGCCCTAGAGAATCAGCCACAGATTGTCGATCTCATTCTCGAAAAATATTCGCAGCACAAAAGCCGCGAAGCGCTACTCTATGAGGCAGAAAAGACCCACGAACTCATTCTCCCGCTGCCGCTACCTATCGGCAGTCTATTTGAAGATGTACTGCTCAATGCAGCCCGCCAGGTGGCTAGCTACTATCAGCTACCGCAGCCAGACTCTCTACCAGGATTACTATTTCAGCCACAACAACGCACCGAACTACAACTCACCGCAGCAGAGCGCCACTACCTTGATACCACCACCTTCCACCGCCAACTCTCCTACGATTGGACACCTTTTAACCTAAAAGATGAACAGGGCAATATCATCGGCATTAGTGAAGATTACTGGGCACTGATACGGGATAAACTTAAACTTAACGAAGTGACAGGAACACCGCCACTCCCCTTCGCCGCCATACTGGAGATGATGCAGCAGGGTCAAACCGATATCTACCCTAGCACCACCCGCACCGCAGATCGAGAGGCCTATGCGCTCTTCTCTGCTAGTTACGAAGAGTTCCCCATCGCCGTTGCCACCCGCGCTAGCAGCGACTATCTCTTTAACGCCGCCTCTTTAAACGGCAAACCGGTCGCGGTTGGCCGCAACTACAGCGCCTACCATCTACTACGACACCACTATCCACAGATCGATCTGATTCAGGTCGAAAATACCCACCAAGCGCTACAGCAGGTCATTAATGGCAACGCTTTTGCCGCAGTCGATATTCTACCGGTACTACAGCACCATCTAGCCAACTTTTCGGCCCACGAACTCAAACTAGCTGGCGTGACCGATATCCTCTTTCCCCTACAACTAATGGTACGCAAGGAGCACGCACAGCTACTCCCGCTGCTCAATCGTGCCATTCGCGCCATTACCCCGCAGGAGCGTAAAAAGATTGATGAGAAGTGGATGGTGCGGCAGATAATTACCAAGACAACGACCGACTATACCCTACTATGGCAACTTATCAGCCTGTTTTTACTCATTACGCTCACCATTCTCTACTGGAATCGTCGCCTTGCCAAAGAGATTACCCAACGACGGCAGGCCGAGGAGCAGCTACGCAAACTCACTCGTGCGGTAGAGCAGAGCCATACCAGCTTCGTTATCACCAATACCGAAGGGACCATTGAGTATGTCAACCCCGCCTTTAGCTATGTCAGCGGCTACAGCCCCGAGGAGGTCGTTGGTCAAAACCCACGCCTGCTCAAATCGGGCCGCCACGATGAGGCGTTCTATCAGCGCTTATGGGACAACCTCTGTAACGGCCAAGCGTGGCAGGGGGAGCTTTGCAACCGGCGCAAGGATGGTGCTCTGTTTTGGGAGTTTGCCACCATTACCTCCATCAGTGACGATACAGGACGCACCAGCCACTATGTAGCGATTAAAGAGAATATCACCCAACGCAAACTCGCCGAGCTAGCCCAACAAGAGCACCACGACCGACTCGTTACCTTTATGAATACCCTACCTGATGCCGTCTTTGTTAAAGATGGTAAAGGAAGATGGCTCTTAACCAATCAGGTAGCACGACAACTGTTTCAAATGACCGATCTGGCATGGGAGGGCAAAACCGATGCCGAACTAGCCCAGCTGCAGCCAATACTCGCCACCGTCTATCAAGCCTGTATCAATAGTGATCAGACCGCCTGGCAGAGTCGTCATATCTCCATCACGATAGAGAACATCGCCGATAGGGATGGTACAAAGAGGGTTTTTGAGGTGCGCAAAATGCCCATCTTCGACCCCGAAGGCGAACGCAAGGCGCTAGTGATTATTGGCCGCGATATTACCCGACAAAAGCAGATAGAGAGCGAACTGATTAGCGCTCAACAGCGCGCCGAAGCGGCCAATCGAGCCAAATCGGAGTTTTTAGCCAACATGAGCCACGAACTTCGCACCCCCATGAACGGCATTATCGGCATGACCGACCTGATGCTAGAGTTTGATCCTGCCCTAACCGCCGATCAACGCCAAAAACTGGAGGTGGTCAAACAGAGCTCCAATACGCTCCTCACACTACTGAGCGATATTCTCGACTTCTCCAAAATTGAAGCAGGCAGACTAGCACTAGAGCAGATCGAGTTTGAGCTAGCGACCACTTTAGAGCAGATAGCCTCACTACTCTCCCCACGAGCTACAGAGAAGGAGATTACCCTCCTCTGCCCAGCCCATCGGCTCCAACCGTGTTGGCTTTGCGGTGATCCGACTCGAATCGGGCAAATTATCACCAACCTAGTTAGCAATGCGATTAAGTTTACCCCCAATGGCGGAGAGGTGGTGGTTGATATCTCTCTCAAACCAGACTCAGCCACCACGGTAGTGCTAACGATTGTCGTTCGTGATAACGGCATCGGTCTTACCCAAGAGCAGCAGAGTCGCCTATTTGAACGCTTTACCCAAGCCGATGGCTCCACAACGCGCAAATATGGCGGCACCGGACTCGGATTAGCGATTAGCAGACAGCTCACCGAACTGATGGGGGGAGAGATTGGTGTCGAAAGCGTGCCCAATCACGGTTCGAGTTTCTGGTTCTCCATCCCGCTAGAGCGAGCCGAACCACCACAACCGCCAAGCTCTCTCTAAAATACCATGGAAAATCGTCTCATTAACTCCCCCTCCCCTCTGCTGCTCGGTATCGATACCGGCGGCACCTTTACCGATTTTGCCCTACTAGAGGGGAGTCGATTACGAATTCACAAAGTTCTCTCCACCCCAGAGGCCCCCGACCGAGCGATTTTACAGGGGATACGCGAGCTAGGACTCGACCCCGAGCAGCGACCACTAACGATTATTCACGGCTCTACCGTCGCGACCAATGCGGTCTTAGAGGGTAAAGGGGTCACCACCGCCTATATTACCAATCGAGGTCTAGGGGATATTCTAACCCTCGGACGGCAGGCACGAGAGGAGCTCTATAACCTACAGCCCCGACCACTGCCACCACCTCTCGCAGAGGAGCTGATCTTTGAGACCGGAGGCCGCCTCGGTGCCGATGGCCAGACAGTTGAACCGCTCACCCCAGCCGATATCGAACAGCTACAGCAGTGGCTAATCGCCACCCGCCCACAGGCGGTAGCGATTAATCTACTATTCTCATTTTTAGATGACACCTTTGAGCGCCAGCTAGCCGAGGCTATGCCAGCGGGGCTATTTATCTCCCGCTCCAGTGAGATATTACCGGAGTACCGCGAATATGAGCGCGGTATCGCCACCTGGCTTAACAGCGCCACCGGGCCGATTATGGCACGCTATCTGGCCGAGCTACAGCGGCAGCTACCTAAGACGCAGCTACAGATTATGCAGAGCAGCGCCACCACTATCGAGGCGAATCAGGCGGCCAAACGCACGGTCAATCTGCTGCTATCTGGCCCAGCCGGGGGATTAGCGGGTGCCCGTGGCGTCGCCGCTTTAAGCGGCTACCATCAGCTACTTAGCTTTGATATGGGCGGCACCTCGACCGATGTAGCGCTTATTCAAGGCGAGTTACAACTCACGAATGAAGGGCACATTGGTCGCTGGCCAGTCGCGGTACCGATGGTCGATATGCACACCATTGGTGCCGGAGGCGGCTCTATCGCTCGCCTCGATAGGGGCGGTATGCTCCATGTCGGCCCCGAATCGGCCGGCGCACTCCCCGGCCCCGCCTGCTATGGCCAAGGGGGGCAAGAGGTCACCGTGACTGACGCTAATCTTCTCCTCAACCGACTCCATCCGGCCCTATTTTTAGGCGGAAAGATGGCGCTCGACCGTGCGGCGGCGCTGGCGGCACTCACCCCGCTAGCAGCACGGATGGCGTGTAGTGTGACTGCGGCGGCGGAGGGGATCGTTGCGCTTGCCGATGAGCAGATGGCGCAGGCGCTGCGAGTGATGTCGATTGAGCGCGGCGTCGATCCTAAAACCTTAACTCTAGTCAGCTTTGGCGGTGCCGGCGGACTCCATGTCTGTGCCCTAGCCGAAGCGCTACAGATGAAACGGGCACTGGTGCCGATCCACTCCGGCATCCTCTCGGCACTCGGTATGCTACTCTCGCCCCGAGGCTGCCACCTCAGCCAGAGCGTTAAAAAGCCACTGTCACACCTAACACCGCACCAGATCGAGAGCTGGCTCGCCCCCTTAATCACAACCGGTCGCCATACCCTGTTAGCCCAAGGGGTAAGCGCCGCGAGACTCATCTGTCAGCCGAGTCTTGATCTCTGCTACCACGGGCAGGCCTTTAGCCTTACTCTATCGTGGCAGGCCGGTGAGAGTCTGCAAACACTACAGCAGCGCTTTCATGCCGCCCACCAGCAGCGCTACGGCCATACCCTAGCGGCTGAGATTGAGTTAGTGACCCTCAGGGTTAAAATCAGCGAGCCAGATCCCATCTATCCGTGGCAGGGGGAGAGTGAGCCACTCGCTCTCGATCTCTCCTCGCTCCACGCCACCTCCCCCTACCCCCTCTACGAGCGCCACCAGCTCCAAAATCGCACCCTTAGCGGGCCGGCGCTCATTGTCGATGCGGTCTCAACCACCTGGCTAGCCCCTAACTGGCAGGCAGAGCTCATCGAGGGAGGGTCACTGCGGCTGCTCTATTTTGGTTAATTTGCAATATACTATAGATTAACCTCAATTTACCGAGCTAATACCCACAATATGAGCAGTTATAACGAGCCACTTCTGCAACGACTAGCCGAGGCACTCAGACGACAACGGCTAGCTAACAACGACACCCAGCTTGATGCCGCCACACGCATTGGCGTCAGCCTTGGCACCTACTCCAAAATGGAACGAGCCGATCCTGGCACCGCGATTAAACACTGGCTTACTGCCATCGACTACTACGGCAATCCACAACAGCTACTCGACGCACTCGCCCAATCGGATGAGCTGCTCGATATTCTCGAAGGGGGGAGAAGCCAACAACCCCGACACCGAATCTCCCGTTCAGCTCGTGGCTCAAACTGAAATCTACCACTACGATAGCTGGATCACACTACCCGATGGCAGCCAGATGGTAGCCGGTCAACTGGTGATTAAAGAGGGGGTGGAGGGGCTGTTTCGTTACGAGAGAAGTTATTGCGAGGCGAGCCACAGTTTTGCGCTACACCCCTCAAACCAAGCTGGTTTGGGCCTACCGCTCGGCAATACCCTGTTTCGCACCCACCATCCGAGTGGGCTCTTTGCCACATTTCGTGATATTGTCCCTGAAGGTTGGGGGCGGTTAATGCTAATTCGACAGCATCAGAGACTCAATAGGCAGAGCTCTGTCGCTCAGCTACTAGGCTACACCTATCCTGATCCGATTGGTGCCCTTCAGATCATTACCCATGGCCAAAAACCAGAGATGGCTTGGTGCTCGATGATGGAGTTAGAGCAGCTTGTCGATGCCGCTCATCGGCTGCTTAACCGCGAATCGATTCCAGAGCCGGTACTACGAGCACTCTTTAAAGGCGGCTCCTCTGTAGGCGGAGGGCGACCTAAAGTCGTCGTCAAAGATAGTCACGATAGCATCTGGCTAGTCAAACTATCACAGCCGACAGACAGTATGAATCTGCCCGCTGTTGAGGCGGCAACGCTCGAACTAGCCCACCATTATCGATTAAATACCCCCCCATTTAGGCTTAAAATGATCGCTGGACAAGATATTTTAATGGTAAAGCGCTTTGACTGCCTAGCTAACGGCGGGCGAGTTCATGTTATGAGTATGCAGGCACTGATGGGGGTTCACTCTAGCTGCGGCGTCAGTTATGCCGATCTAGCCAAGTTACTACGACGCTACAGCTATCGCCCCCGAGACGACTTAGAGCAGCTCTGCCGGCTCATGCTATTTAACATCTTAATTGGCAATATCGATGATCATCTGAAAAATTTCTCCGTAGTACGAGATAGAGAGGGGTGGTGCCTCTCACCGGTGTACGATCTACTCCCTAGCAGGGCCAATCAACTCGATGGCATGGGAGGCTACGAGCCTAGCTACCACTCACTTAAATTTTTGGCCGATGAATTCCCGCCAACAGGGAGCGAGTTACAACAGAACGCCAGAGAGTTCGGTATGAGTGCTAAAGAGATGGCCAGACTGATAGATGAACTACTCACTCTCGCAGAAACGGCAGCGACACCCTTTGCTAAATGCCATCTTACCGCATCCCAAACTGCGCAAATAATGGCCGACATCGCAGTTCGGGCCGAGAGGTTAGCGCGGTAAAAGAACAGAATAGAGTTGAATGGCTACTTAATTTTGCCCTCTTTATAGATGACATGCTTGCGAACTACCGGATCAAACTTTTTGATCTGCATCTTCTCCGGCATATTGCGCTTGTTTTTAGTCGTGGTGTAAAAATGGCCGGTACCGGCTGATGAGATAAGACGAATTTTATCGCGCATGGTGCTCTCCCTTAATTAAATCTTGAAAACTAAACCTTAATGCCCCGGCCACGCATATCGGCCAGAACTGTTTCGATACCCTTTTTGTCGATAATCCGCATCCCTTTAGCAGAGAGCTTCAGCTTAACCCAGCGCTTTTCACTCTCGACCCAAAAGCGGTGAGTATGCAGATTGGGCAGAAAGCGGCGCTTAGTTTTATTGTGTGCGTGTGACACATTGTTTCCGGTAATGGGGCGTTTGCCGGTCACTTGGCAGACCTTGGACATTGAATTTACTCCCGATATAGTTGATTCAGCCGATGGCGTTGCAAAAGAGCCGTGCTTTATAGCAAAAAAGAGCCAGCAACGCAAGCCAAAATGGCCGATAGGGCCATTGATGCCCTCCCCCCCCTTTAGATTTAGCCCGTACGCTCCCACTATAACGCGTTGCAAAAGAGTGAAAATTTTAGTCGGGATGGCTAGAAAATTCCCACTGGCTATATTAGAATCGGGTAATATTTTATTTTTATTACCAATAAAATTGAATTTATACTTTTCTGGACACTGTTTTGGTGTCGCCACAACAACAACTGAGGTTAAAAGACAATGAGTAAAGGGCAAGCGCTTCAAGATCCTTTTTTAAACGCGTTACGCAGAGAGCGGGTACCGGTCTCCATCTATCTGGTTAACGGCATTAAACTACAGGGGCAAATTGAGTCATTTGACCAGTTTGTGGTGCTGTTAAAAAATACAGTCAGCCAAATGGTCTATAAGCACGCCATCTCCACCGTCGTGCCTGCACGCAATGTCAAACTCACTCTAAACGACAATCTAGCCGAAGAGGGCGTCGAATTGATGCCCGAACCAGGTAATACCATTTAACCAATCTCAAGGTTACCACCATTCTCCCCCCCCTCCCCCTAACAGAGTACGGGTACAGCACACGGCTGTACCCGCCCCTCTACCTCGATGTTTGAACGCCCACGCTCGGGCGAGCGAGCTCTACTTATCCATCTCAATCTACAGCAGGAGAGCGAGCGAGAAGATCTGGACGAGTTTCGGGATCTTACCCTCTCCGCTGGCGCTGACCCTTTAATCACGGTAACTAGCGCACGCCGAACCCCCGATGCTAAATATTTTATCGGCAGTGGCAAAGCCGACGAGGTTAAGCAGTTAGTCGCAGCCAATCGGATAGAGCTAGTCCTCGTTAACCACGCCATTAGCCCCGCCCAAGAGCGGAATCTGGAGGCGCTGATAGAGTGTCGCGTGCTCGATAGAACCGGACTGATACTCGATATCTTTGCCCAACGCGCCCGAACCCATGAGGGCAAACTACAGGTCGAACTCGCGCAGTTAACCCACCTCTCGACCCGTTTAGTACGGGGCTGGAGCCACCTAGAGCGGCAAAAAGGGGGGATCGGCCTGCGTGGCCCCGGGGAGACCCAACTAGAGACCGATCGTCGCCTGTTAGGCTTACGCATTAAGCAGCTCAATAGGCGATTAGAGAGGGTGCGACAGCAGCGACAGCAGAATCGCCAAGGGCGCAGCGATGCCCAGCTACCGACCGTCACTCTGGTCGGTTACACCAACGCTGGCAAATCGACCCTATTTAACCGCCTCTGCCAACAGCAGGTGGTCTATGCCGCCGATCAGCTCTTTGCCACCCTCGATCCGACCCTACGACGAGTCGAACTGCCGAGCCAAGAGGCGATGATTCTAGCCGATACGGTCGGTTTTATCCGCCACCTACCCCACGATCTGGTCGAATCGTTTCGCTCCACCTTAACCGAAACCCGCGAAGCCGATCTACTGCTGCATGTGATCGATGCCTCAGATCCGGAACGCGCAGCTAAAATTGATCAGGTCAATCGAGTCTTAGCAGACATCGGTGCCGAACAGGTGCCGCAGATGGAGATCTACAACAAAATCGATACGCTAGCGCAGGAGCAGGCGCGGCTCATCGTTACCGCTAACGGGCTAGAACGGCTCTATCTCTCCGCCCATAGTGGCGCCGGGATCGATCTGCTGCTAAGCCGTATCAGTGAACGCTTTATCCCTGCCTGCCAACGAATTTCGCTCACGCTGCCGCCCTCTGCCGGCAGACTACGCTCACGCCTATTCAGTGTTGCCGAAGTGCTGCATGAAAAGACACTTGACGATGGCAGGCTACAAATTGAGGCGGAGATCTCGCTTCAGGCACTGCGCCGACTCCAAAAAGAGCCCCAATTTAGCCCGCTATTGGCCCAAGCGAGCACTCAAAACCTACCTGACAGCTAGAAATTAGGCTAGAATTGCCAGTTTTTACTGCCGGATAAGGAGTAGATGCTTGAAACCATTAGTGGGGGTCATTATGGGTTCCAAATCGGACTGGGAGACGATGCGTCACTGCATCGAAACGCTCGAACAGCTCGGTATTAGCTATGAAACCGAGGTTGTATCGGCTCACAGAACGCCTGACAAACTGTTTCAATATGCCGCTTCGGCGCAACAGCGAGGATTAGAGATTATTATTGCCGGTGCCGGTGGTGCAGCCCATCTGCCCGGCATGGTCGCAGCCAAAACCGAGCTACCGGTGTTAGGGGTTCCGGTCGAATCCAAGGCGTTAAACGGTATCGACTCCCTGCTCTCTATCGCCCAGATGCCAGCCGGAGTCCCCGTCGGCACCCTCGCCATCGGCCGCAGTGGTGCCGTTAATGCCGCCCTATTAGCCGCAGCGATACTCGGTACCCACCACAATCCCATTGGTCAAGCCTACCAAAAGTTTAGGCAGCGGCAGACCGAAACAGTACTTAGCCAACCCGATCCCCGGAGTTAACCGATGCATATCGGCATTATAGGCGGCGGACAGCTAGCGCGAATGCTAGCGCTAGCTGGTTATCCTCTAGGACTCAGCTTCACCTTTCTCGATCCCTCACAAGAGGCCTGTGCCGCCCCACTCGGCCGCCACCTCTGTACAGCCTATGATGATCCAAAAGGGTTACAGCAGCTAGCCAAGCTGTGCGATCTCATCACCTATGAGTTTGAGAGCATCCCGACAGCTAGCCTCAACTACCTTGCTAAACAGCTACCGGTCTATCCCCCCCCTGCCGCCCTAGCTGTCGCCCAAGATCGACTACACGAAAAAGAGCTCTTTCGCCACCTCGGCATCGCTACCGCACCTTTCGTGGCGATTAACACTTTAAAAGAGCTACAGCAGGCGCTAGATAGCGTCGGCTATCCGGCCATTTTGAAGACCCGCACCCAAGGGTACGACGGCAAAGGCCAGGTTCGCATCAATCGTAGTGACGATCTGCAACCGGCTTGGGAGCAGCTACGGGGAGTCCCCGCCTTAGTGGAGGCCGCTATCCCTTTCGATAGAGAGCTATCGATTATTGCTGTACGAGATCGTCACGGCAGCCTCATCACCTACCCATTAAGCGAAAATGAGCACCACCACGGCATCCTGCATCGCGCCTTCGCTCGCCCTGATGATGCAATGTCTGAGCAGGCGGCCAAATGTGCCACCTCGCTGCTGCAAGCGTTGAACTATACCGGCACGCTAGCGCTAGAACTATTTGAGTCCCAAGGCAGACTGTTAGCCAATGAGTTCGCCCCTAGGGTGCACAACTCAGGCCACTGGACGATAGAGGCCACCCCAACTAGCCAGTTTGAAAATCATCTACGAGCCATCACCCACCTACCTCTCGGTGCAACGGCCACCCAGTGTCACGCCGCTATGGTCAACTTTATTGGCCAAATCCCGCCACATCGACAGCTACTACAGCTACCCGATCTACATCTGCACGACTACGGTAAACAGTCCCGCCCTGGACGCAAGGTCGGCCACGCCACACTCTGTAGCCATAGTCGCACCCTGCTCGAACAGCAGCTACAGCAGCTACAGCACCAGATTGACAGCCACTCATCCGAGGAGGTGACATGAACTCACCGGTCGATCTTGCACGCCACATCAATCGAGGCATAAGACGAATCCTACTGATCATTATCGCTATCTGGCTAGCGCTATTCACCCTAGATAGCTATCTCGAATACTATCTAACCGCCCTTGATGAGCACTATTTACAACTTCTGCAACTAATTCCGTGGCTACTACCGATCCCCCTGTTAATTCTATTGCTGCGCCAGATATCCAGCGCCATGATCGGCGAGATTAGTCAGGAGCTTGCCCACTTTATCGCGATTTTTACCCAAGCAGAGCAGCAAGAGCGACAGATCGATACCCGACAGTTAAAATTTGACCAGTTCGTCCAGCTCGGTACGATTGTCAATAAGATGTTAGAGCAGCAGCGAGCCGCGACTAACCAGCTTAGCGAAGCTCAAGCGATGGCTAACCTCGGCTCATGGGAGCTCTGGTTTGAGAATGAGCGACTGGTCTGGTCTTCACAGGTCTATGCTATTTTTGAGCTACCTAAAGAGCAGCCCCCCTCCTACACCCAGCTCCTGAGCGTCGTTCATCCCGAAGATCGCGAACTACTCGACACCACCTACCGGCAATCGCTACAGGAGCAGCGCACCTACTCTCTTGAGCATCGGCTACTCATGACCGATGGGCGGGTTAAATATGTGCTAGAGCATGGACAGCACCACTACGATGCAAACGGCAAACCGATTCGTTCCGTCGGCTCGGTGCAAGATATTACCGCCACTAAGAGACTAGCGCACTCACTGCAACAGGAGCGGGAGCGGCTAGAGCTGGTGCTTGCCGGTACCGACGCCGGTCTATGGGACTGGAATATGAGCGATAACCGAGTCGTATTTAACCAGCGCTGGGCAGAGATCATCGGCTATACCTTGGAGGAGCTCCAGCCGCTCTCCTTACAGACTTGGCTCGACAATACCCACCCTGACGATCTACACCACTCCAGTGAACTGATCGAAAAACATATTCAGGGCGAGAGCGAACTCTACGCCTGCGAGGTGCGTATGCGCCACCGCGATGGCCACTGGGTCTGGGTACAAGATAGGGGGAAAGTGGTTGAGTGGAGCCCAGAGGGCAGACCGTTACGAATGACCGGCACCCATGTCGAGATTACCGATCAAAAAGAGGGACAGCTCGCGATAGAGCAGGCCAGACAGGAGGCGATCGCCGCCAATTCAGCCAAATCGGCCTTTTTAGCCAATATGAGCCACGAAATTCGTACCCCCATGAATGGCGTTATCGGGATGGTAGATCTGTTGCTACAGACACCACTCAATAAGCAGCAGCAGCGGTATGCCCAGACCATCGCCACCAGTGGTAAAGCACTACTGCAACTGATTAACGATATTCTCGACTTCTCCAAAATTGAGGCAGGCAAGATGGAGCTCAACACGATCGACTTCAATATTCACCACCTACTCGATGATCTGCACCAGCTACTACAACAGAGCGCTCGTCAAAAGGGGCTCAACCTAATTATTTCGATCGATCCTGCTATACCAGAGTGGCTCCATGGCGATCCGGGCCGGCTGCGCCAAATTCTGCTCAACCTAGCCGGTAATGCGATTAAATTTACCCAGCAAGGCTATGTCACCATCAAACTCTCCCAACAGCGACAACTCCTAGCGGCACCCAAGGAGAGGGTGGAGCTCAAAATTAGCGTTAAAGATAGCGGCATCGGTATCGCCGCAGATAAGTTGCCGCTACTCTTTCAAAATTTTCAGCAGCTCGATAGCAGCTCCACCCGTCAGCACGGGGGGACGGGGTTAGGATTGGCGATCTCCAAACGGTTAACAGAACTGATGCAGGGTAAAATGGGTGTCAGCAGCGAAGAGGGGCGGGGCTCCAGTTTCGATGTTTATCTCACACTATTGACCGCAAAAGAGCCTCTGCCGCAAGCCGAACCGGCTACCGAGCCACATCGGCGCCTCCTTCTCGTTCACCACCCGCTACAGGGTGCTCTACAGTGGCAACAGCAGCTACAGGCCCACGGTTGGCAGGTCGAACCGCTACAGTATGGCCTCGATCTGCTGCAACGGCTCAGAGAGGAGCCGCACCCATTTGATGCCGCCATTATCGATAGCCGTATTATCGATATTGATGCCGCCACTCTCGGTAGGGTCATTCGTGACACCCCCGAGCTCGAACTGCCGCTAGTGCTGTTCGATGCCGATCCTCATCGCGGTCAAGCACTATCGAGCCAACAAGCCGGCTTTGCGGCCTATTTAAGCCATCCGGTCACCCCCGCCGAACTACAACAGGCGCTAGAGCGACTCAGCCGCAGCCCCACTCCGATCTATCCGCTAATCACTCGTCACCAACTTAAAGAGCAGCACGCCGCTCTGCTGCTAGAGGCAGCGGAGAGTGCTTCGCCGCCGATTCTGATTGTGGAAGATAATCCAACCAATCAAATCGTCATCCAAGCGATTCTGGAGCGACTAGGCTATACCGATAATGATCTAGCGGAAGATGGTCTTCAGGCACTAGAGAAGTTACGCCAACAGAGATATGCCTTAATCTTAATGGATATTCAGATGCCCAATATGGATGGGTTAGAGACAACCCGAACGATTCGCGATCCCGCATCGACACTACCCGACCACGATATCCCGATTATTGCTGTCACCGCCAATGCGATGAAAGGGGATAGAGAGCGCTGCCTACAGCAGGGGATGAACGACTACATTAGCAAACCCGTTGACGCCAAGCTGTTAGCGCAAAAACTACACCAGTGGCTACCTAAGCAACCCGCGCCCTGCCCCGCTTCTGAGACAGAGAGCCCCGCCACCTGCCATGCAAGCGATCACGAGAATAACCACGCTATCTTCGACTTTGAGAGCGCCTATGAGCGGCTAATGAACAATCAGGGGCTCTTTTTACGGGTAGCCGATGCCTTTATTGAAGATGGCCCAAAACAGCTACAGACGATTGCCGCTGCGGTAGCGAGCCGAGAGTTATCCGCAATTCAAAAGAGTGCACACAAGCTGAAAGGCTCCACCTCTAACCTCTCTGCCCTAGCTCTTAGCCACACCGCGAAGGCGATGGAGAACGCCGCTAGACTAGAGCAGCTTGACGAGGCCATCTCATATTGGCCTCAGCTTCAGAGCGAATTTACGCAATTTATGCAGCAGCTACAGCAGCGGCGGGATGAGATGGCGTGACAAGCCTCAGAAATGGGGCTTCTCTGGTGCCTGCTGATACATCTCCAGACTACTCATAATCTCCGCTTTCGCCTCATCGACACCGCCCCAGCCACCGACTCGTACCCATTTGCCCTCATCTAAATCTTTATAGTGTTCAAAAAAGTGCGCTATCTGATCCAGCACCATTCGCGGCAAATCACGAAAATCCTGCACTTCCCGATAGAGCGGGGAGAGCTTATCGATAGGGACAGCCAAAATTTTGGCGTCATCTCCCGACTCATCAGTCATCTTTAACACCCCAACTGGACGACACTCAATCACCGAGCCAGGAATTAACGGATAGCTAGTTATCACCAACACATCGACCGGATCGCCATCCGAAGAGAGGGTATTGGGCACATAACCATAGTTGCAGGGGTAGTGCATGGCACTGGTCATAAATCGGTCAACAAACATTGCCCCAGTCTCCTTATCGAGTTCATACTTCACCGGATCGGAGTGCGCCGGTATCTCAATAATGACATTCATCTGGTTAGGGATGTTGCTGCCTGCGGTAACTCGCTCAATATTCATAAAATGCAAACCTCTTCAATTGGTAATACGGGGGATAATGGCCGCTCATCCTAGCGTGACTATCGCTAAGAGCCAACCTTTTTTAGCGCCGATTT
Source organism: Ectothiorhodospiraceae bacterium BW-2 (assembly GCA_008375315.1). NCBI lineage: Bacteria > Pseudomonadati > Pseudomonadota > Gammaproteobacteria > Chromatiales > Ectothiorhodospiraceae > Ectothiorhodospiraceae bacterium BW-2. The sequence continues at coordinate 1,735,189 of CP032507.1, read as the reverse complement.
AGCACCGACCGTCCAGTTTTATTCCGATACCAAAGATGCTCTCTTAAAAGCCATGGTGGAGTAACGAACAGGAGTGTAAAGCAAAAAACACACCAAATTAAAATATCAATACCTTTTAATATAGAAATCACCAACTTAAATCATTTTTTACTGGAGACCCCATTGCAATCTTGATAAGATTCGCTGTCACCAAAATGTAAAGGAGAGATTGTCATGCCTATAAAACCCTACCATCAACTACTCGCCCTGCTGCTGCTCTGCTGCGCAGCTTCGCTACAGGCGGCAGATGACTACCTAGTCAACGCCTCGCCGGAACATGTGAATGGTGCCACCACCATCAATACCACCAAAGCCAAAGAGCTCTTTAATGAGGGAGTGATATTTATCGATGTCCGCAGTCAGATGGCCTTCGATAAAGGCCGCATTCCCGATGCGGTGCTGCTCGATCTAAAAACCGACTTCACGAAAGAGAATTTAGCAGCTGAGGTCGCTCCTAGTGACCCGTTAATCATCTACTGCCAAGGGCCTAAGTGCACCCGCGCTGCGGTGGCGATCGAAAAGGCACTACAGTGGGGCTACCAAGAGGTGTACTACTACCGTGAGGGCTTTCCTAGTTGGAAAGAGGCGGGACACCCTGTCGAATAAGCAGCCACACAGCCGATGCCACTACGACTAAAGATCGTTCTGCTCACCCTAGTGGTGACACTAGCGGTCGCCGCTACGCTGATTTGGGCCGGAATGAGCGCCCAAAAGCAGAGCGAAAAGCGCTTTGAAGAGGCGGTCACCTATGGCCGCGATCTCCTCTGGCGCAACTTTCTTAGGCACGACTATAGCCAACTCGATCTCGAAACTAAAAAGCTGACCCGCAACAGTCAGTTGAAACGGGGACTAAAGGCGGTCGATCTTGAGGCCATTAGCGCCGAAATTGAGCCCGCTTACGCCTCTATGGCCGCACAGGATATGCTCCATAACCTGCGAATCTTTAACGCCCAAGGTGAGATTTTAGTGTCAGCCGCCGATAACTACACCGGCCAAAGCCGCAACCGGCTGGTCAATCAGGTGTTGACCGAAGGTAAAAATCTGCACGCCATCGGCCTCGATGAAACAGGTGAGTTAATGGTTATGGTCGCCCTCCCGATCACCCAGCGTGGTCAACTGCTAGGCGGTGCGCTGCTGTTGAAAAATCTTCGCACCACCCTACAACACTTCACCACAGAGGCCGACTCACACGCGCTAATCCAGCGTCAGGGGAGGCCCCTCTATACCACCGATGCAGAACTTAATCCGCGTCTGTTTGCCGCTTTTAGCCCAGAACGCACCTTTGAACAGATAAGTTACGATAATCGCTACTGGGCAGTCAGTCGCCATACCCTAACCGATATCGAACAGAGAGCTGTCGCAGAGCTGCTCATCGGTGCCGATTTTAGTGACAGTATCGAGAGCCAGAGGCGAGCGAATCAGTTAGCCCTCATCGGCGGCGGTACCATTTTGATCCTCGCTATCGCCATTCTGCTCTGGTACACCCCTCGCCTCTTTAGGCCGCTACGCTATATCTCCCAACAGCTTACCCATATCGCTGACGGCGACTTAAGAATCGACATCCAACCCCGCCACCGCGATGAGATTGGCCAGCTAGAGCTAGCTGCGGCAAAGATGGTCACCTATCTGCGCCAATTAATTGATGATCTGAACCTAACCATCCAGAGCCTCTCCCGATCTGATCGGGAGCTGACCGATAATGCCGAGGCTAGCCTAAGCGACAACCGGCTGCAAAAGCAGCGAATTGAGTCGATTACCAGTGCAGTTAACCAGATATCAGCACAGAGTTCACGAGTACTTGATCACGCTAATGAGGCGTGTCGTGCCGCAGAGATCGCCGAAACCAATACCAAAAAGGGTGTCACGACCATTGAACGGACTATCGCCCACATTCATACCCTCTCTAGCCATGTCAACGATTCGGTCGAGGTGATTAACGGCCTCAAGAGCGAGAGCGAGAGTATTGTCCATATTCTTAACGATATTAAAGCCATAGCAGAACAGACCAATCTATTAGCCCTGAATGCTGCGATTGAGGCTGCCCGCGCCGGTGAACAGGGTCGCGGCTTTGCTGTGGTTGCCGATGAGGTTCGTACCCTCTCGGGACGCACTCAAGAGGCAACGGCTCAAATTGAGCAGATGGCGCAAATTTTACAGCAGAAGCTCGACGACTCCACCCGCACCATGCGCACCAATGTGACCTATAGCGATGGATTGGTTAAGGAGGCTTCGACGATCATCGATTCGATGCAGGAGATCGCCACCGCTATCGGTCAAATTCGACAGATGAATGCCAATATCAGCCAATCGGCCGAAGAGGAGGAGCAGATTAGCCTCCGCACCTATCACGAAATTGTCGGTGTTAATGCCACCACAGAGGAGGCCATCGACAAAGCACAGCATGTGCTGCAAACTTCACAGCAGATAAATCAAATTGTAGAGCGTCTTAATGATCTAGTCGAGCGGATGGTGCTGTAACCCAGCCATACCACAGCTCAAATAGCGCCGAACTACTCGCGGCAACCACTGAGCACCTCTCTAAGCCTTGCGCAAAGAGCCGCTCTCCCTCCAGCGTCAAACTCTCCCCACCGGCCTGCTGCAAGATGAGCCATCCTGCAGCGTAATCCCACAAACTCTGCCGCCCATGCAGGTAGAGATGACAGCGGCCCGTCGCTATCCAGCACCAGTCGAGGGCACCGGAACCAAAACTGCGCTGCGAAGTATAGGGCGGCCTATCGCTAAGTCGCCAGCGCAACGAGGGCAATAGCCGCTTAAAATCGATAAGGCCGATCGCCTCCGCTAGCTGCGTAGGGAGCCGCAACGGCGCTATCGGCTCTCGATTTAACCACGCCCCGCCGTTAGCGATAGCGCTAAAACACTCCTCTCTAAGCGGATCATAGATCACCCCTAATAACGGCTGCTGTTGATAGAGTAGCGCGACCGATATGGCAAACCAAGGCAATCCGGCGGCAAAATTGGTGGTGCCATCGAGTGGATCGACCACCCAAAGATAGTCGTGTGTCGCCAACAGCCGCTGCTGCAGCTCTGGTACCATCTCCTCGGCCAGTACGGCAATATCGGGAGTGAGCTGCTGTAGCTGCTGTAACAACTGCTGTTGTAGGGCCAGATCGACCGCCGTGACCACCGAGCCATCCCGCTTCTGCTCCGCCTTAATCGCGCTTACATGCTCTAAACCGTGCTGCTTTGCCACCGCCTTAACCGCCTCAATTAGCGGCGATAGCAGCTCTATCGGCTCTATCATGCAAATAGCTCCGCCAACTTCTCACCCGGCTCCGAGGCCCGCATAAACGCCTCTCCCACCAAAAAAGCATTGACCCCATGCTGTCGCATTAGAGCAACATCGGCAGCAGTATGGATTCCGCTTTCGGTCACCACCAACCTATCAGCGGGCACTCTCTCTAATAGCTCTAAAGTGGTCTGCAATGAGGTCTTAAAGGTGCGCAAATTGCGGTTATTAATACCCACTAGCGTTAAATCGAGCGCTAGCAGCCGCTCTAGCTCCTGCCGATTATGTACCTCCGTTAAGATATCGAGCTCTAACTCCGTCGCCAAAGCAGCTAGATCGCGTAGCTGAGACTGCTCTAATGCCGCCACAATTAGCAGCACCGCATCGGCCCCCATCGCCCTCGCTTCGTAGAGCTGATAGGGATCGATAATAAACTCCTTGCGCAGAACCGGTAGCTCACACGCGGCTCGCGCCTGCTGGAGCGCTTCGGTTGAGCCCTGAAAGAAGTCGCTATCGGTCAATACCGACAGGCAGCTCGCCCCTCCTTGTTGATAGCTCTGCGCAATCTGGGCTGGATTAAAGTCGGGGCGAATCACCCCTTTACTAGGGCTCGCCTTTTTCACTTCGGCGATAACAGCAGCCTCACCACCGGCGATGCGCTGCTGTAACGCCCGAATAAACCCCCTTGGCGCTGAGGCGCTCGCTAACCTACCCTCAAGCAGCGACTGGGGAGAGTGCTGTTTGCGCTGGCGATTCTCCTCCTCTTTTCTCGCCAAAATTCGTTGCAAAATGTCGCTACTCATGAGGCGTTAGCTAGCTTTTGGGTCAAGTCGGCCAACTGCCGCAATCGATTGGCCGCCGCACCGCTATCGAGCACCCTAGCGGCCTTGGCCACACCGGCGGCCATATCGACCGCTAGATTGGAGAGATAGAGCGCGGCCGCTGCATTTAACAACACAATATCGCGGGCTGGGCCTAACTCCCCGTTAAGTACCGACTGCACCATCGCTAGCGACTCCTCGACCCCATCGACCTGAATCGAGGCTAGGGAAGAGCGCTGCAGACCAAACTGCTCTGGGGTGATGCAATAGGTACTAATCTGGCCCTGTTTCAGCTCCGCCACCTTTGTCGCTGCGGCAATACTTATCTCATCTAGGCCATCTTCGGCATGAACCACCATCACGTGACGGCTACCTAACTGCTGCAGCACCTCTGCTATCGGCTCCACCCAAATCGCATCAAAGACCCCTAGTAGCTGATTCGGCGCTCCAGCAGGATTGGTTAGCGGCCCGAGTAGGTTAAATATCGTCCTCACTCCCATCTCCTTACGGGGGCCGATGGCGTGCTTCATCGCACCATGGTGAGCCGGCGCAAACATAAAACCGACCCCCACCTCGTCGATACATTGGCCAACCTGCTCTGGCGTTAGGGCTAGCTGCACCCCCGCCGCTTCGAGTAGATCGGCGCTACCAGAGCGGGAGGAGATCGAACGATTACCGTGCTTAGCGACCCGGCCACCGGCGGCGGCCACCACCAGTGCGACCGTGGTAGAGATATTAAAGCTGCCTGAGGCATCACCGCCAGTGCCACAGGTATCAATGAGATGGTCACGATCACCCCTCACCGTCACGACGGTCGCTAGTCTGCGCATGACGGCGGCGGCAGCGGTAATCTCATCGACCGTCTCCCCCTTTTGACGCAAGCCGATTAAAAAGCCGCCAATTTGGGCCGGTGTCGCCTCCCCGGTCATAATCAGCGCCATGACCTGCTCCATCTCGGCGCGACTTAACGCGCTTCTATCCACCATCCGGCGAATAGCCGTTACCATATCGATACTCATGCAGACTCCTTAAGCGTAGTTATCCAAAAAATTGCGCAGTAGTTGATGACCATGCTCGGTCAAAATCGATTCGGGGTGAAACTGTACCCCCTCAAGCGGCAGCTCTCTATGGCGCACCCCCATAATCTCCTCCCTTGAGCCGTCGCTATTTTCGGTCCAAGCGGTCACCTCTAGTACCTCGGGCAGTGACTGCTGTTCAATCACCAACGAGTGGTAGCGGGTCGCCTCAAAGCCTTGTGGCAGTTGAGTAAACACACCGCAGTGATGGTGGTAGATAGGTGAAGTTTTACCGTGCATAATCGTTGTTGCATGGACGATGCGACCACCAAACGCCTCGCCAATCGCTTGGTGGCCTAAGCAGACCCCTAGGAGCGGGATTTTACCGCCAAAGTAGCGAATCGCTTCGATTGATATTCCCGCCTCTGTCGGGGTACAAGGCCCTGGCGAAATGACAAGCTGTGCCGGTTGCAACTGCTCAATCTCCGCGATGGAGATCGCATCGTTGCGCACCACCTTTACCTCAACCCCTAACTCGCCAAAGTATTGTACTAAGTTGTAGGTAAAGGAGTCGTAGTTATCTATCATCAGTAGCATCGCGCCATTGTCCTATTAATTGATTAGTTCCTAGCTGAGAGTGTTGACCTAAACCGCCTGAAAATCGATAGAGATTCGATCAGCGGCGACCGGTCTAAAGTCGCTATTAGCAAACGCTAAATGGTCAGGATGGTCACGATAGCTATCGATAACGGCCTGATGACAGAAACGGACAACCCAAGTATAGCGATATGTCGCATCTAACTTCACCGCAGTTCCCACCACAACCTCTCTTACCCCGGGAATCTTCTCTAAAATAGCTTTTCCCTTTCGCATCATCGCCTCAGCCTCGCTATCTTCCAACTCATTGACATTAAAGATAATCAGATGCTCTACCGGCAGCCATGCCTCACTCTGGGCTAGTACCGCCTCAGCCTGCCCCGTCCCTCCCCAGAGCCGAATAGAGCGCTCTACCTCAGCGGCTATCGCCGCCACTACCCCTGAGGTTAGAGGGGTGTAGCCTAAAGAGTCCACGCTGCTACATTGGGCTCTAATGGCGGCTCCAGCGACATCGGAGAGGGCGGTATAGTCGTTAATTTTTGCCACACCATTAGCGATTAACTGCCGACACTGATCCTCCCTTAAGCCGCGATGGCTCTCAATCACCAGCGGTATCTCCAGCGCTTGATTAAGCGCCTCCAGCCGCTCAAAATCGAGCGCCTGTGCCGTGCCAATCGAAATCGCTAACGAGTCGATACCGCTCTGCTGTAGGTAGGCTGTCGCTTCGCTCACGCTAATATCACCGATCCGGCCTAACTCCCCCTCTACCGCAATCCCGCAGGCGTGCGCCATATCAACGACCTGTTTAGTCAAGCGGCAGTTATCGGCAAACGGTAGCTGTGAAGTGTCAACCATCACGCTATTGCAGCCGCAATGAATCGACGCTATCGCCGCATCGAGCGAGGTGCCACGATCAAAGTGGATCGCTACCGGCACCGACGCCCGCTCTGCCGCCGCCTCGACAGCCGCCATGAGTGGCTGAAACTCGAAGTAATCAAAGTGGGACTCGGCCAGACGAAGTATCACCGGTGCTCGACACCGCTCTGCGGCACGCAAAATAGCGCTTAAAAAGTCGGTATTCACCAAAGCAAACGCCCCGATGGCGTAGCCGTTATAGTAGGCGTGTTGTAACATATCGCGTGCATTAACCAGTGGCATCACTCTCCCCTCTTTCGCTGCATAGTGGCACTATTTTAGCAATCCCCCCCACGGTTGCGACACTTTTTGGGCAAAAGTGGCAAATTCATTTCCAAATCGGGTTGCATCTGCTACCGGAATACCCTAAATTATTTTTCCGGCCATGGTGCTATTTGCTATGGCCTCTCTATTTTTGTCCCTGAGGGGCGCTGCAGCAGGTTGCCAATTTCACTCTCCTGTCAGGCTCAGGGTACAACTCAAATTTAACCCTCAACGGCGCTCGCTAAATGAACAGTATCTTAAAAATCAGGAGAGTGCTAATGAGTGCTAACGACTACTATGTTGCCAATATCGAGCTGGCCGACTGGGGGCGCAAAGAGATCGCCATTGCTGAAACCGAAATGCCCGGTCTGGTGCAGACGCGCGAAAAATATCGCCAAAGCCAACCGCTCAAGGGGGCACGAATCGCCGGCTCGCTCCACATGACGATCCAAACGGCGGTCTTGATTGAGACCTTAGTTGCGTTAGGGGCCGAAGTGCGCTGGGCCTCTTGTAATATCTACTCAACCCAAGATCACGCTGCCGCTGCGATTGCTGCACAGGCCATTCCGGTCTTCGCCTATAAGGGGGAGACGCTGGAGGAGTACTGGGCCTATACCCATAAGATTATGGAGTGGGCCGATGGCGGTACCCCCAATATGATTCTGGACGATGGCGGCGATGCCACGCTGCTTATCAACCTCGGCGCGAAAGCGGAGCAGGATAGTTCGGTGCTCGATCACCCCACCTCTGAGGAGGAGCGAGTACTCTATGCGGCAATTAAGCAGCGTCTGAGCGAGCAACCGAACTGGTACTCCACTATTTTGAAGAATATTCGCGGCGTCACCGAAGAGACAACGACTGGCGTTCACCGTCTCTATCAGATGGCCGACAAGGGTGAGCTACCGTTTCCGGCGATTAATGTGAACGATTCGGTCACCAAATCGAAATTCGATAACCTCTACGGCTGCCGTGAGTCGCTAGTCGATGGCATTAAGCGGGCGACCGATGTGATGATTGCCGGCAAAATTGCCGTCGTGCTCGGCTATGGCGATGTCGGTAAAGGGTGCGCCCAGTCGCTGCGTGGTCTCGGCGCTACCGTCTGGGTCACCGAAATCGACCCCATTTGTGCCCTACAGGCGGCGATGGAGGGGTATCGGGTGGTCACAATGGAGGATGCCTGCTCTCAAGGCGATATCTTCGTCACCGCCACCGGCAACTTCCATGTTATCCGTTACGACCATATAGCGCAGATGAAAGATCAAGCGATTGTCTGTAACATCGGCCACTTCGATAATGAGATTGATGTCGCCTCTTTAGAGGAGAAGTGCCAGTGGGATGAGATTAAGCCGCAGGTCGATCATGTTATCTTTGCCGATGGTAAGCGTATTATTCTGCTAGCTAAAGGGCGACTGGTTAACCTAGGCTGCGCCACCGGCCACCCCAGTTTTGTGATGTCTAACTCGTTTACTAACCAGACACTGGCCCAGATCGAACTGTGGACTAAAGGGGATGAGTACCAAAATCAGGTCTATACTCTGCCAAAACATCTGGATGAGGAGGTAGCGCGGCTCCACCTGCAAAAAATTGGTGCCAATTTGACTCGACTGAGCGACTATCAGGCCGA